>NZ_DBHIXS010000027.1:0-2797 GCF_057270515.1 Pseudoleptotrichia sp. | reverse complement strand
TGGAGAAAAGATTTATTCTGATTATTCGGTTAATGAGATTTTGTAAAAGTAAATAATGATACAGATATCCGAATAGAAAAAAATCTTGATTTATTGTTAAACAATTATAAAAAAAGTGATGTGAGATAATATCTATGTGACAAGAATATAAAAAATATAATATTAATAAGATTTTATAAACTCTTTTAAATAACGAATTAAAAAAATAGGAGAATATATGAAAAAATTAAAAAAGGCTATTTTGGTTTACAATCCAAAATCTGGAAATGCCAATATAATTTTAAGCAATTTTGATTTAATCACGACAAAACTGCTGGAAAAAGGGATTACATTGACACTTTACAGCATAAATCAGAATTATGATTTGCTTACAGAAATTTTAAAAAATGAAAAATATGATATTTTGATTTTATCAGGTGGAGATGGAACATTAAGCCGTTGTTTAAGTGAACTTTATTCTAAAAACATTGAGTTTCCAGAAGTTGCAATATTTCCGACAGGAACATCAAATGACTTTGCAAAAGCATTGAAAATTGAAGAAAATATTGAAAACTGGATAGAGAAAATTACTAAAAAAACTGCTAAAAACATTGATTTTGGATTAATCAATGGAAAAACTGTGTTCTTGTCTTCGTATGCTGGCGGACTATTTACTAAAATTTCCTACAATACAGACAAAACATTGAAAAAAACATTTGGGAAAATTGCCTATTATATAAATGGACTTGGAGAACTTACAAATATAAAGACTTTTGACTTGGATATTGTGCTGGATGGGAATGAGAAAGTGAAGGAAAAGGCTATTTTGTACGCAATTCTGAATGGAAAAAGTGTTGGAGGATTTGAAAATGTAATTGATGAAGCCAGTATGAATGACGGATTTATGGATATTTTAATCGTAAAAAACATTGACAATCCGCTGGATATTCCAAAAATCCTAATAGACTTAATGAACAGTAACTTAACAAACAACGATTACATCCGAACTTTACAAGCCAAAAACTGTGAAATAAAAAAAGTTACAGAAGAAATTGACGTAAGCATTGATGGAGAAGAAGGGGAAAATATAGATGTAACAATTGAGTTTATAAGTGGGAAATTAAAAGTTTTTTGTTAAGAATTTATAATAACGGATAGCTAAAGATTAAAAAGGCTAAAATAGAAACAGGGATTTTTCATAAAAAATGAGAAAAAAAATATAAGGATAGGGTGATATACTAATGAAAAAATATACGATGTTATTTTTGTTTTTATTTTTTAATTGTTTAAATTATTCGAACACTTTTGAAACTAATAAAAAATTTAAAAATTCTATTATCAATAATAAGTTTTCTGAGCACATAGAAGGTTTTAGGGGAAGGATTGATGGAAATGGGAATAATTATAAAAATATTAATTCTGTTAAGGTATATGAGGTCGTAGGAGACGCATATTATAATACTGATTTTTCTTGTACCAACACTCCTCTAATAAAAGCTACTTCTATAGAGGAAAACTACTATTCAATTTTCATAAGAGAAATTAAAAACATGATAAATTTAAATTCAATAACTAATGATTCAGAAGAAATATTAAAAGAATGGTCAAGCGAAATAGAAAGGGGTATCTAAATATGAAAAATAAAGTTACGTTCAATAATAAACTGTTAAAACTATCAGGAGAATTATTTTTGCCCAAGGATTTTAATGAAGAAAACAAATATTCGGCAATAGTAGTCGCACATCCGGAAGGAGCTGTAAAAGAACAGCCGTCCGCATTATATGCAGAAAAAATGTCGGAATATGGATATGTGGTACTTACATTTGATGGAGCATATATGGGAGAAAGCGAGGGAACACCACATTTTACTACAGATCCGTTTCAAAGAGTAGAGGATATAAGGTGTGCAGTGGACTATTTGACTACACAAAAATTCATAGATCAGGATAATATTTTTGGTTTAGGAATTTGTGCAGGTGGAGCATATACAATCGACTGTGCTAAGACGGAGAAAAGATTTAAGGCAATCGGAGCGGTAGTTCCTGTAGATATGGGGCAAGGATTAAGGCAAGGTCAGGGAACAAAAGAAAATATGATTGCTACCTTAAAAGCAGTATCGCTTAGAAGAACGGAAGAAGTAAACGGAGAAGAAGTTCAGCTTATGGAAACGGTGGCGGCATCCGATGAAGAAGCGATGAAATTTCCAGAATACAGTCTTTTTAGAGAAGCACGATCCTACTATCGAGGAGTAGGAGAAAATCCACGATCGACAGGGCAGATGGTCTTTTCAAGTTTGGATAAAGTGCTTAGATACTCTGCATTTGACCTTATGAATGAATTGTGGTCTCATCCGTTACTTGTTATTTCAGGTTCAAAAGCCGATACCATAGGTTTTGCCAAACAGGCGGTAGAGTTGTCGGAAGGACTTGGTAAATTAGAAGTGATAGAGGGTGCAAGCCATGTTGACCTGTACTACAAAGAAGAATATGTGAATCAGGCAATCAAACTTCTTGCGAATTTTTTTGATAAAAACAGGTAAAAAGGAGAGCGAATATGCAGTTACAGGAATTTCTTGAATACATGAAGAGCCAAAAAGAAGTCGAGGTAGGATCTCCGGTTTTTGAGTTTTTTCATGAGCTTTCACAAGAAGCTCTCAGAATTACGGCAAAACTAAATAGTCAATATCATAGCTCAAAAGAAATTATCGCAATAATGGAAGAACTGACGGGAAGAAAAATAGACGAAAATTTTGGGGGACACTCCAATTATGATAAATCATGGTAAAGAGAATTTAAAAAGAGGTGTATACTAATGAACT
>NZ_DBHIXS010000026.1:0-5935 GCF_057270515.1 Pseudoleptotrichia sp. | reverse complement strand
CCAATTTTTTTATTTTGACTTTCATTTACTTGTTTTAATCAAATGACTTATATTTCATTATTTTATTATTTTATTATTTTATTATTTCATTGTTTCATTGTTTCATTGTTTTATTATTTCATTGTTTTATTGTTTTGATATTAGATATTTATTCATCTTAATATGCCTTTATATCTTTTATTTTAATATACTATGTTTTAAATATTTCCTTATTTCAAAAATTTATCAACAAACTCTTTATCACTAAATGTTACAAAAATATGTATCCTAATATTTTAAACTGTAAAAAATATATTTATGAATTCTTCTAAATTTTACAATGAAAAACAGGAAATGAACCTTAGAAAAAATCATCCATTTTGATTTTTTCTTAGTGAATGACTGTTTTGAATAAGTAAAATTTTGCAAATGAAATAAATATATTTTTACAGTACACTATATTACAGCAAAAATAATTATATTAGAACAACGAAACAAGTATATTTTTTACAAAATATTATTTACAATATTCTATCAATTTCACTATTGTTTTCCACTATCACTATTTTTTATCATTATTATTTTTACTCTTATTAATTTACTTATTGAACATTTTTGTATCAATATTTATTAACAATCTTAGTAAAAATTTTATATAAATTTTTTCTTAATTAAAAAATATCAAGTTCATCTTAGTAAAATTATATCTTATTTCCATAAAAAGTCAATATTTCAAAAATATTTTTTTTAAAATTTTGAATAAACAAAATTTATGCTTAAAATCAGATATTTTAATTAAAACATATATTGTTTGTTTTTTTCACTTTATGATTTTGATTATATATTATATTATTAAAATTTTATATTTTAAAAACATAATAACAAAAAAATCGACTGAAAAATCAGCCGATTTTATTACAGTAATTCTCAAATCATATTAATTCAAAATTTATTATTTTGCAAGTTCAACAAAGTATTTCAATGTTCTTACTAATTGAGCAGTGTAAGACATTTCATTGTCATACCATGAAACTGTTTTAACTAATTGTTTATCTCCGCTTTCGATAACTTTTGTTTGAGTTGCGTCAAACAATGAACCGAAATGAATTCCAACTATATCTGAAGATACTAATGGCTCTTCAGTATAACCGAATGATTCGTTAGCTGCTGCTTTCATAGCTGCATTTACTTCATCTTTAGTAACTTTTTTACTCAAAACTGAAATTAACTCAGTCAATGAACCTGTAGGAACAGGTACTCTTTGAGCCGCTCCGTCCAATTTTCCTGCTAATTCAGGAATTACAAGTCCTATAGCTTTTGCTGCTCCTGTTGTATTAGGAACTATATTTGCAGCTGCCGCTCTTGCTCTTCTGAAATCACCTTTTCTGTGAGGAGCATCTAAAGTATTTTGGTCTCCTGTATAAGCGTGGATAGTAGTCATTGACCCAACTTCTATTCCGAATTTATCCTGTAAAACTTTAGCCATTGGTGCTAAACAGTTAGTTGTACAAGAAGCTGCCGATATTACTGTTTCTGTTCCGTCCAAAATATTGTTATT
Organism: Pseudoleptotrichia sp.; assembly: GCF_057270515.1. NCBI lineage: Bacteria > Fusobacteriati > Fusobacteriota > Fusobacteriia > Fusobacteriales > Leptotrichiaceae > Pseudoleptotrichia > Pseudoleptotrichia sp. Next base: position 4,398 of record NZ_DBHIXS010000026.1, on the reverse strand, counting down.
TACGTTGAATACTACTGTTTTCATTTCTCCTGAACCCGGTGCGGATATAACTACTTTTTTTGCTCCGGCTTTAATATGTTTTTCAGCTTTTTCCTTAGAAGTAAAGAACCCTGTACATTCCAATACTACGTCTACTCCTAATTTTCCCCATGGTAAATTTTCAGGATCTGCATCAGCGAAAGTTTTAATTTCTTTTCCGTTTACTACGAATGCCCCTTCTTTCACTTCAATTTCTCCATTGAATCTTCCTTGTGTTGTGTCATATTTGAACAGGTGCGCCAACATTGCAGCGTCTGTTAAATCGTTAATTGCAACTACATCAAATTCAGGATGATCAGCCATTAATCTCAATGCTAATCTCCCAATTCTTCCAAAACCGTTAATTGCTACTTTAACTGCCATATTACTATTACCTCCTAAAAATTTTATATATTAAGTTATTAATATACTTATCATAAGTTAAGTATATCACAAATTAATTAACTTTTCAATATATTCCACAAGTAAAAAACTGTATTTTATTGTTACCTTTTTTATCTACAAGTTTTTGTCTACAGGGATTTCAGCTTCCGTTATTTCAAATATACCGAATTTTTCTTTTAATTCCATAATTTCCTTACTTTCAGTTAAATCATCTTTAAATTCGGGATTTCTCTCTACAATTAGACATAAATTATCATTTTTCAATGTAAGAACTGATTTTTTCAAAGCTTTACAGAAAGAAAAAGCAGTTTCAATCGCTAAAGGATAATAAACATTTTCTCCAATCTTTATTTGTCTTTTTACTTTTCCTAAAAGCATAAGTCGACCTTTCCCGTCAATATATCCCATATCCTCTGTTCTATACCATTTGTCTTTAGAATTTTCCTGAATATCTGTATATTCGTTTATTACATTTTCTCCTCTTACGAATATTTCGTTTTCTTCTATTTTAAGTTCTATTTCATCTACCGTTTTTCCGACAAGCAGTCCCGCTCCTTTTTTCATATTTTCAATATCTTCCTCCGCTATATCTTCAAAATTCAGTATCGAAATAGGTCCTGCTTCGGACATACCATACAGAACTCTTATTTCAGCCTCTGTAAAGATTTTCCGAATTTTCTCCATAAGCTTAGGAAATACAGGAGCTTCATAAATATATATATTTTTAACATCTTTCAGCTGTACTTTTTTTCCTTCGGAATAATCCGCAATTTGTTCAAATACCACAGGTGATAACATTATATTCTGTATTTTATTTGCCTTTATCTGCCTGATTATATCCTCGGGATTTGCTTCCACAGGTTTTCTTAAATCTATATCAGAAATAAAAGTAGTATTCCCCATAGCCATATGGAAAAGTGCAAATACGGGAAAAGAAGAATAAACGGACGTTTCTTTCTCGAATTTCAGGTTTTTTTCAAGAACATTATATTGTCCCAGCAGAAATCCCTGTGTTTTTGTAATAATTTTAGAAAAATCTGTATCCCCGTCGGTAAAACTGATAAGTGCAGGCGTTTTTTCGTTAATCTGTTCTTCAGCCCTCTCATATTTTTTAATTTTTTTCTTTTTCATCGGAGGCAGTCCTTCAGCTTGCTCTAACATTTTGACATAATTAATTTTTTTTCTGATTTTTCTTATCCCTTTCAAAAAAAATCCTTTTAAAATAGTTTTTCCGCTTCCGACTATTCCTTCGGGAGAAACCGTTTCACAACATTTATTTATATATTCGGTATCGGCATAAGGGTCTATAAATACGGCTTGCATTCCCATTTTTAATATGGCGGTCAAAATCAGGTAAAATTCTACTCCTATAGGAATAAAAATTACTATTTTATCCCCTTTTTTCAATCCTTTTTTTTCAAAATAGGTACAGATTTTATCTGATCTTATATCCATTTGACTGAATGTAATTTTATTTTTCGTCTTTATATCGACTAACGCCGTTTTATAGGAGCATTTTTCTTTTAATTCTTTTATTTTATCAGTTATCATCATATTCAAACTCCTTTCAGAATTATTATATAAATTATAGCATTTTCTAATGTATTTCTTCAAATTATATTTATTAAAAAAGGAACTATTCAAAATAGAAATAAAATACATGAAAAATATATTTTTTCATCTGCTAAAATTACACTTGTAACAGTTATTCATAAATATATTTTTTCATATTATTTTTTAAATTTTCCTTTCGAGACAGTTCCTTTTTTATTTCATATCTGCAATTATTTTTATTCACTCAAAAAAAACATAATTTTCCCTGTTTCCAAATCGATAGCAGCCGGTTTTTTATACTTTGTATCATAACCTATACACAAATTGGAACCTATCGGTACTCCTTTAGACGGTTTTGGTACTCTTATACACATATTTTTGTATGCGACAGCCTTTTCCTTGTATTCCTCTTCCTCTTCTTTCCCTTCTACTCCTATAGAAAGAACAAAAAGATAATCTTTTCCGTCTTTAGTTATTTTATGAGAAGCCTCATTTGCTCCAAGCCATTTATTCAATATTTTATCTTCATGAAGATTTCCGTCCGTAGTAAATTTTTCTCCTTCACCGGGTACTTTAAAATCTGAATTATTTTCCGAAAAACTCAATATTCCAAATAAAATTACTAACATTAAAATTATTTTTTTCATGATTCCACTCCCTTATTAAATTTTTTTAACTTATTATACGATTAAACTCTTTTAAAGTCAAGTATTTTCTATTTTGTTTCATCTTTCCAAAAATTCCTTCATATCATTAAATATCGGTATTTCTATTTCCATTTCTTCTTTTTTAACAGGATGTGTAAATTTGACTTTATAAGCATGCAAAAATTGCCTTTTTATCCCTTTTTCAATATCAAGACCCTTTCCATAAAGCTCATCTCCGACTATTGTGTGTCCTATAGACTTTAAATGTACTCTTATTTGATGAGTTCTCCCTGTAAAAAGCTCGCATTCTACAAGGGTTACATTTTTATCATCAAATTTTTTCAAAGGTTTTATCACCGTTTTTGCATACTGTCCTCTTTCATCTATTATTCTTTCAAGATTATCTCCGTCCCTGTATATGGGCTTTTCTATAATAATTTCATCATCTGTTTCCATAATACCGTCAACTATTGCCAAATATTTTTTCTCAAAAGCCGAAAAATTTTGCAAAAATGCTTGAGCAAAACTGTTTTTAGCAATGATTATAAGACCTGATGTATTCATATCCAGCCTGTTGTAAAATCTCGGCACCATTTCCTGACCATACTTTTCTTTGAAATAGTGTACTATCCCGTTTGCCAGTGTAAAATCTGCTTTTTTCTGTGTCGGATGCGTCAGCAAAAACGGCTCTTTATTTACAATCATCAAATCTTCATCTTCATACACTATGTCCAAATTCAGTTTTATTGGCTTTATATCCGTTCCTTTATTTTTCTCAATTACTTTGAGTATTCCCCCTGAAGGGAGTTTTTTTGTAGTTCTTACCTGTTTTCCGTTTAAAAAAACTTCCACATTTCTTAAACTTCTTCCCGAATAATTCTGTACTTCTCTCAAATACTGGGAAATTTTCATTCTTTGATACTGTTTTTCCAACTTAAACTTTTTCATACTTTTCCTTTAATTTATACTTTTATTTGTACCTTCTTCTTTTTTCTTCTATAGTTTTTAATAAATCTACTTATCTCGTATTATACTTATTCATCAGTCTTTCTAACGGCATTTCATCTTTTATGTCATCTATCAGTCTAAACATTTTTTCTCTGTCATTTTTCAAAACTTCCTTTTCATCAGGAGTAAATTTACCTAAAACGAACCCTATCGTTTCATCTTTTGATTTGGGTTTTCCTATACCATATTTTATTCTTATAAATTTCTCTCCCACATTTTGAATTATGGATTTTATCCCGTTATGTCCTGCTGACCTTCCGTCTTTTCTAATCTTTAATTTTCCAAATTCCATATCCATATCGTCATAAATGACAAAAAGCTCCGTTTCAGGATCTATCTTGAAAAATCTCACAGCTTCTCTCACAGCTTCCCCACTCGAATTCATAAAAGTAAGAGGTTTCTGATAAAAGACCTTATCCCCCCTGTAAGTCGTCTGAACGAATTCGGACTTATATTTTTCCTTTATATCAGTTATATTGTTTTCTTTCAAATATTCATCTATAAATATAAATCCTATATTATGTCTCGTAAGTTTATACTGTTCTCCGGGATTTCCCAGTCCTACTATTAATTTCATTATTCAAATTTGCAGCTTTTTAATATAATGCTGCTTTTCTCCCTTCTTTTTTCTTCAAATTTATATGATTAATTATATCATATATTCAATAAAAAATAAAAATCCGACACCTGATTTTTCATCTAAGTGTCGAATTTTTTTGTTTATTAGAAAAGAATAGTTTCTCCAATAACGTTAAATCATTTGATA
>NZ_DBHIXS010000025.1:0-8285 GCF_057270515.1 Pseudoleptotrichia sp. | reverse complement strand
AAAAAGAACTAAAGAAAATGAACTTAACACACCCTCAATTTGTTGTTTTAGCTTCCCTTGCTTATTTATCACAAGACAGCAACGAAGTCACGCAAGTTATGATTTCAAAACTTTCAGGGATAGATGTTATGACAGTATCTCAAATATTAAATTTATTAGAAAAAAATGATTTTGTAAAAAGAAAGGAACATTCAAGAGACACAAGGGCAAAAGCTGTTATTTTAAACAAAAAAGGAGAAGAAGTATTACAAAAAGCTGTTCCGTTAGTTGAGCAAATCGATGAAATTTTTTTCGGAAAATTAGACACTGATGAAGAACAATTTAAACATTTTCTTGCTAGATTAAATGAAGAATAAGAAATATTATCTATAATTAATGATTATGTCAAAATTATTATTTTTATTATTATATTTAAAATTCAAAAAATAAAACAGAATTTTATTCAAAAGGATTATTAACACCAAAATGTTGTAGTCCTTCTTTTTTTATGATTTATCAATATATTCAAAACCAAAATAACTTGGTTTTAATACATAAATTCTATAATATATTGCGACAAACTAAAAAAATATAAAAACTCATGATAATTTTTCTACTTTATGAGACAGCTCTCTTGAATTTATTAATAAGGAATTTATTGTTAAAATTTATTAAGAACTATTGTATAAAATTCCAAATATTACTATTTTAACATTCCACTTTGAAAAATTTAATTTTGTTTATTTTTTATTAACTGCTCCAATTATCCAAAGCAAAATACAAGCTCCTATCACAGATACTATAACACTATGAAAATTTAATCCTGTTACTTTTTGGTGTCCAAAAAAATTAAAAACTATTCCACCAATAAAAGCACCAATAATTCCTGTTATTATATTAGCTATCATTCCCATTGAAGGATTTTTATTCATTATTATACAGCTATCCAACCAGAAAAACCACCAAGTATTAACCAAGCTATTATTCCCGTAATTTCCTCCTAACTTTTTTCTTTTTAAAGATTTTTCTTAATATACCATGAGAATCTAAAACAATATTTGCTAAACTTGAAAACTACTAATATTTTTTTATCCTAGTAGTTTTTTCTATAAACTTATTAGCAATAAATTTACTTGATTCTGCAACACTAAAAGAAACATTTTTAATATTTTCTAAAGTCGTAGATACACTACTAGAAGTGTCAATAATATCTTTATTTAGAAACTTTTTATATGCTATTGACATCTTCCACTAATTAAGTTTATTTTTTCTAAATTATTATTAGTATTTTCTAATAGTTTTTCACTATTTTTTACTAATTCAGGAATTTGAGTAATACTCTTTTCTAATTGTTCTTTATTTTTTTGTAGTAGAGAATTTATTTTTGAAATAACAGAAATAAGTTTTTGAAAAAAATTGGTAAAATGTCGCAATTAATATTTCAATTTACGGTATATATTTTCTATATCCTTTAAATTTAAATTATATTTAGACATTATTCTTCTTATTTCGTATGCTCGATTTTCCTTTCTTTGTTTAAAAAAACTTTCTGGTAATTCATTATAAAATAATGATATTAACTCCTCGTATAATCTGTTCTCTTCTGGTGCAAAAAAATCAGGATTCTTGAAAATTATCTTATTTGGCGTCATTATTGTCATCATCTCTCCATAATCTGGTACAGAATAGTAACCTTGTGCATTATTTTCATCTATCTCATTTATATACCAATGTATATGATACGCTTGTCCTAAATTTGGAAATTTATTATACCTATTTTCATGTATATTTCCGTTTTCATCTACAGTTACTATATACAATTCCACATTAGTTTTATTATTATTTGTGATAGTCCATTTACCATATAGGAACTGTCCATAATAAGATTTATCTTTAGGGTTAAACCTTGAATAATAATTTTCTAAATTTTCTAATGTCATATATTTTAGTATTTCATCCTTATCTCTGCTACGTGTTATTCCACGATACAACCCCTTTAATCTAAAATAAAACACCGTTTTATTTTCATTTTTATGCTTTATTACATAATTTCGTTCTGATATACTTATTGGAGGATCAATATAAGTATATTCAAAATATTTTAAATCTCTAAAATGTTCTTCTGAATAGACAATATTACTAATCATTATCATTATAAACAATATTTTTTTAATCATTTTATTATTTTCTCCTTATTTGGTTTAGAAATTTTTAAAAAATCTATCAATTCTTTTCATAAAATATTCTTTCATAATTTAAATCTTCCGGTTTTATATTTTTATCTACTATTCCCTTATCTTGAAGCTCTTTTAATCTATTTTTAATCTTCTGTCTTAATATATTTTCATTAGTAAGCTGTTTTGCCATATTGATTTTATTATATCATACAAAATTTTGGGTACACTCCAGTAACACACTCAATCAAAAAATACTTATCAAAAATATTTAATAATTCAATGAAACTTATTTAAACCAAACTCAAAAAAAGGCAGAAAATTTTTCCACCCTTTTTATTTTTTCTTATAATGAGAACCGCATTGCAAAAACCAAATTTCACCATTTTCTATTTTATAAACAATTCTATTTCCTTCATTAATTCTCCTGCTCCAGTAGCCAGACAGTTCATGCTTCAAGCCTCCAGGTTTTCCGATACCAGCATATCCATTTCTATCAATGTCTTTTATAAGTTCTAATATTTTTTTAAAAACTTTCTTATCATTCTTCTGCCAAAAAAGAAAATCTTCCCATGCTTCATCAGACCATCTTTTTACCATTACAGCACCTCGTGAACTGTTCCACCAGTTTTTTCAATTTGTTCCTTTGCTTTTAGAAGTCTTGTAATATTTTCTTCACTGCAGAAATAATCATCTTTTTCTGACAAGTTAATTTCCAGTTTTCTCTCTCTAACCAATTTTTTGGCTGCCATTGTAAAAAAAACAGGTAGTGTTATTCCCAATTCTTCGCATACATTTTCCAAATCAAATTTTAAATCATCGTCTAATTTAAATGCATAAGTTGTTTTACTCATTTTTATCACCCCTATACATAAATATATATAACAATTATAGCATAAAAATTATAAGAAATAAAACTTTTGTTATATAAACAACAGTAAAACTACTTAACTTCCACCATTTCACCACACACAGGAAAAATTGCACTCAATAACGATTTCGTATATGGATGTTTTGCTTTTTCAGAAATTTGTCCACCCTCTATCGTTTCCACTACGTCTCCATGGTACATTACTACGATTTCGTGTGCAAAAGATTCTATCAGTGCTATGTCGTGGCATATAAAAATCATTGTTATTTTTTTTGCTTTTTGCAACTTTACAAGAAGTTCCACTATGTTTTTTTGAATGGAGACATCAACCGCGGAAGTTGCCTCGTCGCATATAAGTATCTCAGGCTCAAGCGAAATTGCTCTTGCGATTCCAAGCCTTTGTCTTTGCCCACCACTCATATTTTGAGGATACTTTGTTACAAATTCTTCAGGCAAGTCAACCATTTTAAGAAGTTCTATAGCTTTTTGCTTTCTTTCCGATCTTTTTAGTCTACTATAATTCAATAATGGCTCTGTGAGGATTTTCATAACGTTCATTTTGGGATTAAAAGCTGACCATGGATCTTGAAAGACTATTTGGATATTTTGTCTATTTTCCCACACTTCCTGTTTTGTAAACTTACTTATATCCCTTCCGTGATATAAAATCTCTCCAGAGGTTGGCTTTTCCAAGTCCATAAGCATATTTACAAGTGTTGTTTTTCCTGATCCTGATTCTCCAACAATTCCCAAAGTTTTTCCTTTATGAATTTTTAAATTCACTTTATTACAAGCCACTACTTTTTTATCATTTAATTTTTCATAAATTTTTGTAAGATTTTTTGTTTCAAGAATTACGTCATTAATATTAGACAAGCCTTTCACCTCCAATTTCAGGCACAGCTTCTAGCAATTTTTTAGTATATTCACTTTTTGGATTTTCTATAACTTCATTTTTATTACCTGCATCAACTATTTTTCCATTCTGCATAACAATTATTTTATCTGAAATATATGCAGCAACTCCCAGATTGTGAGTTACCATTATGATAGAAGTGTCAAATTTTTTTCTGAGATCCATTATTTCCTTTACTATTTGAGCCTGTGTTATAACATCTAATGCACTTGTAGGCTCATCTGCCAGAATAATTTTTGGATGGAAAGTTAGTGCCATTGCTATTCCTACACGCTGTTTCATTCCACCTGACAGTTGGTGCGGATAGCTTTTCATAATGATTTCAGGATCTGGCAAGTTTACTTTGGAAAACATATCTTCTGCTTTTTCTTCAGCTTCTTTTGCTGACATTTTGGAATGTGTCTGAATGTATTCGACAAACTGTTTTCCTATTTTTCTTATTGGATTAAGAGTTCCTCCTGAATCCTGTGAAATCATAGTTATTTCAGTCCCTCGCAGTTCCCTCCATTGATTAAGGCTTTTACTGAGCATTGATTCTCCATTATAAATTATATCGCCTGAAATTATTTTCCCTCCATTTGGCAATAGTCCCAAAATAGAAGAAAGAACGGTAGATTTTCCACTACCGCTTTCCCCAACTATTGTTATTATTTCACCTTTTTTCAATGAAAGAGAAAAATTTTCAACTACTGGATCCTTATCTCCATACTGAATTGTCAAATCTTTTATCTCCAACATAAATTCTCCTTAATTAGCTTTTGCTACATCTTTTGTTATCCAGTAGTAATCCATTGGATACATTTTAAGTCCTGTTACTGCTTTGTTGCTGTAAAGGAATGTAGTTTCATATCCAAAGAACATTGTAGCAGCATCGTTCATTATTAACTGCTGTATTTTTACAATCAGGTCTTTTCTCTTAGCTTTGTCAAATTCTTTTGATAACTCATCAAGCATTTTGTCAACTTCAGGGTTTGAATAACCTGTTTTGTTTGTTTCTGCTTTGCTGTACCAGTTTTCATGCAAGTATTTTTCAGGATCTCCAGTATTTGCAGCAAGTACGTTCCAAATTAACATATCAAAGTTTGAATCGTCTCTCATACTCAAAACTGTTTCATAACTCACAGGCTTTAATGTTACTTTGATTCCAATTTCCTTCATATCTGTCTGAAATGCCTGAGCATAGATTCCTAATTCTTCTCTACTTGTATAAATTACAAAGTTCAAGTCAAGTTTTGATCCATCAGGACGTTCTACAAATCCATCTCCATCCACATCTTTATAACCTGCATCTGCTAATAATTTTTTAGCACTTTCACGATTATAAGCATTTTCATCCTTTAATTCATTAAATCCGAAGTCCAATGTCGGAGGTACTGGTGCTTTTCCTGGAGTTGCTCCACCTTGTAATAAGTTTTGTGTATAGTTTTCTCTATTTGCACCTCTTATTATTGCTTCTCTTAATACTTTATCTTTAAGTCCTTTAGTTTGGTTCATAAAGGCATAAGTTGATCTAAGCGATTTCAATTCATTTATTATAATATTTTTATCCCCTTCAAAATCAGCTTTATTAGTAACCTTCAAGTTATACGCCACATCAATTTCTCCTGATTTTAACGATAATGCCCTTGTATTTTGATCATTTATATCTTTAAATGTTACTTTTGCTAATTTTGCTTTTCCATTCCAGTACTTTTCATTTCTTACAACAACTGTATGTTCACCAGGCTTGAATTCCTGAACAATAAACGGTCCTGTTGTTATTGGCCCTTTTTGTGCAAACTCATCTGTATTAACAGATGTATCTACAACAAGAAATAATGGATCTGCTAACGTATCAGGTAATATTGCCACAGGTTCCTTTGTTTTTATTTTCAAAGTTTGTCCATTAGCTTCTATTGAGTCATATTTAAAATATGTTTCAGCTCTTTTATTTTTTTTAAAAACTCTTTCAATTGATTTTTTTACTGCTTCTGCTGTTAACGGATGCCCATTTGAGAAAGTTACACCATCTCTTATTTTAAATGTCCATTCTAACTTATCATTGCTTAAATTCCAGCTTTCAGCAAGCAATGGCTGTAAATTCCCTTTTTCATCAAACTTTGTCAAATTTTCTCCTACACCATAACGAGTTATAACCCATCCAAAATACTGATCTGTTGGCTCAAGAGTATCTGCAAATGTAGTAACTCCTACCACCAATTCATCTGGATTGCTTTTACTTTTTGCACTTTTCCCTCCACACGCTACTAATAATGTGAATAAAGCTAAAATTAATACTAAAAATTTTCCTTTACGATTTTTTAACATTTGTCTTCTCCTTATATATTTTTATTTTTATAAACTATTCACTTTTTATATCGATTAAATCTCTTGCCGCATCCCCAAGCATATTAAATATAGTTACAACTATCACTATTGCCAATCCTGGATACATCATCATCCAAGGTGCGCTGCTAAGGGTCGTTCTCCCTTCATTGAGCATTGCTCCCCATTCTGGTATTGGTGGCTGTGCTCCAAATCCTAAAAATGAAAGTGCCGCTATTTCCAGCATTAATGTTCCTATATCCGAAACTGCCGTTACTATCATCGTTGTAATCATATTTGGAATTATATATTTGAATATTACCGAATAATCCTTGCTTCCTGTTAATTTTGCAGCTTTTATATAAAGCTCCTGCTTTATTTTAAGAACCATACTTCTTGCAAGCCTTGCATATTTAGTCCACGTAACTGCCGCTATTGCAATAACTGAATTTTTAGCGCTTGGATTTAAAAGCCCCGCTATTGCTATAGCAAAAATTAATCCCGGAAATGCAATCATCATATCTCCAAATCTCATTATCACAGTATCTATTATCCCACCAAAATATCCTGCTACCACTCCAAGCACAGTTCCTATAAAAAAAACTATAAAAACTAATACTAAAGTCATAAATATTGAATATCTTGATCCATATATAATTCTTGAAAATAAATCTCTTCCAAGATGATCTGTTCCGAAAATATACTGCCTTGATGGACGTCGTAAACTTGGAGCTATCATTTTAAAAGGGTTTTTTGGTACTATGACAGGTGCGAAAATTGCTATCAGAACCACTATAATGGCCAATGTCAAAAATACTGCCAACTGAATATTTTTTCTTTTCAATCTCAATTTTTCCAAAATCAGTCAACCTCCCCAACTCTCACATCAAAATACTTATACGAAATATCCACTGCTATATTTATTATAAGGTACAAGAATGCTATTATAAGAATATAAGCCTGTATTAGCGGATAATCTTGGGCTACTATAGCTTTTATAGCCATTCTGCCCATTCCTGGCCAGTTATAAACATATTCTACAATTGCAGTCCCGCCTAAAAGACTTCCAAGAGAAATTCCTAAAAGCGTTATTATTGGCAACATTGCATTAGGCAATACATGTTTCCATAAAATATCCCGCTCCCTTATTCCTCTCATTCTTGCCCCCGTTACATAACTTTTTCCCAGTTCTTCCAAAAATACGTGCCTTATTTGCCGTATATACTTAGCAGACATCGCTATTGCAAGTGTAAAGGCAGGTAAAATTGCAGAAACAAAATCCGTTTGCCCTCCTGAAACAGACACAAGTCCAAGCTGTACCCCGAATATACTCAAAAATATCAGTCCTAGCCAGAAACTTGGTACAGACATTCCTATAAAAGTTATCATTCTTATTAAATAGTCCTGCCATTTATTTTCCTTCACTGCCGCTAATATTCCAACTGGTATAGAAATGATACACATTAAAAATAGTGATAAAAAGGATAAATATAATGTAGGTATAAATGCTTGTCCTATCTTTTGAATTACTGGTATTCTCAAAGAATACGATTTACCAAAATTACCTTGCAGAACTCCAAAGAGCCATTTCCAATATTGAATATAAAATGGCTTGTCTACACCAAGTTCAGCTCGTGTATGAGCCAAAAGTTCAGGGGTTGGAATAAGTCCAGATTCTGTCAGCATAACTTGTGCAGGGTCTCCTGGTGCTATATAAATCAGGCAGAAAGTCAAAAAACTTACTCCAAAAAGTACAATTAATATCTGAATAGCGTATTTTACTATTTTTTTATTTTTCATCATTATTTTAAATTCGTGATATTTATCACTTTCTCCTTTAAAAATACGAATTTTATTAAAATCATTATGCTTTTTTCGATTTACCAATTTACTAAATAAAGAAATTTAAATTATATTTTATAATTTTTATAAATAAAAAATTCAACTTCGAAAGTTGAACTAAATTTTATATATTAAAACAGATGAATAGTATTTATGCAGATTTACAGCAGTTTTTATATATTAAATTTTTCCCTTCCCG
>NZ_DBHIXS010000024.1:0-8574 GCF_057270515.1 Pseudoleptotrichia sp. | reverse complement strand
TAAACGGAGGATATGATACAAAAGGTAAGAACGTAAGAGGAGGAATAGGATTTAAGTTTATGTATTAAAAAAGTTTTATTTTAAAATTGCATCTAAATTATTTTAATAAAAATTAGATGTTTTAGATGAAAAAATCACGAAACCCTTTGAAAAGTGAAAGAAAATAAAAAAGACTGTTAATTTTTTACAGTCTTTTTTTATAATTTATTGTTAATATCATATATAGCATTATATTTTATGAAATTTATTCTATAAATTTTACCATTTCATTTTGTTTTCTTTATTAGAGCTTAGGCTATATTGTATTTTATAAAATTTATCTTGTTAAATTTTATCTTTCTCTTAAATATTTTTCTATTCCGTTTACCATTCCATTTACCATTTTAGTCTGATATTCTTTTGTAGCCATTTTTTTATCTTCCTCAGGATTGGACATAAATCCCATTTCTATAAGAGTATTAGGTACTGTAGACCAGTTTGTTCCTGTAAGATCATCACGATAAGAAATTCCTCTGTTTCTTGCTCCTGTGGCTTTTACAAATTCAGATAGAACGTCTTTTGAAAGTTTGTCGCTGGCTCTCTGGACTTTTTGAGTATACGGATTTTTAGATGATGAAGTCAGAAGCGACACCCCTGTAAGACTTCTATTTGATGAACCGTCGGCATGAAGTCTGATATAGGCATCACAGGAAGCCTTATTTGTCATAAGAGACCTTTCTTTGTTGCTTATATTTACATTGTGAGTTTCTCTTGTCATAAGAACTTTATAACCTTTACGTTTAAATGCATCTTTTAATTTCAGTCCCACTTCCAGTGTCAGTTCGTATTCGTTTTTTCTTGTAGCAACTCCTGCTGTTCCGTCTGCTACCTTTACTTTTTTCTTTGAAGAACCGGGAGCTATTTCTTCCATTTCTCTGTTACCTTTTCCTTGATGTCCCGGGTCTATACAGATAAGTGTTTCGCCGGGTTTATATTCATTTCCTAAAGAAATGGCGGAAAATGTAAGTATAAGTCCCAATATTGTAAAAAGCGCTTTTGAAATTTTACTAAACATAATATTTCTCCTTCTAAATTTAAAGTGTATTTCCAAAAAATTTTATCATAATGAAAGGTGGATAGTCAATTTGTCATTATGTTAAATTTATGGTATAATCTATAGCAAAATTAAACTTTAAAATAAAGGTTGATAATATGAAAATCAATAAATATAAAATATTATTTCTTTTCCTTTTTTGCCTGTTGTTATCAGCTAATGCGAATGCTGAAGAAACAGTAATAGAACTGGAGACAGAAAAATCAATAATAGATATAGAAAAAGAAGCCATTGAAGCTACCGACGGAGTTATACTGAAATATGGGGATATTACTATAAGAGCCGATAATGTAAAAAAATTAGGTCAAAAAAATATTCTTTTTGCCTATGGAAATGTAGTATTTACTCAAGGCAGTCAGACTGTAAAAACAAACGAAGTAGTTTTTGATTTGGATACAAAAAAGGCTAAAATTATGGATTCTGAAAGTTATGATACAAATTTAAAATTACGTTTTGGAGGAGAGCAGACATTAAGTGAATATCCAAGTAAAATTACAATAAAAAACGGCTGGTTCACAACCAGTCCTTATGAAGAACCTAATTACAAAGTAAATGCTGATGAAATTCTCATTTATCCCAACAGAAAAATAGTTGCTAAAAAAATAGGAGTGGAAGCGGCAGGAAAAACATGGTTCAAGTTTCCTTACTATGTAGCTTCATTAAAACCTGCAAGTCAGAGAGCAACTTTATTCCCTTATATAGGATCTGACAGCGATAGAGGACTGTTTGGAATATGGGGATTTGACTATGATAAAGGAAAATTTGCACAGGGATTTGTTGATTTTGAAGTCAGTACAAAGAAAAAGCTTGCGTTGAAAATTTCCAATGACTATACTTTATGGCAGGGAAGTACAGGAAATATTTTTGCTAAGAGGTTTGTTGTCCCTATTGGGAATCATATAAGGGAATGGGATTTTGAGTGGAAACATAATGTGGTAAATACACCTAAAAAAGAAAAAAGTGAAAGAAAATTTTATGATTTGGGATACGGAATCTGGAATTTAAACTATAAAAATACGACGACGAATTTAATGAGAGCAACTGACGGAGTGTTATTAAAAGATGATTATACTGCTTATGTAAATTCATATAAGAGAATAGGATTTTATGATTTCAAGATAAATCAGGAGTTAGGGCAAAATGGAGAGTTCAATCTAGATTATTATTGGACTCAAAATCCTGACGCACTGAGAGAATTGACAAAAATAAATGATTATATAGTTGACAGAGATGAAATTGACCCGAGAAAAACTGACGTAGATTTATACAAAAGTTTGAAATATACAAACGGTAACAGCGATGTCGCTATAAAGATTGATAATGAAAAATTTATTGATATAAATCCGGGATATGTCGGAGATTTGAATTCATTCAGAGATAAAAAAAATTATTCCATAGATCTGAAAGGACCAAAGATAAAATTTGAATATTTAGATTCAAATAAAGACGAATATCAGGGAATACTCAATTTAAAAGAAAGAGATGATGCTGATAATGTGTCTCTTGAAGACTCTAAAAGATGGGTTCAGACGACAGCTTATGATCGTATAAAAGAGGTTTCATTGAGACTGGGGAATTATTATCCTTTTAGACAGAGTGAGTTTTTTGGTTATCAACCGAAAACTTTATCTCAATATTTGACTAATAATTTCTATTTCGGTATTGAGACAAAACATTCGGAAATCAGGAAAAAAGAATATGAATATGATTTTACAAGGGATAATCCTGCGTTTAATAACTTATTCATAAACTCGGCAACCGATGATAATAGCAGAATTTACAAAGTATATGAAGACGCCGATAAAATAAGAAGAGCTAAAAAGATAATTTATGAAAAATACCGTTCTCAAAAAATTAATATAGGTAATGACAAGATTGATTTACCTTTCAGAAATTCCTATTTATCTTTTAATTTCGGATTTGAGAATAGGGATTATTCAGATATTTATGTGCCTGAATTTTTCAAAGGCAGAAAAATAGAAGATATAAATTCTAAAACGGGATATAAAATATTGAAAGATGCTTCGGGAAATGAAATAAAAAGACATCCTTCAATGAATATAAGCACTCTTAATACGAAACTGTTTACAACACTCTTTGATAATACGGCGAGAACTGATAATAAATATGACATTAAAGTAACAAATGAAGTAAATCTCACAGCACAAAAAGTAAATGCGAATGGTGCTATGTTTAACGGAAATGATATAATAGAAATTCCTTCAAATATATGGGGAATAAACAATAATTTCAATTTTTATTTGGGAAACATAACTTTTAACTATAACTTTACAAACCGTCATAATAGACATTTTAGTGATGATTGGCTGAAAGGTCAGTATGTCAGAAATTATTTTAAAGTGGATATTGCAAATAAAAGATTTTTAAGTTTTGATTTTGAAAGTAATGACGAGTATGAGTTTAAAGATTTTAAATCCGAAAGAAACTTTAATAGAGAAGTCCAATACGGCTATCTTTCAAATGAGGGTAACAGTTTTCTTTACAGATTTAGCGACAGAAATAAAGAATATTATCCCTATAATGAGGATATGGGCTGGAACAAAGGAGTATATAAAGAATCTATAAGAGATAGAATGTTTTCAATAAACTATAATGAATGGGGAATAGACTATACAAATGTCAGAAGTAAGACGAATGATATATTCGGAACGAGTCAGACATTTGGAATACCTGAACTGAAATTGAAAAAGGAAACTCATAAAATAGGATTTGTCTATGATACATCAAAAATGAAGAATAAAAAATTTGAGTCGAACCATTATTTTAGAGTAAGTTATGGATTCGGGAAAAAAACGTATAGAGATTTAAGTGGTACTCCTCTTGTAACTTCCGATGACAGATATTCCTATGGGAGTGATTATACGACAATCAGTCTGCTTTACAGATATGAAAATAATGTAAAACCTAAATATGAAGGTAGGGATGCTTCAGGAAACATAATTAATGTAGTCAAAGATTCTAACCAACAGGATTTTTCCTTAGAGAAAACTAATAAAAATGTATTGGACAATGTTGAAATCAAAAGTGATGACAGACTGTTTCTCAATAATGAAGAAGAGCAGGCTTATAAAAGTTATGTGGAAGAAGAAACTTACAAGCAGAATAAATTTAATCTAAATGATTTTAATTCAAAATTACAGGATTTGAGACGTGGAAAAAAATATTTTCAGATAGGTCTTGATATGGAGATAGACGGCTCCAATTCTATAAGACAAACTAATCTGAAAGGATTTGACAGGCTGAATGACCTCACATTTAAAGTGGAAGCAGGATATTTAGAGAAATTTTTTGTGAGATATGCATTTACAATGGAAAAACCTGACAGAATATATAGAAATGCATCCTATCGTTTCAGTCAGTATAATTTCAGAAAACATGATTTCGAAACTAAATATATGTTTGGTCCTGATCCTGATAAACCTTGGTGGATAGGGGCTAAACTTCAATATGTACAGAACGGAGCCCCAAATTCTTCAAATCCTGAGATATTTGAAAGTTCATCTCTTGCAAAAAAAGTAAATAAGGTTACTTTAGGGCTGGCTACCATAAGTCATAGATTTGAAAACCTCGAATGGGAAATAGGTGCAGGAGTAAAATGGGATAAGCCTGACAATAAAAAATTAGGATATTACCCTGTAATTACATTGAAATTTGGAATTGTAACATTCCCTGAAAAAAATGTTCAGCTAAATTACACTAAAGGTTCACCTTCATTTGGAGCAGGTTTCTAATAATTTACAAATAAAAATTATGTGGAATTTAGTATAAAAATGGTGTAAAATAACTATGTAAAAAACTAATAAAGGAGTACAAAAATGATAGAAATGATATTACCTGACAGAAGTGTCAGAAAACTTGAAAAACCTATGACAGTAGCAGATTTTGCGAAAACGATAGGTTCAAGTCTTGGAAAAGCAACTGTCGGTGCTGTAATAGACGGAATACAAGTTGACCCGTCATATTTAATCGAAAAATCAGGGGAAATCGAAATAATAACAGCGACGAGTGAAAAAGGAGTCGAAATAACAAGGCATAGTGCTGCACATATTATGGCTCAAGCAGTACAGAGACTTTTTCCGGGAACAAAAGTTACCATAGGACCTGTGATTGAAAATGGTTTCTTTTATGATTTTGACCCTGAAAAACCTTTTACTGAAGAAGATTTAGTGAAAATAGAAGAAGAAATGGGAAAAATTGTAAAAGAAAATTATGAATTTAAAAGAAGTGAAATGAGTGCCGAAGATGCAAAAAAGATGTTTGCTGAAATGGGTGAGAATTATAAAGTTGAAATAATAAATGATTTGGGAGTAGATAAAGTAAGTATTTATCAACAGGGAGAATTTATAGATTTGTGCAGAGGTACTCATATACCGTCTACAGGTTTTCTAAAAGCATTTAAATTGATGTCTACGGCAGGAGCTTATTGGCGTGGAAATTCCGATAATAAAATGCTTCAAAGGATTTATGGAGTAGCTTTTGCGACTAAAAAAGAACTTGATGACTACTTGACAATGATGGAAGAAGCTGAAAAAAGAAATCATAGAAAATTAGGAAAACAACTTGATTTATTTTTTGTAGATGAACATGGACCGGGCTTTCCTTTCTTTATGCCTAAAGGTGTAGAATTATTTAATAAATTACAGGAAATCTGGAGAGTAGAACATAAAAAAAGAAGATATCAGGAAATAAAAACTCCTATAATGCTTGATAAAGAACTGTGGGAAATTTCGGGACACTGGTTTAATTATCGTGAAAATATGTATACATCAACTATTGATGAAAAAGAATACGCGATAAAGCCGATGAACTGTCCCGGGTCAATAATTGCTTATAAAAACAATCTTCATTCATATAAAGATTTACCATTGAAATACGGTGAAATGGGACTTGTTCACAGACATGAATTTAGTGGAGCTTTACATGGCCTTATGAGAGTTAGGGCATTTACTCAGGATGATGCTCACGTTTTCTGTACTAAGGAGCAGATAGAAGAGCAAATTATTGAAATCATTGATTTATATGACAAATTTTATACTTTATTCGGATTTGAGTATCATATTGAATTGTCAACAAAACCTGATAAAGCAATAGGTTCTGATGAAATATGGGAAATGGCTGAAGCAAATCTGAAATCAGCTTTGGAACATAAAGGAATTGATTATAAGCTAAATCCCGGAGACGGTGCATTTTATGGTCCTAAAATAGATTTTAAAATGAAAGATTCTATAGGAAGAATATGGCAATGCGGAACAATACAACTGGATTTCAATCTTCCTGCAAGATTTGAAATGAGCTATATTGGGGCAGACGGTGAGAAACATGAACCTGTTATGATACACAGAGCAATGTACGGAAGTATGGAAAGATTTATAGGAATACTTATAGAGCATTATGCAGGAGCGTTCCCTACGTGGTTGGCACCTGTACAGGCGAGAATTCTTACGATTTCAAAAGAACAAGTTCCTTTTGCGGAAAAACTTTACGAAAAGCTCCAGAATGAAGGAATAAGAGTTGAAATAGATACGAGAGATGAAAAAATAGGATATAAAATAAGAGAAGCCAATGGAGACCAGAAAATTCCTGTACAGCTGATTATAGGAAAAAATGAAGTTGAAAATAATGAAGTGAATGTAAGAAGATTTGGTTCTCAGGAAAGTGAAAATGTTACGGTCGATGAAATAATAAATATTTTACTTCAAGAATCGAAGGTTCCTTTTAAAAATTAATTTTACTTTTATTTTAGATTTTTGTTTCAGCCTTTAACTTGGGGTTATAATATAAAGTAAAAGTGGTAAAAAAGTTATAAAAATATAAAAAACAAGTTTATAAATTTATATTTTTAACAAATAGAATATAGATAATAATTTAAAAAATATTTTAGATGAGGTGATTTTGATGAACGAATTTAATGAATTGAACAACTACGGACAATCTGAAAACAGATATTTGACTTATGAAGATGTTGAAAAAATAGCTGCTTCAAAAGTCAGAGGAAGTATATTATGGATGGTGTTCGGACTATTGATATCGGGAGTAACGGGATATTTTACATTAAGAGGACTTTATGCGGGAATACTTCCTTATCAGATAGTAATGGTTTCATGGGCATTGGAATTTGTTGCAGTGATAGCTTTTACTGCATTAACTTTTAAAGCCAGTGCCAATGTATTGAGAATTATTTTCATCCTTTATTCGGTACTGACAGGAGTTACCCTTTCGGGAATAGGAGCTTTATATGACCCTTATGTCATTATCTCTGCATTTTCAGGTACAGTAATTTTATTTACTATACTCGCTATATATGGATACATTACAAAAGAAGATTTGAGTAAATTCAAACCGATATTGATAGTGGGACTTATAGCACTTATAGTTATGGGTTTAATTAATATTTTTCTTCAAAGTGAAGGTCTGATATGGATTTCTTCAATGTTAGGAGTGGCAGTATTCATAGTGTTTATTGCTTATGACGTGAATAGAATAAAAAATAACGTAATTGCGTATGCAATGGAGGAAGATGCTTCGATACTGGATAAAATCGAAATACACGGAGCATTGGCATTGTATCTTGATTTTGTAAATCTATTCATATACTTATTAAGAATATTAGGAAGAAGAAAATAAGAGAAAAAATAGAATATAAAATAAAAATATAAAAAAACTGTTTCGAAAATAAAAGATATTAAGATAAATATTATATATAAAAATATAATAATTAATTTGTCAATTTGTTATTCTTAAAATTCTTATTCTTGAAACAGTCTTTTTCTATATATAAACATAATAAGGAGAAAAAATTGGAAAAACAAATAAAGAGTGTTGAGGAATTTCATAGAATTTATAAATTAGGAAATTCTAAAAAACCTATTGCTAAATTAGAAAATGAAAAAGAGAATTTAAGATTTGAATTAATGAAAGAAGAAAATGAAGAATACATTGAAGCAGCCAAAAATGGTGATATTGTTGAAGTCGCAGATGCCCTCGGTGATATGATGTATATACTTTGCGGAACAATAATAGAGCATGGAATGCAACATATAATAGAAGAAGTTTTTGATGAAATCCATAAAAGTAATCTGAGTAAATTAGATGAAAATGGGAATCCGATATATAGAGAGGACGGAAAAGTAATCAAAGGACCAAATTATTTTCCTCCTGATATAAAAAAAATAATGAAAAAATATCTATAATTATTTTTTTAGTCTGAAATATCAAAAAAAATATCAAAATCTAAAAAAAATATAGAAAAAAACGAAAAAAAGAAATCAGGGAACAAAACAACATATAGTATTTAGGAAGAGAAGAGGAAAAGATATATAGTGCATAAAGGGAGTAATGGAAGGATAAAAGAGTAAGGAGGGATAAAAAAAGGAAAAAAAGATAAAAAAAGGTATTGACAAAAGGTAATAAATTTGGTAATATAATTTTTGTCAACCGCAAAGGTAGGCGAGGACAATGGG
>NZ_DBHIXS010000023.1:0-9553 GCF_057270515.1 Pseudoleptotrichia sp. | reverse complement strand
AATGACCCCCTGCTTGTAAGGCAGGTGCTCTCCCAACTGAGCTATGCGACCACTTTTCCAATACTCAGTTATTATACTATATTTTTATGTGAATTTCAACCATTATTTTTAAATTTTTCCTTTCAAATTAAAAACTTCTCAACTTATTCACAGGAAATTTCCATTCAGGAGTTACAAGAATATCCTTATCTTTTATTGAATACCACACCGACATTTTACCGTCGTTCGGATTTACCAATATTTGAGTCTGTTGTGCAGGCATATATGACTGAGCCAGCATAAATACTTTTTCTCCTTTGTCATTTATCGCCATATCCACTATTATTACAGCATGACCGGGACTTCCGCCCATTATAAATACATCACCTATTTTCATATTTTCAAGACTTTGAGGTTTCATCTCTTTTTCAAGCGAGAGAGTCCCCGAATAAGCAAATACAATATTCATAAAGTTTCTAAAATCTTTATATGAATTTGATGAACCCGTTTTCTTATAATAGGAGCCTTTTCCATTGGGATTTATTCTGTATCCTTCTATCCATTTGGAATATTTTGCATTAAATCCCGAAACAAAGTTAAAATTTATTTTATCATATTCTTTTTTTGAATAGAAATACTCTCCTCTTATGAGCATTATGGCATCCGCACATTGGTGAAGGTCTCTGTCTCCTATTTCCACATCTATTACACTGTCATATATTCCTTCACTTCTTTTCGCTTGCCCATTAAAATATAAAACCTTTTCTCCGTAAGGTTTCAACTTCATATTTCTCAAAAACTGGGCAAAGCTCCCTTTTTCTACCTGAACTCTCTTATATCCTTTAGGAGGATTATATCTCGTTTCTATTGTCATTCCTGAAGGATTTAAAATATTATCGCTCTTTGATAAATTATTTATATCGTTCCGAATCCCTACCACTTCTTTATTTTTTTGTGTTTTACTATTACTTTTATCCTGTTTTTCAGAATTGCATGAGATTTGTAGACATACAAATATTATTAAAATAAATTTTTTTAATTTTATATTTTTTATCATAAATATCTATTCCTTTCAGAAATAATCCAATTTTTTTATAATAACGCTTTTATGTATTCTATATTATTTTTCTGATAACGTCAACCTTTTATTCAATTATAAAAAACATATATTATCTTTTTGAAATTTACTCTCTTTAACCTCTCCTTTTTTTATTCTAACATATATTTTTTATTCTGACGTACAATTTCTAAAGTTAAATAATAAAAAAACTATCTTTTAATATTTTCATATTTCAAGATAGCTTTTTTACTTAGATTGCTCAAGTACTCAGACAAGTATTCAAAATTAAATTTTTCTGTAACTTTTCATATGTTTTTTAAAGCTGCTAAAAATTAACTCTAAATCCTGTCGTAAATACATTGTTACCTGCTTTATGTTTCTCCATTTTTGCGTCATAGTTTATATACCATGCAAATCTCGGATTTACTTCCGTCAATACTCCTATCCCTGCCCATGTGCTGTTTCTTGACAAGCCTATCCCTTTTACTTTGAATTTCGCATTCGCTAATCCTGTATACGACGCTTCAAAACTTAAATCCTCTTCCTTAAATCCTATATGCTGTGTTACATATCCTTGGAATGTCGTCTTGCTTCCACTTGACCAGTTTATCGACTGACCCACTCTTAATCCTACTAACCCCGATGTCTGACTGTATCTCTTCTTCTCCGCTTTCAGTCCAAACTGACTGTTCTCTTCGTTAAATGCTCCTCTCGTTACCGTATCATGACTTATTCCTATATACGGTGTCAATGTGAAGCCTCCGCTCTTTATGTCATATCCTGTTTCAAGATACCCCGATAACACTTTATCTTTATGCTCTATTTTTGCCCTCTTCGTATCAGTTCCTCCAAGCAGTATATCCCTTTCTACATTACTTGTTATAAATCCTGCTCCTATTCTTCCCTGTAAGTAATACGGTACTTCCTTATTTCCCAGTCTTCCGTATAATGATATTCCAAATCCGTCTGCCTTTGACTCTCCTCCGTATCTGTCAAATTTTACATCCGATTTTGAATATGATAAAGCTGTTCCTAATATCAGACTGTTTCCAAATGCTTTGTCTATCCCTACTTGTCCTCCGTATACGTGAGTAGTTCCTACTCCGAAACCTTCCTGTCTTAACTTACCGTTCGCTCCTATCCCCGTTACCCATAATCCTGCATTGTCTCCTACATTATCAAGAGTTCCGAGCATTACCAGTCTATTTGACAGGTCCTTATTCACTGTCTGTGAGTGCTGGAATGTCAGTGCCTGTGCCGAAGCATATATCTGTCCTGATAGACTGTCCAGTACCGCTGCTGCTGTAGGTAATGACATTTTTTGTATTAGAGCCGCATTTCTTGCAAATGCGGATGTTTCTTTTATATTTCCTCTTTCTATCTGACTGTCAAGCTCCTTAAATGATGTTTCCAGATTTCCCGCAACATTGTTTCTCATTGCATCTCCCACACTTGAAGTCGATACATAGTCTTCCACATTTTTTCTGCTCAAAGTTGCATTAAGACTGTTTCCTTTATTTTCCACATTCCCGTTTAACATACTTCCTGTTTCTATATTAGCAACATTTCCTTCTATTTTATTATCCGAAGTTATGGACGACTGCACGCCTTTTGCAGTTACATATTGTGCCTCTCCGTCTTTTTCAGATTTCAGCTCTAATTTAGACCCGTTTAATACCACTCTTCCCTTTACATGTAAATTGGAATTGGAATTTAAAACAGTTGTTGCATTCTGTCCTACTGTATAGTTACCTCCAACCGTTACATTGTTTCCTTGTACTTCAAGACTTCCATTTTCATTTTGTATATCATTTTTTATGTTCACATTATCAACTACTACCATATTACCGAATGCTATTCTTGTAGCTCCTGCATTATATGTAGTTCCCTTTATTATAAGGTTTCCATTGTTTATTACAGTATTTCCCGTATAAGTCAGTTTACCGTCAAATTTTAAAGTTCCCGGTCCATTTTTTATAAGTCCTGCATCTCCTGCGATGTCATTGGAAAACGTATATGTTCCTGCCGATACATTTACAACGACATTATCTGCCAGTGCAAGTCTTTTATCAAATAATGCAGGTCCTTTTAATGCTTTATCAACATTTAACAGTCCCCAACCGAAATCTTCATCTACTCCTACTTTTCCTATATCAGTAGCTGTAGATAAGATAGTCTGTCTTATAAGACTTCCGTCCATCCAAGGATATTTTCCTTTTAATAACGCTGCTGTAGCCGTTACCATTGGTGCAGCATAAGAAGAACCGTTTGCACCATACGTTGTACCTTTAGATGTATAAGTAATGCCCGACACTGCTGTTACTGTCCAGTTTTTAGCTACTCCCGCTCCTGAAAGTCTTTCAAGTTCATCCCATTTTGTTTCCCCAGGTCTAGCTGACATATACTTATTTGCAAGTCCAACAACATTGATCCAGCCTTTTTGCAGTTCGGGTACTTTATAAGGTAGTCCGGGTTCGAGGGAAGGTTGATTATGAAATGTTTCATTTCCTGCCGCCCACACAAATAAGACTCCTTCATTTACTTTATCTTTATAGAATTGCAAAATATCCGAACCTATCTGACCTTCCACGGCTCTTGGATTATTCCAATCATAATCTGTTACTTGACTGTTGACTCCAAAAGATTGATTAAATATTCTCGCTCCTCTGTTATATAAGTCATTATACATTCCGATAGTAGGGTCAGGATGATATTCTCCTTTATTATTTCTTGTTGATGCATCAGCAGCTACTATTGTAACTCCCTTTGCTATCCCTGTATTTGTATTTCCTCCTATTACTTCAGCCACTGTTATACCATGATCCTCATCAGCAGTTTGGTTGCTATGTTCATTAGTTTTAATAAGTCTGGTTCCAAATTTATTAGTCATATCTGCCTGAAGAGCGGCATTTGTCGTACTAAATCCCATATCTATAACTCCTACAACTACTCCTGCGCCTGCCTGAGATGTTGCAGCACTGCTTAAATTATTAGGATTATTTTTATCATATACTCTCGTTCTGTCATTCCATTTTATATTTCCATTAGAATCTTTTGATGACTCCACAGGTGCACTCGGTGTACTTGGAGTTGACGGCGGTGTACTTGGCGTACTTGGCTTGCTTGGGATACTTGGTGTAGGGCTTGAAGTCCCTCCACCTCCACCGCCGCCTCCACCGCAGCTTATAAGTGTTACCAATAGAGCAAGTATTGCTATTTTTTTCTTAATTCCCATTTTTACTAATTCCTCCTATTTTTCTTTCATATTTTTTTAGTTTGAGTATCGTATTTGAATGAATAAAGATATTAGTGCTTTATTCTTCTGAATTTTCGGAAGCTTCTTCATATTCTATATATGCTTCCGCTTTTTTCATTTTTTTATTACCTTCGAATAGTCCTCCTTCTTGGATTATGAACAATGTAGACACTACATTTGCCAATACTTTTCCTTTTTCTCCTATTTCCACTTTCTCGGCAAGTATATCTCCCGAAACTTCTCCGTCTACAAATACTGATTTTGCAACGATATTACCTGTTATTCTTCCGCCACTGCTTACATGGACGGTATTATCACATTTAATATCACCTTCCAACACTCCTTCGATTTGTGTCATCGTATCGGTTTCAATTACCCCTTTGACATATGTTTTTGATGATATTACACTTATTCCCTCGGAAACATTTAATTCTTTCCCATTATTGTTAGAAAATATTCCCATGGCACACTCCTTTCGTTTTCAAATATTATATTAAAATTTTTACTATCCCAGTCTATAAAATTTTTAGGTTGGATAGGCGTTCCATTATACCTTACTTCATAGTGTAAATGTGGTCCTGTAGAATTACCTGTATTCCCACCTTCGGCAATAATTTTACCTTTCCCGACTATCTCACCTGATTTTACCAATATTTTGTTTAAATGAGCATAAGCTGTTTGAAAACCGTACATATGGTCTATAACTATCACATTTCCATACCCATTTTTTACTCCTGCAAAACTGACTTTCCCTATAGCTGTAGCAACTACAGGTTCGCCTACACTAACCCTTAAGTCTATCCCATGATGAAATTTTCTCTCTCCTGTAATAGGGTGAATCCTTTCTCCAAAAGGACTTGTAATATGAATTTCTCCCAGTAAAGGATTTCCACTCGGAATTATACTAAACATCAGATTTTTCTTATCTTCAGGTATGTTTTTAATATTACTTAATGTTAAATTTTTCAGGCTTTTTAATTCAGCAGCTTTCATTTTTAGCTCTTCTTCATATTTTTTCCCATTCTCCAAGACTTCCTTATTCTTGGTTAAATACAATTGAAAAGTTTTATACTTCATAAATAAAAACCATATTACTCCTGCCATTCCGATAAATATTAAAAAAATTATCATATTAACTAATCTTTTTAATCTTTTCTTTCCCAGCGTGGACTTTTTCAAATAACTCTTTGTTCCTGTTTCACCAACCTGAATAATTATACCTTCTGTAAACTTTTTCTGTTTTTTTGCTTTATTCTTAGGTTCTTTCTTTTCTTTTTTTACTGTCTTCCCAAATACTTCATTCATCTTTTTTTCTTTTAATGTATTTAAGACTTCTAATTCAACTTTTCGTTTTTTTTCCATATTTTGGTTAACTTAAAAAAAGCTTTCTCCTTAATTTTATTTTTTAATTTAATATATTATACTACATTTCATTAATTTATCCAAATATATTATTAAAAAATAGGACTGTTTCAAATTTAAATTACTAAGATTTTGAAAAATAAATAGAAATATTTTTGATTTATTTTATTTTTATTTCTTATTTTGAAACAGCCTTATTTTTTAAATATTTTCTGATTAGTTCAGTTATTATAAAATTAGTTTTTCAGAGTCTTTCCATTAATATCTGTACCTGTTTTTCAATATCAGGCAATACAAATTTGAAAATATCATTTTTCTCCGTAACAATTATATTAGGCAATACTAGTGAGCCAAAAATTTGCAGTGTCAATACATCTCCGATTGTATTATCTTTTTCTCCGGCAATTTCAAATATCGTTTTTTTTATTTTGGGTAATCCTATATTTTTTAAATATGCCGAAAACTGTTTTTGTTCATCAAATAAAAATTTACCTTCATATAATAGATATTTTATCGACTCCTTAAATTTTAATATCTGTTTTAAAAAATTTATAAGAAATTTTTCAAATCTAATTCGTGCATCTAATTCATAATTATCCAAAACATCAAATACAGTCCATAAATCTTTCGACATAACGGAAACAGCCTCTTTTATCAAATTCTCCTTTCCTGTAAAATGATAATTTACAAGGGCTTTATTTACCTTAGCTTTTTCCGCAACTCTTTTCATCGTCAGCTTTTGGCTGCCTTCCTCCTGAATCAGCTTAATCGTAGTTTGTAAGATTTTTTCGTAGGTCCCGTTCAATTTTTTATCGATTTTTCTCACCCCAATCTATTAAACCACTGTATTCAGATTGTAATCATTTAGTTGTATTTGATAATAATATTCTTTTATAACTTATTATACTTCTTATGTATTTTTTTGTCAATAAAATTAAAATTTTAATTTAAGATTTCCAGTCATTATGGCTCTTTTGACTTTTCAAATTCCTGATTTTCAAAATACAACGATTTTCTTGACTTTTTGGATTTTATTAGTTATACTTTTAATGGAAAAGATATAAATTTAGGAGGTAGAAAATGAATCAAAATATATTAATCAACAATCTGGTTAAAGTGAAAAACAAAGAATACGAACTTGCAAAAAATATTTTTCTTGTTCTCAGCGGAACAATTTTTATTGCCCTTATGTCGCAACTTACTATACCTTTACCATATGTTCCTATAACTGGACAAACTTTGGCAGTTATGCTTATCGGACTTGCTTATGGTAGAAAATTAGGTACTTCAACTTTATTATCCTATATCACGGCAGGATCTGTCGGATTACCCGTATTCGCTAATTTTAAAAGCGGATTACCTTTTTTATTCCCAAGTGGAGGATATGTTATAGGATTTTTATTTGCAGCGATGATTTGCGGATATTTTGCAGATAAAGGTTGGACAAAATCTTATGTGAAATTAATACCCGTATTAGTTCTCGCTCATTTTGTACTATATTTCTTCGGACTTATACAGCTTGCCATTTTCTTGCCGGGAAAAGATATTTTAGCAATCGGTCTTATTCCATTTATTATCGGAGATATAATCAAAATGGTACTTATGACTTTATTACTTCCATTCGTTTGGAAATTTGTAAAAGAATAATAACAAACTTTAAGAATAAAAAATTTTTCTAAAATAAAAATAGAATATTAAAAAAATACATTTATTTATTCAATAAATTATATTGATTTAAAATAGTTATTCACTAAGAAAAAAATGATAAATTTGCCTATGGCTTAAATATTTTTTTCTAAACGTTTATTTTTTATTTTAAATAATATAATTTAGAAGATCTCATAAATGTATTTTTTATATTTTATTTTCTAATTTATAAAGTAATTCAATTATTATACTCCATAAATTTTCATCAATTCTTCAAGTTCCTTTTTTTCTTCTATTTCCCCTATTTTTCTCACAGAAAGGATAATAGATTTTTTCTTTTCATTAAGCTCTGTAACTACAGCTTCAACTTCATCCCCTACAGAAAATTTTTCAGAAATATCCTTCAAAAATTCTTCTGTCAATTCTCTCTTAGGTATCAGTCCGTTAAATCTGTCAGTTAATTTTACAAGTACGCCATTTTCGAGTATTTCCGTAATACAGACCTTCACTTTATTACCTATTTTATACTGTTCCGCTGCTTCTTTCCAAGGAGATATCACCAGTTGTTTTATACTTCCACCTATTTTCTTTTCATTTTTATCAATAGAAATTATCTTAAATTCTACTTCATCTCCCACATTATATTCTGCCTTATTATTTTTATCCCATGAAAATTCATTTCTATGGATAAATACTTCTATTCCTTCTTTTGTTTCAATAAATATACCATATTCCTGAACATTTATCACTTTACCTTTTATTATATCGTCAATACTGTAAAATTCTTCTATTTTATTCCATACATCATCAAGTAATGCTTTTGTACTTAATGATATTCTGTTTTTTTCATCATTGAAGTTTATAATTTTAAATCTGATTACATCTCCAACTTTATATTTGGATCCTAAATTTGAAATTCTTCTGTATCCTAAATCAGAAACATGCAACAATCCGTCAACATCTTTTTCAAGTTCTATCAACAATCCAAATTCAAAAATTTCAGAAATAGGTTTTTCAAGTATATCTCCAATCACATACTTTTCTTTTACAGCATTCCACGGATTTTCCGACAGCTGTTTAATACTTAATTTCAAGTTTTTCTTTTCATTATCAATGTCAATAATCTTAGCTTTAATTCTATCTCCCTGCTTATAATTTTTTAAAGCATCTCCTACATGGTTCCATGCCAACTCGGAAATATGGATAAAACCATTATTTCTATCAATGTCCACAATCAAACCAAAATCAAGTACTTCCCTAACATTTACATCAACAATATCTCCAACATTGTGATTTGCAGCAAACGAAATCCAAGGATCTTCTTCCAGTTGCTTTACACTTAATTTTATCTTTCTTTTCTCTTCATCCTTTTCAATTATTTTTGCTTTTATCTCGTCATTTATACCAAATTTTTCTATTAAATCATCTACCTGTTCCCATGATATTTCTGAAATATGTATAAACCCTGTTGTCGCTCCTAAATCCACAATTATACCGAAATCAAGTATTTCTTTTACTTTACCTGTTGCAGTATCTCCTATATTAACTGATTTAAAAAAATCTTCTTCTTCCTTTTTTACTAAATCAGACCTTGAAATTGTCAAATTATTTCTCGTTTTTTCTTTTATTATAAATTTAAATTTTTCTCCTATATGGTCATTATTTCTTTCAAAACCTGAGAGTGAAAATGGTAAAAAAGCATCATTTTTACCTACTTTAACTGAATAGCCTCCTTTTATCTTTTTAGATACAACTCCTGTAACTATTTCTCCTTCAGCCAAAGTTGCAAATTCTTTAGCTTTATCAAGTAAAAATTTAGACACTATTACGTTTTCTTCATCGTTTCTCAATACTTTCACTTCGATAGTGTCTCCTATATTATAGTTCTCTACTTCTCTAATTAATATTCTTCCTTCCTGTTTTCCATTCAAATCCAGATATGCAAAATCATTATCTTTTCTCACAATAACGGCTTCTACAATGTCTCCTGACTTCTTTTCTTCAGGTAAATAATCATTCAACATTTCCTCAAACAAATCATTAAATTCACTCATTTTATATCTCCTTAGACAGTATGGTCTTTTACTTCACTTTATTATTATTATACCAAATAAAAGAAAAAAAATGAAGTATAATTCCTCAATAAAAGATATATACTTCATCTTCCGAACATTTCCTATTTATTATCAAATAAATATCAAATAAAAAAAGTGGCGTCCCCGGTTGGACTCGAACCAACGACCCTTTGG
>NZ_DBHIXS010000022.1:0-12235 GCF_057270515.1 Pseudoleptotrichia sp. | reverse complement strand
TATCAAATGATTTAACGTTATTGGAGAAACTATTCTTTTCTAATAAACAAAAAAAGAGGCTATCTCATAAGATAAATAAAATTACTAAATCATAAAATTTATATATTTTACTATTTTTATAAAATCAATAAAAATAATGTATTTTGATTTTTAAAAATATATAATATTTATATTAGTAAAATTATTTTTGACTTATGAAACACCCTCTTTTTTATTGGAACTTGAAAGAAATAAATAAAAAATGGATAAATTTAATTTCTTATTGATAAAAATTGACTTCTATAAAAAAAGGGGTTAATCCCTTTAATCTTTCCCGAAACCCGCCCTCGATATTATTAAATCAGTACGTGGTAGTAACATTGCCCGATAACTGTACCCATGTAACAATACTGAGGATAACTATAAAAAGTTTGTAACTCCTCCGATTACTGAATAGGGTGGCAGCCTAATTTCCAAAAAAAGGAAAAATTTGTACTCACTTTTAATAAAATCTACACCTATAAAATTTATTCAACTAAGTCAGTAAGCCAGTTTGCCTGCTGTAATTCCGTGTCAATTTCCCTAATTTTTTTCGAAAGCTCATCCAAGTCTTTTTGTAATGTCGGAACATCTACCGTACTCAAAATCTTAATTTCCTTATTTGAGTATAGTTCCACTTTTTGACTGGCATATTGCAGGAATGTTCTCATAATATTGGCTTTTAGAGTCAAAGTATCCCTTTCGGCAATCATGTCCGTCAAAGTTACTCCATTTGAAAGAGTTACGGAATTTGTTTTGTTTATCTGCTTTATCAATAAAGTAAGCTGCTCTATGAAATTGTCAAGTTCAGTCATTAATGACTTTGGATCTTCGGTAGGAGTATCATTTTCCTGAACTTTTGCATTATTATTAAGTCTTATACGTAACTGTTCTATTCTTTTTTGTAAATCGGCTCTTAAAATCAAGGCTTCTGCAAGTTTCATATTTAACCTCCGTTTTATTTAAATTATATATTTTTCATCATTATTATATCTGATAGATTTTTTTATGTCAATACGATTGACAAAAAAGAAAAAACAGTATAAAATAGTATCATGAAACAATTTAAACTTCAGGGCAGGGTGAAATTCCCGACCGGCGGTACAGTCCGCGAGCTTTTACGAGCATGAATCGGTGCAATTCCGATACCGATAGTATAGTCTAGATGGAAGAAGTTGAAATATAAGTAATAATTGCTATAATAAAATTTAAGATAGTCAAGTATTGAGATACTTAATATGTCGATGTATATATGTGCAAATTTAATATATATAAGTTAATGTATATTCTTAATATGTGTAAATACAGAGTTATATATTTGTTATTAAATCTTATTATATATAAAATCAATTTAAATATTGATTGTATTTATAAAATATTCATATATTTTATGTAATAAGGTTTAATGTATAAAACAGATAACAATTATAGCAATGTCAGCTTTAATATCAAAATTTCCCCGGAGTTTTAATTATCCGGTTTTTTTAATTGCAGGAAAATTGTTTTAACTTTATAACTTTAGGAGGAAAAATGAAAAAATTTGAAGGAAAGTTCAATGGAAAAGATTTAAAAATAGGTATTGTAGCGGGAAGATTTAATGAATTTATCACATCAAAATTAGTTGGAGGAGCGGTTGATGTATTGACAAGGAATGATGTTTCGGAAGAAAATATTGAAATTGCGTGGGTTCCCGGAGCATTTGAAATACCGCTTATAGCCAAAAAGATGATAAATACAGGAAAATATGACGGAATAATAACGCTTGGAGCGGTAATACAAGGTTCTACACCACATTTTGACTATGTTTGTGCGGAAGTATCCAAAGGAGTGGCACAATTATCATTGCAATATGACATTCCTGTCATATTCGGTGTGCTGACAACCAACAATATAGAGGAAGCGATAGAAAGAGCCGGAACAAAAGCAGGAAATAAAGGTTCTGAAGCCGCATTTGCAGTTATAGAAATGATAAATCTCGTAAAAGAAATCGGATAACAATATGAACAAAAAAACTCAAGCTGAAAAAGACAAGGAATATATGAAATTTGCTATAAAACTTGCCAAACAGGGGGAGGGAAAAGTAAACCCTAATCCTGTGGTAGGAGCTGTTGTAGTAAAAGATGATGTGATTGTCGGAAAAGGGTATCATAAAGTATTTGGGAAAGCCCATGCAGAAGTCTATGCTCTCGAAGAGGCAGGAAAACTTGCAAGGAATGCGACTATTTATGTAACTCTTGAACCATGCTCTCATTTTGGAAAGACACCTCCATGTGCTGAAAAAATTATAAAAATGGGGATAAAAAGATGTGTGATAGGCTCAAACGACCCCAATCCCAAAGTGGCAGGAAAAGGGATTGAGATGCTTAGAGCCGCAGGAATAGAAGTAACTCGGAATGTTTTAAAAGAAGAGTGTGATGAGCTGAATCAGGTGTTTTTTAAATATATAAAATCAGAAATTCCTTATTTATTTTTAAAATGCGGAATTACAATGGATGGAAAAATCGCTCTCTCAAACGGTGTTTCCAAATGGATAACGAATGAAAAGGCAAGGGAAAAGGTTCAGTATTACAGAAACAAATTTATGGGGATAATGATAGGAATAAATACAGTTTTATATGATAATCCGAGCCTTACTGCAAGAATTGAAAACGGAGTGAACCCTTTCAGAATAATAGTCGACCCGAATTTAAAAATAACGGAAGAATATAATGTCATAAAAAATAATGAAGATGAAAAAACAGTAATTATTACTTCGGTTATTAATAAAAATAATGAAAAAATAAAAAAAATGGAAAAAAATAAAGTTTATTTTTTTAGAGGGAAAATGTTTTTCTATGAATGATATGTTGAGAGAAATAGGAAAACAGGGAATTGATTCTGTTTTACTTGAGGGAGGAGAAACTCTCATTTCGAGGGCTTTTTCGGAAAAAGTGATTGACGGAGGGGAAATATTTATTTCAAATAAAATATTTGGAGATAATAATGCAAAATCTTTTGTTTCAGGATTTGCGGCTGAAAATACAGATGAAGCACTAACTTTGGACAATATAAAATATAATATTTATGATAATAATATCGGAGTTGAATTTTATTTTAAGAAATATAATGAGAGATGAAATTTAGTAATAAAATATATTTGTTCATTTGCTAAAATTTTATTTAATAAAAAAATACTTATTTTGTATTTTAAGTTATAAAAGCTTGAAGCAGGTCTACAAATATAATAAAAGTTAAAGCAAAATAAAAAATAGGAGAAAAATATGTTTACAGGATTAGTGGAAGAAACGGGCAAAACTATGAATATTCTGAAAAAATCTTCGGGAATGGAAATTACAATAAAGGCAAATAAAGTAACTGAAAAAGTTCAGATTGGGGACAGTATAGCGGTAAATGGAGTTTGTCTGACAGTTACTTCTTTTAAAAATGATACTTTTACTGCTGATGTGATGTATGAAACCATTGAAAGAAGCGGATTGAAAAGAATAAAAACGGGAGAAAGAGTAAACCTTGAAAAATCTGTAACATTACTGACATTTCTTGGAGGACATCTGATTATGGGAGATGTGGACTGCGAGGCGGAAATACTGTCCGTCAATCCTAAAGGGATAGCAAAAGTATATGTATTCGGATTTAAAGAAAAGGACAGAAAAAATATGAAATATATTGTCGAAAAAGGAAGAATAACTATAGACGGAGCAAGCCTGACGGTAATTGATACAAATGATGAAAATGGAACATTTTCCGTATCGCTCATTCCCCATACAATAGAAAATATTATTTTAGGAAAGAAAAAAGTTGGAGATTTTGTAAATATTGAAACGGATTTATTCGGAAAATATGTAGAGAAAATATTGAAATTTTCCAATAATGAAAATTCTGATTTGAAAAATTCCGAAAATAAGGAAAATAGGAAATCAAATATAACTACTGAATTTTTAGCAGAAAACGGATTTTAGAAAAATTTTAAACTTAGAGATTTTTGAGGTGAAAAAAATGGATATTAAATTTAATACAGTGGAAGAAGCATTGAAAGATATAAAAAAAGGCATCCCTATAGTTATAGTAGATGATGAGGACAGGGAAAATGAGGGAGACCTTTATATTTCTGCTCAAATGGCGACGTATGATAGTATAAATTTTATGATAAATAAAGCAAGAGGGCTGATGTGTGTACCGATGTCCAAAAAAAGAGCCGATGAGCTGAAACTGAATATGATGACGGAAAATAATACGGATAATCACGGAACAGCTTTTACAGTATCTGTAGATTCATATGAAGAAACAACGACAGGTATATCTACAGGAGACAGACTGAAAACAATACTGGATTTGGGAAATTTGGATAAAAAGGCTGAAGATTTCAGACGACCGGGACATATGTTTCCGTTGATTGCCAAAGAAAAAGGGGTCCTTGAAAGAAAGGGACATACTGAAGCTGCTGTAGATCTTTCAAAAATAGCAGGCTTTACAGAAGTCGGAGTAATAATGGAAATATTGAAAGAAGACGGAACAATGGCGAGAAGAGATGATCTGTTTGAATTTTGTCAAAAACATAATTTAAAAATAATAACAATAGATGATTTGATAATGTACAGAAAAAATAATGAAAAACTTGTAAAAAATGAAGCCGAAGTGGATATTATAACAAAATTCGGTAAATTTACTTTTATAGGGTATAGTGATAAAATCGAAAATAAGGAATATATCGCTATTATTAAAGGTAATATCAGAAATAAGGAGAATGTGAGTGTAAGACTTCATTCGGAATGTCTGACGGGAGATGTGTTTGGGTCTAAACGTTGCGACTGTCAGGAGCAACTTCATAGATCTTTAAATGAAATAGAAAAAAAGGGGGAAGGACTTGTAGTATATTTAAGACAGGAGGGCAGAGGAATAGGTATACTTAATAAACTAAAGGCCTATAAACTCCAAGATAAGGGATATGATACTGTGGAAGCCAATCATCAGCTGGGATTTCAGGATGATTTAAGGGATTATGCAGTAGCGTCTCAGATAATAAAAGATTTGGAGATAAAAACCGTATCTCTTAAAACGAATAATCCTTTGAAAATCGAGGGACTTAAAAAATACGGGATAAATGTTGTTTCGAGGGAAGAAATAGAGATAAAATCCAATGAATTTGACAGAAAATACCTGAAAACAAAAAAAGAAAAAATGGGACATCTTTTAGGGCAGGAGCTATAGTAAAATAAAAGAGAAATAGGAGCAATTATATTATATCTTGACAAAAATTGAAGAATAAATTATACTTTAGTCATAAAAAATAATGAGAAAGATAACTATAAATTCAGAGCTGCCTAAAGGGCGGCTTTTTTAGGAAAAAAAGCAAAATAAAAAAAATAAGGAGCAGCACTTATGGGATATATAAAAATTTTAGATGAAAGTGTGTCCAATATAATTGCGGCGGGAGAAGTCGTCGAAAATCCCGCATCAATGATTAAGGAAATGATTGAAAATTCCCTTGACGCTAAAGCGACCATTATAAAAATAGAAGTTTTTAAAGGGGGAATGGATGTAAAAATAAGCGATAACGGTGTAGGAATGGATAAAGATGATACACTGCTTTCCATTGAAAGACACGCTACTTCAAAAATTGCTACAAAAGATGATGTGTTCAATCTCAATACTTACGGTTTCAGGGGAGAAGCTCTTGCTTCTATTGCGGCAGTTTCAAAGCTTACAATAACTACTCGTTCCGAAAGCAGCTCTACAGGTTATAAAATAGGCAGTTATGGCGGAGTTGTAAGAAAATTTGAGGAAGTTTCAAGAAATGTAGGAACCGAAATTGAAGTGAGAGATTTATTTTACAATACTCCTGCAAGAAAAAAATTTCTGAGAAAAGAAAGTACGGAATATAATAAAATAAGGGATATTGTTTTAAAGGAAGCACTGGTAAATAATGATACTGCTTTTACGCTGGAATTTGACGGAAAACAAAGTATAAGTACAAGCGGTAAAGGAACTGAAAATACTATTTTAGAGCTTTTTGGAAAATCAGTTTTGAGAAATTTGAAAAAATTTGAATATGGATATTTAGGAAATGTTGAAATTTTAAGAAGCAGTAAAGATTATATATTTACTTATGTAAATAAGAGGTATGTAAAATCTAATACGATAGAAAGAGCAGTAATAGACGGGTACTATACTAAACTGATGAAAGGTAAATATCCTTTTGCTATTATATTTTTTGATATTGACCCTAAAGAAATTGATGTGAATGTTCATCCGTCCAAGAAAATAGTAAAATTTTCGGATGACAGAGTAATTTACAGACAAATAAAAGATGCAATAGATGAGCATTTTTATCATAGTGATAGGGAAGGCTGGCAACCTAACATAGATTTATTGAAAAAAAGTATTAATATAGAAAATAAAGATGAAAAAATTTCCGACCTTTTTTCTGATGAAATTATAAAAGGCGATAATCAGAAATTTTTCAGTTTTGAAACTCATGATGGAGATTTTTCCGACAAAAGTAAAAATACAGATGTTCCTGACAGCTCATCAGAAAGTTTTATTTTATCTCATAATTCCGATGATAATATAATTAATAAAATAAATAAAGATGAAATAAATGAAGGAATAAACGAAAAAGAAATAAACTTTATAAATTATGAAAATCAGGAAAAAAATGAAAATGAACTGGAAATAAAAGAAGAAAATATTTCTGAAAATGTATATAACAGAAATGAACAAAAAGATGAGCATAAGCTTGAAAATATTTATCCCAAAGAAAACTACGGCTATAAAGTAGGAACGTTTGAGAAACACGAAGGAACACAGATTGAATATGATGTATTGGGTCAAATTTTTGATACATATATCCTTGTAAGAGAAGATAATGAGCTGGAAATTTATGACCAGCATATTATCCATGAAAGAATACTGTATGAAGAATTAAAAGACAAATTTTATAATAAAAAACTTGAATCTCAACAGCTTTTGTTGCCTCAGAAAATGGAAGTAAATCAGGTTGAAAAAAATATTATTTTTGATAATATTGAAATATTTAATGAATTCGGTTTTGATATAGATGAGTTTTCTGCTAATGAAATAGTATTTAGGGCGGTTCCTGCATTTGATTTCAGGGATAGTGTACAAAATGTGTTTATGAAATTACTTTTGGATTTGAGAAATAATAATGAAATAAAAGATTTGAGGGAAAATATAATAATCTCAATGTCATGCAAGGGTGCAGTAAAAGCAGGTCAAAAACTGAATATGAATGAAATGCGGAATATGGTGAGAAGACTTCATGAAGTTGGGAAATATACTTGTCCTCATGGACGACCGATTATAGTAAAATTGACAAAAGATGATTTGGATAAGATGTTCGGAAGAAAGAAATAGAGATTATTTTCAAAAGCTGAATAACTTTTATAATATTTAAATATAATGCAATAAATATGAGATAAGAAAATAAAGAATGTGCATATATATGCATATCAGGATAAAAAATGTATGTTAGAAAAAAAGAAAAATTAGAGGGATCAAATTTCAAAAAGATAGATAATAACATTAGAGAAAATAGAGGCGATAAAAGAGAAATTTGAAAAAGATAATTGACAATAAAGGAAAAATATGATAAAGATTAGTATAATATGTATTGGTAAAGTAAAAGATGATTATATAAAAGACGGAATTTCAGAATTTTCCAAAAGATTATCAAAGTACGCTAATATCAACATAATTGAATTAAATGAGGAAGATGATAATAAAGGAATTCAAAATGCCGTAAAAAAAGAAACGGAAAGAATAGTCAATACACTTGGCAGAAGAAATCAGTCTTATAATATATTGCTTGATTTAAAGGGGAAAGCTAAAACATCTGAGGAAATGGCAGAGAAAATTGAAAAATTATCCTTGACATACAGTGAAATTAGTTTTATAATAGGCGGCTCAAACGGAGTTGATGACAATTTAAGAAAGATAGTGGATTACAGGTTGAAATTTTCTTCGTTTACGTTTCCTCATCAGTTAATGAGGCTTATATTGATTGAGCAGATTTATAGGTGGATTTCTATAAGCAAAAATATAAAATATCATAAATAAATGGAGGGAGAATTTATTATGTACTCTGTTGGTGAAGAATTTGAAAAAATGATTGATGACGACATGGAGTATTTCACATGCTTGGCAAATATTACGATTAAAGAAAAAGAATACCTGGTTTGTGAAAATGAAGCGGGAGTAAAGAGAGTTTTCTGGTATGATACCAATGAAGAAGATTTGGTTGTTCTTGATGAGGATGAAGAAGATGAAATACTGGAAATCTGGGAAGAAGATTACTACGGTACTGATAAGGATTATATGTACTGGAATGAAGATTTTGGGGAATATGACAAAGTTGGAAAAGAAGATGAGGAATTTTCAGGGTTGGACAATGTAGATATGGATGAAATTGATGATATGGAAGAAATAAATGATTACAACGAAGACGAAGAAGATATCGATGAGTTTTTGGATAATTTTCTTGAATAGAAAGTTAAAAATATGAAGATTAAGATAAAAAGTACGGATATTCACGGTCAATATTACGAAAAAGATTTTGAATTGAAAAACAAATCTGACTATGGGAATAAGAAAGAATATCATTATGAAGATGAATACGGAAAATGTAAAATTTTTAAATTTAATGATACTATAGAAATTTATCGTTATGGCCAGATAAATTCAAAACAGATATTTAAGACAGGTGAAAAAACCTCTTTTACTTATTTTACGAAAGAGTTTAAAGGTAAGTATGAAATATTTACTAATATCATAGTTACGGAAGATGAAAAAATTTATTTGGAATATGATATAATCAATGGAAATGAAATACTGAATAAAATAAAACTTGAAGTAACGGAATTAATCTGAAACATAAAAAAATGTAATCAAAGAAAGGAAAAATAATGAGTAATCAGTCAAATGAAAGTAACATTATAAGTGAAAAACTTAAAAAAGTTGAAGAATTAAAAGAAGCAGGAATAGAGCCTTACGGAAGAAATTATGAAAAAATAAATAATATTGAAGAGATAAGTCAATATGATGAAACGAGTGATAAAGTATTTAAAACTGCGGGAAGAATAGTCGCGTACAGAAGAATGGGAAAAAACGGTTTCGGACATATTCAGGATTTTACAGGAAAATTTCAGTATTATGTAAAGAAAGATGAAGTAGGAGAAGAACAATATGAAATCTATAAAAAATTAGGTTTAGGAGATTTTATCGGAATAGAAGGAACGCTCTTTAGAACACAGACGGGAGAGCTGACATTGAGAGCAAAATCTTTTGAAGTACTGTCTAAAAATATAAGACCTCTGCCTGAAAAATTTCACGGACTGACAAATGTAGAAACAAGATATAGACAGAGATATGTCGACCTTGTTATGAACAGGGAAGTTATGGAAACTATGAAAAAAAGATTTCAGATTGTGAGATTTTTCAGAAAATATCTTGAAGAGAAAGGGTTTATTGAAGTTGAAACTCCTATGATGCATCCAATAGCAGGGGGAGCTACTGCGAGACCTTTTACTACTCATCATAATGCTTTGGATATGGAGCTGTTTCTTAGGGTTGCTCCTGAGCTTTATTTAAAAAGACTTCTTGTTGGAGGATTTGAAAAAGTATTTGAAATTAACAGAAGTTTCAGAAATGAGGGAATTTCCATAAAACATAACCCTGAATTTACAATGATGGAACTGTATCAGGCTTACGCCGATTATGTGGATATGATGAACATTACCGAAGACCTTATTTCAAAACTGACTTTTGAACTTCACGGAACTTATGAAATAGAATATGAGGGTAAAAAAATAAATATGAAAAGTCCTTGGAGAAGGGTAAAAATGAAAGACATAGTAAAAGAAGTTACAGGATTTGACTTTAATACTGTTACAAATGATGAGGATGCTGTTGCCAAAGCGAAAGAAATGGGGATACCTTTGGAAAAAGACAAAACATACACTAAATATGGTATATTAAATCTTATTTTTGAGGAAAAAGTAGAAGAAACTCTCATAAATCCTACTTTTATTATTGAATATCCAAAAGAAATCTCTCCTCTTTCAAAAAATAAAAAGGGAGAAACGGACTGGGTAGACAGGTTTGAATTATTTATATCAGGAAGGGAATTTGCAAATGCCTATTCTGAATTGAATGACCCGAGAGACCAAAAAGAAAGATTTGAAGAACAGGTAAAAATGAAAGAAGCAGGAGATGACGAAGCTCAAAATATGGATTTGGACTATATAAGGGCTTTAGAATACGGAATGCCTCCGGCGGGAGGATTGGGAATAGGAATAGACAGGCTTGTAATGCTGATGACAAATTCTGCTTCCATAAGAGATGTTATATTATTCCCTACTTTAAGAAAAGAAGATATAGAGCTGTAAATAAAGAGAATTTTTTTGATAAAAATGAGAAATCTCGAAAAATTTATAGATAAAAATTTATAAAAATTACGAATTATATTGAAAATATATAAAAAGGAGTATTGGAGAAATATTTATGAGAAAAATAACGTTAAGAATTTTATTAATTATAATGATGTTAGCTGCCATTGTAAGCTGTTCAAAAAAAGAAAAAGCTGAAAAGTCAAATAAAGAAGAACCGGTCAACAATACAGCTTCTACAGAAGCAGTAGATGAAACTGACAGAAGCGGGATAGATTACACTCCTCTTGAAAGAGGGGATAAGATTACTCTCACAACGGACGGTCAGCTTCATGAGGACAAGTTACTAAATAAGACATTTGATTATATAGACGGCAACGGTTCTTTTGAAATTAAGAAAGATGCACAGGGATATGAGCTGACTAATTACTATTATTATGTAGAGGACGAAGAAAAAGAAGATTACGAAGAAAAGGAAGAGATCGTAAAAGAAAGACTAAAAGTTTATAAAAATAGTATTTTATTAAGCAAAAATTATGGATATGCTTATGATACGAAATATAAAATAGTTGTAGTTGTCGACCCTGAAACTATGATGATAGTAAAACCTGCAGAAATACCTTGGAATAGTGGAGTGTAAAAAGAGAAAAATTTTGTGTATATTTTTAAAATTTACTGTTTAAAATAAACTAAAAAAATTTAAAATTTTCAGCTAATTTTCATTTTTAACTGATATAATCACTATATAATAAAAACAAGGAGGAAATAAAAAGTGAGAAAACTAATTTTAATGTTAATGCTTATAATAGGAGTATCAGTATTTGCTGAAAAGTTTACAAGTCCAAGTAAAAATTTGGAAATTTCTTTAAAAGAAAATGCAGGTGAACAATCTCCTGACGGCTATTTTTGGTATAACCAAAATGGGGACGCCGATAAATATTCCTTTTATATAGTAACAGAAAATGATAAAAATAAAGGGATTTCTTTAGTTCAAAGTTATGAAAGTAAAGAAAAAGCAGGAGGAAAAATATCCGAAGACTATCTTGATGATCCTGCAACAGGTGCAGTTCCTGCTGTGTTTGGAACATATAAAGTATACAAAGATAATAAAAAAGGTGTTTATTATGTAAATAATTATGTTGACTTAAAAGGAAAAAAGCATCCCAGATTATACTTCGGGTTTGATAAGAAACACAAAACTATAGTTATTCTTGATAAAAATATGAATATCATTGAAATACTTCAAAGAGGAGTTGCCGGATAGATATATCTTAAATAAAATAATATTTTGTTTTTTGAAGTCGTCTATATTATAGACGGCTTTTTTATTTATAAGGAAAGTAAACTTATTTTTAAAAATTTTCAAAAGTGTGAATTAATTAAATACAGATATATATGCGAATTTATAAGCATAAAAAGATAGTATATTTTTTATGTTTTTTAATTCTAAATAATTTTCTATTTTCAAATATTATGATATATCAATTATCGCTCTAAAAATAATTTTTAAAGCAAAAAAATTCAAAAATTATTTTTTAAAAATAGGCTCTTTTTAAATATAGGAGTAGATAAAAAGGAAAATCTAAGGTATATTAATAGCATATACATTAAATGAATTTATATACAAAGTTAATGTAACAATTGCTTTTTAAAATAAAAATAAATAGGAGGAGAAATGAAAAAAAGTATATTATTTTTAATGAGTTTGATTGCAGTATCATCAGTAAGTTACTCGGCACCGAAACAAAGTCTGGAACAAAGCCTGAATGCAATAGAATCAAAATTCAATGATTTACTTGAAAAAGAAGCACAGAAGA
>NZ_DBHIXS010000021.1:0-20974 GCF_057270515.1 Pseudoleptotrichia sp. | reverse complement strand
TCAGATGTAGTATGTAAAATGAGGATAATCTACAGTGCGTCAAATTGGAATTTGGAAATAATAAGAGAAAAAAAAGAAGGAAAAGAGTTATTAACAAGAATAACAGAAAGAGCGTAAAAAAAATCACTGTCTGAACGAAGTGAGTTTGTGATTTTCTAGTGAGAGAAATTTTAATGATAAATCAATTTTAAATTCTCTTGATATACTTTTTTGAAAAGAAATAATATGGTATAATTCAGTTATATATTTTATATAAAAAATTTTAGCAGTTTTTTAAAACTGAAATATATCTGAATAAGGAGAGAAACAAAATGAAAAGAAATCTAATTACAGTCTTAGGACTTTTAACATTGAGTACGGCAGCATTTGCGGAAAACAACATAGTAGAATTTAAAGCGGGATTATCCCCTGCCCCTAAATTTGACGTAACTCCGTCAAAAAAAGCTAAGTTTTCTTACGAATTGGGAGCCGAATACAGATATTTAGTAACTGAAAATACTGAACTGGGTGTCGGACTTGCTTATCAGAAACACGGTAAATTAAAGAAATTTACAGATGTAGAAGATAACAGCTTAAGAGTAGAGGTAGATTCCTTTAATCTTTATGACTCGATACCTCTTTATGCGACAGTAAAATATAACTTTAGAAACAGCTCGGACATAGTACCGTATATCAAAGCCGACTTAGGTTATTCATTCAACGTAAACGGAAGCAATCAGAGCAAATATAAAACATACAGCAAGGCAACAGGAGCAATGCTTGATGAAGGCAAATTAAAAGATTTGAAAGCTGAAAACGGAATGTATTATTCAATAGGAACAGGAATTACATATAAAGGATTTACAACAGGACTCTCCTATCAGGTAAATACGGCAAAAATAAAAGGTACAAGATATGACGGGACTAAGGATAGAGGAACTGCGAATTTCAGAAGATTTACACTGAATTTTGGATACCAGTTTGGATTTTAATAAGGAGACGAATAGGAAATGATAAAAGTAAAGAAAACGTTACTAATACTTAGTTTAATAACGGCTATAAACAGTCTGTCATTTTCAGAAGGAAGAATACTGAAAAATGAACTTCCAAAAAATCAGAGAGAATTTTTTGAAGGGGACAGATTGATAGATTTGCAGGAAGAAATAAAAGAACCTGAAGAAAATGCTGATACAAGCGGGCTGCCAAAATTTATGATAAAAACAATAATGCTGAAAACTCCTACAGGACATATAAAACCGCTGGTAAATCCTAAAAAAATAAATAAAATAATAAATGAGTATAAAAATACGGAAATAAATATACTTGATTTGAGAACATTAGTAAAACGACTGAATGAAGAGTATACAAG
This sequence comes from Pseudoleptotrichia sp., assembly GCF_057270515.1. Lineage (NCBI taxonomy): Bacteria > Fusobacteriati > Fusobacteriota > Fusobacteriia > Fusobacteriales > Leptotrichiaceae > Pseudoleptotrichia > Pseudoleptotrichia sp. The sequence continues at coordinate 19,626 of NZ_DBHIXS010000021.1, read as the reverse complement.
AAAAGGGTATATAACAACAAGGATATACCTTGAGCCTGACCAGAACCTGCAAAGCGGAGCAATAAAACTTGTAGCACTGGAAGGGAAAATAGAGGAAATAGTGCTTGATAAAGATACGGCAAAAGACAGAAGAAGAGTATTTTTCGGATTTACGAATGAAAAAGGGAAAGTGCTGAACATATCCCATATAGATAACGGAATAGACAACCTTAACAGAGTAGAGTCAAACAACTCAAAAATAAATATTGTACCGGGGACAAAACAGGGATATTCAAAAATAATAATAGAGTCAGAAAAAGAAAAACCTGTAAGACTGATATTAAATTATGAAGATACCCAAAAAAACAAGCAGAAATATAAAACGACAGTAGAATATGATAACCTCTTTGGGATAAATGATAACATATATCTGTCCTACAGAGGGGATATGGGGAAACTGTCAAAAGACAAAAAACATAAGGACGATTATACGGAAAGCTATTCAGCAGGTTATTCATTTCCTTTTAAAAGCTGGACTTTCGGTCTTTCATATAATAAAAGTAGGGAAAACAGTTTAGTGACGGGAAGTACAACGAATTACACATTGTTATCCAAAAGCAGCCAGTATGGAGTCAATGCAACAAAACTTCTGTACAGGGATGCAAATATAAAACTGAACTTGACAATGGGACTTGATGTAAAAAGAGAAAGAACGTATGTAGCAGACCGAAGACTTGAAACGCAGGACAGAAACATAACAGTAGCAAGTATAGGATTAAACGGAATGTTTAAACCTTTTAAAGGAATAATGTCATATAATTTATCTTATTCCAAAGGGATAAAAGGCTTCAGAGCAAAGGAAGATAATTCATTCAATGCGGGAACAATGCCTACGGGAGCAATAGAACCGTCCGACAATAGATACGAATTTGGGAAGATAAATCTTAATCTTAGCTACTATAAGCCGTTCTATTTTAAAAATCAGGGAATAACATTAAGAACGTCATTTAATGGACAGTATTCAAAAGACGCCCTGTTTTCAACGGAGAAATACAGTATAGGAGACTTTAACACAGTAAAGGGATTTCCGACAACAGTGTCAGGAGATATGGGATACAGTACAAAAATAGAACTTAGCTACATACTTCCAAACAGTGGAAGCAAAATGGGGCAGTTTATGTATAAGATAAGACCGTATGTAGAAGCAGACTTAGGAAAAGTAAGAAACAACTATAATGAAAATGGAGAGAAAAAGGGTAAAATAACAACATTATCAAGCTATTCAATGGGGATAAGATATTACGGAGAAAAAATAACATTGGATGCAGGAATAGCAAAGACGGACAGCGGGAGAAGTTTAATGAAAGCAGATGACCACAGAGGTTATGTAACAGTAACGACAACATTCTAAGAGGAGAGTAAAAATGAAAAAAATAATAATGTTTCTGACCTTACTTATACTTGTGCTAAGTTGCGGTTCAGGTCAGAATAATGAAGATATAAACAAGACAAATCCACAAGGAGTGGAAGCAGACGATTTACAAGTGATAGACGGAAAAGTCTATAGATACGGAGAAGAAAAAGCTTACAGCGGAAAAGTGATAACAAGGGATGAAAATGATAAAATCATAATGATAGAAACAGCAAAGGACGGTAAAATAGAAGGGGAAGTCAAAACATACTATGAAACAGGCAAACTGAAAGAAGTTTACAGCGTAAAAGACGATAAGATAGAGGGAACATATAAATGGTACGGAAAAGACGGAAGTATAGAAATAAATGCAACATATAAAAATAATGAAAGAGAAACGGAAACGGCAATATCTACAAAAGATAAAAAGCCTTATACCGGCACATATACCGAAACTTATGCCAATGGAAATATAAGTGAAGTAATGAAATTTACAAACGGAAAAAGAGACGGAGAAACAATATATTATTATGACAACGGAAAAATAAAAGAAAGAATTCCGTATGTACAGGGCTTGAGAGAAGGGAACTATTTTTATTATAACAGAGCAGGAGAAGTAATAGGCAAAGGAGTCTTTTTAAATGATAAGAGAGAGGGACAGTGGCTTGTATACGATGAGGAAGATAAAACCCTAATAGAAAAAATATACTCAAACGGACTTGAAGAAGGACCATATAAAGTCTATTATGAGGACGGAAAAATAAGGGCAGAGGGGACATATAAGGGAGGAAAGCTCGAAGGAATATACAAGGCTTATTATCCTAACAGAAACATTGAAACGGAAGTAAACTACGTAAACGGAAAAAGAGAGGGAGCCTACAAGATAAATTATGAAAACGGGAAAGTAAGGGAAACAGGAAATTACAAAAATGACAAACTTACAGGAGATATAGCGGTAGTGTACGATACGGGAGTAAAACTTGCGGATTTACACTATACACAGGACGGAAAGAAAACAGGAAAATGGATATACCTGTATCCGAGCGGAAAAGTACAGCAGGAATTTGCCTATGAAAATGATAAGCCTGTAGGAACATACAAGAAATATTATGAGAGCGGAAAAATAAGTGAAGAAGGACAATATAAGAATGGATTACTTGAGGGGGAAGTAAAACTTTACTATGAAAATGGACAGCTGGCTTCTAAAGTAAATTTCAGAAGAAGCTCGAAAGAGGGGGAAGCGGTATCGTATTATGAAAATGGGAAAGAAAAAGAAAAAGGTACATTTAAACATAATAAATATGAGGGAAAAGTAAATGTTTACTATGATAATGGAGAAACAGCAGTAGACCAGACGTTTAAAAATGGAAAACTTGACGGAAACTATAAGGAATTTTACAAAGGAAATAAACCGAAAATAGTAGCGACATATGTAAATGGAAAAGAAGAAGGAGAGTACACAGTATATTATGAAAACGGACAGAAACAGATAGTATCGAAATTCAAAAACGGTCAGGCAGAGGGAGAGTGGACATATTACTATCAAAATGGAAAAGAAAGCAAGAAGATGAACTTTGTTAATGGATTAAAAGAAGGAAAACAGAGTGAATTTTATGAGAGCGGTAATAAGAAACTTGAATCGGAGTTTAAGAATGACAGAGAGACGGGTACATGGACAGTGTATTTTGATAACGGGAAAATATCGACGACATTTTCATATTTGGACGGACAGTTAAACGGTCCTGTAGTAATAAATGACGATAAAGGAACAAAAATCGTAGAGGGAAATTACAGAGGAGGAAAAGAAGACGGCAAGTGGATATTTTACGATGAGAGTGGAAAAGTGAAAAAAGAAGAAAATTATATTGCAGGGAAAAAGCAATAAAAAAATATAATTAATTACAGTAAAATAAATATTAAACTAATAAATAAAAAGAAAAGGTGCTTTTAGAAGTACCTTTTTTTATAAAATCTAATAAGCTTGTGTATTTTTCAAGTGATTTTTATAAAACAAAAATTTTTTGAATAAAAATTTTTAAAATAAATATCCTAATTTTCTCCACAAGCCCGCGAATTGTAAGCTCCATTCCTATGACAGATTTTACTCCAAAAATATAAAAATCAAATTCCAAAAGAAATATTTTTTAAAAGTTAAAAAAGTAAAAATGTGATATAATATATAAAACATAACTTGAAATATAAATTTTGAAAAAAGTTAAAAAAGTTAAACGGAAAACGAAAACTTTTTTTTGAAAAGTTAAAAAAGTTGGGTATATTATAAGTGTGAAAAGGATGAATCTCAATGCAGAAAGAAAAAAATACAAAAATCAGAAAATTAAATCTGACAGACTATCAAATTCTTGAAAGAGTAATGAAAAATCCAAAAGTTTCGAGGACGGATTTGGCAAATCAGCTGGAACTGACTCCCGCCGCAATTTCCAAAGCGATAAAAAAACTTATTGGACAAGGTATCATAATAGAAAATGAATATCTTCGGTCGACGGGAGGAAGACCGAGAATGACACTGAATGTCAATAAGGAATATAAAAAAATTATCGGGATAAACTTGGGCGTAGGTTTTGTGAACATAGTAGTTTCACACTTGGACGGTGAAATTATACAGATAAGACAGAGGAAATTTGCTTTCAAAACTCAGGAAAAAGTTCTTGAGCTGCTTTATGAGGGAATTTCGGAAGTGATCGAAAAATTTGGAGTAAAATCTATTATAGGAATGGGTCTTGCAACTCACGGACTTGTGGATAGAAAAAAAGGCACGGTTATATTTTCCCCCCACTTCAAGTGGAAAAAACTGGAAATCCGAAAAGAACTTGAAAAAAAATTTAATCTTCGGGTGATTGTTGAAAATGATGTGCGGGCAATGCTTACTGCTGAACATATGTACGGCTGTGCGGGAAATATGAAAAATTTTATGATGCTTTATATAAGAAACGGTGTAGGTTCAGCAATATTCCTGAACGGAAAGATATTTGAAGGGAGTAATTGCGGAGCAGGAGAAATAGGGCATTTCATAGTAAAAGAAAGTTCCACTATCCAGTGCAGATGTGGGAAATTCGGCTGCCTTGAAACAGAATATTCCGAACAGGCTCTTATAAACAAAGTAATATGGGAAATGGAGCAGAAAGGACAGTATAATCCCAAAGAGAAAGTAACTATCGACAGGATATACAATCGCTCCAAACATAAAGAAGAACCTTATTATTCGATTGTAAAAGAGGCTGCCTGTGAGACGGGAAAAGTAATAGGAAACATACTTAATGTTCTAGACATTGACAATGTAGTAGTGGCAGGAGATATACTTATGACTGAAAAACTTTATATGGATAATTTCAGGAAAGGCGTAGAAAAAATGCTTCTCGAAGATTTTATGAAAAAGATAAAAATAGTATCTTCGGCATTGGATGATATGATAGGGATTTACGGAGCAATATCCCTTATTACGGGTAATCTTTTTACAGGAGAAAAACTTATGAAATCTTGAAATTATATATCTAAAATATTCAAGGTAATAAAACGGCAATAAAACAAAGTAATAAAAAAAATTTATAGAGGTGAAAAGAATGAAAAAAATTTTATTGGTTATGCTGGCAATGTTTATGCTGTTAGCGTGCGGAGGAGAGAAGAAACAGGATGCAAATGGAGGGAATGCAGGAGGTAAGAAAATCAAAATAGGAGTTACCATTTACAAATATGATGATAACTTTATGGCAACATTGAGAAAAGACCTTGAGGCATTTGCCAAAGAAGATGCAAATATAGAATTGATTATGAATGATTCACAAAACAGTCAGGCAACACAAAATGAACAGGTAGACGCACTTCTTTCAAAAGGTGTAAATGTACTTGCGATTAATTTAGTAGACCCTGCGGCAGGGCAAACTATCATTGACAAAGCAAAAGCGGCAAATATTCCTGTAGTGTTCTTTAATAAGGATCCGGGAACAGAAGCTTTAAAAACTTATGACAAAGCTTATTATGTAGGAACAAAACCTGAAGAATCAGGAATAATTCAAGGGCAACTGATAGAAAAAGTGTGGAAAGCAAATCCTGCTCTTGATTTAAACAAAGACGGAGTTATGCAGTATGTTATGATTAAAGGGGAACCGGGACATCCTGATGCGGAAGCAAGAACAACATATTCAGTAAAAGAGCTGAATGACAAAGGTATTAAAACTGAAAAATTACAGGAAGACACAGGAATGTGGGACGCAGCTCAGGCTAAAGATAAAATGGATGCATGGTTGGCAGGACCTACAGGTTCTAAAATAGAAGTTGTAATTTCAAATAATGACGGTATGGCATTGGGAGCATTGGAAGCCATGAAAGCACATCAGAAAAAATTACCTGTATTCGGAGTAGACGCACTACAGGAAGCACTAACATTGATAGAATCGGGAGAATTAACAGGAACAGTATTGAATGACGGAACAAACCAAGCAAAAGCAGTATTGGAGCTTTCAAGAAATTTAGCTAATGGAAAAGATCCATTGGAAGGTACATCATGGAAATTGGAAGATAAAGCGGTTAGAGTTCCTTATGTTGGTGTAGATAAAGAAAACTTGGCACAATTTAAAAAATAATTGAATAATTAACTTAGATTGTATACCGTGAATAAAAACTTTATAAATTTTATTTGCGGTATATTTTTTAGAAGAGGTGAACAGATGGAAAAATCTCAGAATAGACACGAATTTGTTTTGAAAATGGAAGGAATAAGTAAGGAATTTCCCGGGGTAAAAGCACTGGATAACGTTACTTTGAAAATACGTCCTAACAGTGTACACGCACTTATGGGAGAAAACGGGGCAGGGAAGTCTACATTGATGAAATGTCTTTTCGGAATATATAAAAAAGATACAGGGGAAATATCTTTGGAAGGTCAGAAGATAGAATTTAAAAATTCAAAAGATGCTCTTGAAAAAGGCGTCTCAATGGTACATCAGGAGCTGAATCAGGTTACCCAGAGAAATGTAATGGACAATATATGGCTTGGAAGATACCCTAAAAAAGGTTTATTTATAGATGAAGATAAAATGTACAAGGATACAAAGGAAATATTTGCAAAACTGGATATAGATATAGATCCGAGAACAAAAGTAAGCAGACTTTCGGTTTCCCAAATGCAAATGCTGGAAATAGCGAAAGCTGTTTCCTATGATTCCAAAGTACTGATTTTGGATGAACCGACTTCTTCCCTTACGGAAAATGAAGTGAAACACCTGTTCAGGATTATAAGAAAATTGCAGGGAAACGGTATAGGGATAGTCTATATTTCTCATAAAATGGAAGAAATAACCGAAATATGTGATGAAATAACGATACTTAGGGATGGTAAATGGGTTACTACACAAAAAGTGAAAGATTTGAATACCGACCAGATTATAAATCTTATGGTAGGTAGGGATTTGACGAACAGATTTCCTGAAAAGACAAATAAGCCGGGAGAAGTCATACTGGAAGTGGAAAACCTTACGGCTAAGAGAGCTAAATCGATAGAAGATGTTTCTTTTTCGTTGAGAAAAGGTGAAATACTCGGGATTGCAGGACTTGTAGGTTCCAAAAGAACCGATATAGTGGAAACTCTTTTCGGAGTTATCGAGAAAAAGTCGGGAACTGTAAAAATACACGGAAAAACTGTAAATATAAAAAATCCTAAAGAAGCCACAAAAAATGGGTTGGCACTTATAACGGAAGAAAGACGGGCTACAGGGATTTATTCGATGCTGGATATAAAGTTCAATTCGATTATTTCCAATACAAAAAGCTATAAAGCATTGTTTGGATTACTCGATGACGGTAAAATAGAAAAAGACACAAAATGGGTCATTGACAGTATGCATGTAAAGACACCGTCGCAGAAAACTCACATAGGAAGTCTTTCAGGGGGAAACCAGCAGAAAGTAATAATAGGAAGATGGCTGCTCACGGCACCTGAAATATTACTTATGGATGAGCCTACAAGGGGAATAGATGTAGGTGCAAAATTTGAAATATACCAATTAATGATAAATTTAGCTGAAAAAGAAAAAGGTATTATTATGATTTCATCGGAAATGCCTGAATTACTCGGAGTAACCGACAGAATACTCGTTATGAGTAACGGCAGAGTCGCAGGGATAGTAAATACTTCGGAAACTTCTCAGGAAGAAATATTGAAATTGACAGCTAAATATTTGTAGGAGGAAAAAATGGCAGAGAAAATTGTAAATAAAAATGGAAAGTCTTTTGATTTGAAAAATTTAGTATTAAATGGGGGAATTTATCTTGTATTACTGATACTGTTAGTTGCAATAGTGATAAAAGACCCTTCATTCTTGAGCCTGCTCAATATACAGAATATCCTGACACAGTCGTCAGTGAGAATAATAATAGCACTCGGAGTAGCGGGACTTATCGTAACGCAGGGAACGGATTTATCGGTAGGGAGACAGGTAGGTATGGCGGCACTTGTGTCGGCGACATTGTTACAGGCTATGACAAATGTAAATAAAGTATTCAAAGGATTACCAACATTGCCTATACCTTTAGTACTGCTTCTTGTAGTAGTCGTAGGTGCATTAATAGGGCTTATAACAGGTCTTATAGTTGCGAAACTGGACGTGGTGCCTTTCGTTGCTACAATGGGAACAATGGTTATAGTTTACGGGATAAATTCATTATATTTTGACTTTGTAGGAGCTTCGCCTGTAGCAGGATTTGACAGAAAATATTCGCAAGTTGCTCAGGGAGCATTGTTTCAGTTCGGTCAGTTAAGACTGTCCTATCTTATAATTTATGCGATAATCGCCATTATATTTATGTGGACATTGTGGAATAAGACAGTATTCGGGAAAAACCTGTTCGCAGTGGGAGGAAATCCTGAAGCTGCGAGAGTATCGGGAGTAAATGTCGCAAAAACAATATTAATAGTCTATATGCTGTCAGGAATAATGTACGCAATAGGAGGATTTCTGGAAGCTGCACGTATAGGGTCTGCGACAAATAACTTAGGATTTATGTACGAAATGGACGCCATTGCAGCCTGTGTCGTTGGAGGAGTGTCATTCAGCGGAGGAGTAGGAAAAATATCGGGAGTAGTGGCAGGAGTTATAATATTTACATTGATTAACTACGGACTTACTTATATAGGAATAAGCCCTTACTGGCAGTATATTATAAAAGGTATAATAATAATAACAGCAGTTGCCATAGATGTACTGAAATACAGAAAGAATAAATAACTGAATAAATATAAAGTTTAAAATACGGAAACAGAAATATTTTTATCAGGGAGGATAAAGATGTTAGATTTAAAGGAAAAATTTCTTGAAGTATTTGGAGTAAAATATGAAAGAGAATTTTTTTCTCCCGGAAGAGTAAATCTTATAGGAGAACATACAGACTATAATGGCGGAAATGTTTTTCCCTGTGCAATAGACAGAGGAACATACGGACTTGTAAAATTACGTGATGATAAAAAATTCAGAATGTATTCTGAAAATTTTGAAAAAAACGGTATAATAGAATTCAGTTTGGATAAGCTCGAAAATGAGAAAAAACACGGTTGGGTAAATTATCCTAAAGGAATAATAAAAATGTTTATAGAAGCGGGATATAAAATAGACAGAGGATTTGATATACTGTTTTATGGAAATATACCTAACGGGGCGGGACTTTCTTCGTCAGCCTCCATTGAAATACTCACTGCCGTAGTGCTGAAAAAGCTTTTTAGTTTGGATATTGATATGATAGAAATGGTAAAATTAGGACAGAAAACGGAAAATATGTTTATCGGTGTAAATTCGGGAATAATGGACCAGTTTGCAGTCGGAATGGGAAAGAAAGACAATGCCGTTTTACTCGACTGCAATACATTAAAATACGAATATGTTCCTGTTTTACTGAAAGACGAGGTAATAATAATATCAAATACAAACAAAAGACGAGGTCTTGCGGATTCCAAATACAATGAAAGACGTTCCGAATGTGAGCAGGCATTGAAAGAACTTCAGGAAAAACTCCATATAAAAGCTTTGGGAGAACTTTCCATAGAAGAGTTTGAAAAAAATAAAGAATTAATAAAAAATGAAACTAACAGAAAAAGGGCGAAACACGCAGTCTATGAAAATCAGAGAACGCTGAAAGCCCAAAAGGAACTGACAAAAGGAAACCTCGAAGAATTTGGAAAATTGATGAACGAATCTCACATCTCCCTCAGAGATGATTATGAAGTTACGGGGAAAGAACTCGATACATTGGTCGAGCTGTCATGGAAACAGGACGGAACAGTAGGTTCGAGAATGACGGGAGCGGGCTTTGGAGGCTGCACTGTAAGTATAGTAAAAAAAGATAAAGCTGAAGAATTTATAAAAAATGTAGGTAAAGGATACAGAGATAAAATAGGATATGACGCAGATTTTTACATCGTGGAAGTAAGTGAAGGGCCGAGAGAATTATGATTACTATAAGAAAAACTTTATTTGGCAAATACAAAGAAAAGGAAATATACAGATATGAATTAAAAAACGGCAATGATTTTAAAGTAAATATATTAAATTTTGGCGGAATTATAAACGGTATATTTGTAAAAGACAGAGCGGGAAAGTCTAAAAATATAGTTTTGAGTTACAGTGATATAGAAAAGTACATCGGAAACGACTCGTATGCAGGTGCAGTAATAGGAAGAACCGCGGGAAGAATAAAAAACGCCCAATTTTCCATTGACGGTACGATATATAAGCTGGCTAAAAATAGTGGGGAAAATTCTCTCCATGGAGGAAATGAAGGACTTAATACAAAGGTTTTTGATGTGAGAGAAATTGAAAATGGGATAGAACTGTCCTATACAAGTCCTGACGGAGAGGAGGGCTATCCCGGCACAGTGGAATTTAAAATATCTTATCGGATAGATGAGGACAATCAACTGATGATAGAATATAACGCGGTTTCGGACAGAAAAACGTATATTAATCTGACCAATCATACATATTTTAATCTGTCGGGAAATACCGAAAAAAACGGAGATGAGCAAATACTGAAAATAGATGCGGACAATGTCTGCGAGCTAAATGACGGACTGATACCTGTGGGAAGATTTATAAACGTTGCAAATACTGTCTTTGATTTGCGAAAGGGCAAAATCATAAAAGACGGTATAAAGGAAAGTCATTCCCAGTTTCGGATAACAAGGGCGTATGACCACCCTTTTGTGCTGAATTTTAAAGGAATAAAAAAGGAACCGCAGATTGTGCTTTATTCGGAATACAGCGGAATAGAAATGAAAATATATACTACTGAAAGTACGGTAGTCGTATACACGGGAAATTATCTGGATGATGTGTCTGTATTTGACGGTCGGAACGACGGGAAAAGTAATAAACGCTATTTAGGTGTGGCTATTGAAACGCAGGATTTTCCTAATGGAGTGAATGAAGAAAAATTTGAAGCGAAAATATTGGAAAAAGGGGAAAAATATTACAGTAAGACAGTATACAAATTTAATATTTTTGAGTAAACGAAATGAAAGGAGCATTTTAATGAATATATTAGTAGTAGGAGGGGCCGGATATATAGGCTCACATACTGTAAATTTATTGAAAAAAAATGGATATAATCCGATAATTTATGATAATCTGTCGAAAGGTTATAAGAAAGTGGCGGAAATCCTTGATGTAAAGCTTATTGAGGGAGATTTGGGGGACAAAGAAAAACTGAAAGAAGTTTTTGAAAAGGAAAAAATAGACGCAGTTATGCATTTTGCGGCTTTTATCGAAGTGGGAGAATCAGTTCAGAAACCGTCCGAATACTATGATAATAATGTCGCAAAAGTGTTGAAATTATTAGACCAAATGATAGAATCGAAAGTAAATAAATTTATATTCAGCTCTACTGCTGCTACATTTGGAGAGCCTCAAAAAGAAAAAATAGACGAAACTCATATTCAGCTCCCTATAAATCCTTACGGGAAAACAAAACTGACAGTCGAAAAAATACTTGAAGATTATGATACTGCATACAACCTGAAAAGTACAGTTCTCAGATATTTTAATGCAAGTGGCAGTGATGAAAACGGACTGATAGGAGAAAGCCATATTCCCGAAACACATCTGATACCTCTAATATTACAGGCTGCAAACGGCAAAAGGGAAAGTATAAAAATATTCGGAAATGACTATAATACAAAAGACGGAACATGTATAAGAGATTTTGTCCATGTATATGATTTGGCAAAGGCTCACATTTTAGGAATGGAAAAAATGTTCAAGGAAAACAGAAGTCTCAACTATAATCTTGGAAGCGGAGAGGGTTACAGTGTCAGGGAAGTTATAGAAAAAGTAAAAGAAGTTACAGGAAGAGACTTTAGAGTGGACGAAGTGGAAAAAAGAGCGGGAGACCCTGCCGTTCTTGTGGCTGATTCGCAAAAAGCCCAAAAGGAATTAGGCTGGAAACCTGAATATAATCTTGAAGAAATTATAAAATCCGCATGGAAATGGGAGCAAAACAGAAAATATTAGACAGGATATAAAATATCAATTATATGAAAGGAATGTGGATAATATGGATATATGCTCGGAAATTGAAAAACTTATAGAATATTCCATAAAAAACGGACTTGTAAATGAGCAGGACAGAATACTCATAACAAATATGGTAGCAGGAGCGATAGAGCTTGATACATACAGAGAATTTTCCGAGGAAGAAATAAACAGCATAAAAAAAGAAGTCGAAAATACTGACTATCCCTATGAGATATTAAATAACATAGTAAAATGGGCGGGAGAAAACGGAAGACTGAAAAATGATACTGTTACTTTTCAGGATTTAATGAATTCAAAAATAATGGGTCAGGTAATTCCGAGAACTTCGGAAATAAGAAAAGAATTTTGGGATAAATACGATAATTACGGAATAGACAAGGCTACAGAATATTTTTATGAACTGTCCCGAAAAAGTAACTATATAAGAATGGACAGAATTTCAAAAAATATTCACTGGAATTACGAAAATAGTTATGGAAATCTTGAAATAACTGTAAATCTTTCCAAGCCTGAAAAAGACCCGAGAGACATTGCAATGGCAAAAGATAAGGTTTCAGTAAATTATCCGAAAGGACTGCTCGATAAGGAAAATGAAGGATATATGGGAAGAATAGATCACCCGGGCAGACAGAACCATAGAACGATAAGACTCAGTCTGACAAATGAATACTGGTATTTCCAATATTCTCCATATACATACTATAATGAACATTCCATAGTATTTTCCCATGAGCATAGACCTATGAAAATAGATAAATCCACTTTTCAGAGGCTACTGGAATTTGTAAATATATTTCCTCATTATTTTATCGGCTCAAATGCCGATTTACCTATTGTAGGAGGTTCCATACTTTCCCATGACCATTTTCAGGCAGGCAGACACATATTTCCAATGGAAAGAGCAAAAATAAAAGAAAAAATTGTATTCAGCGGTTTTGAAGATGTCGAAGCTGGAATACTGAACTGGCCTTTGTCAGTTATAAGACTGACAGGAGAGAAAAAAAGACTGATTGAGTTATCCGATAAAATCCTGAAAAAATGGATAGACTACAATGCGGAAAAGCTGGATATTTATGCGAATACGAAAGGGGAAAGACATAATACTGTTACTCCTATTGCGAGATTTAAAGACGGGAAATTTGAGATTGATCTCGTTCTGAGAAATAATCTTACAAATAAAAATCATCCTCTCGGTATATTTCATCCTCACAGTGAACACCATAATATCAAGAAGGAAAATATAGGACTGATAGAAGTAATGGGACTGGCTGTATTGCCGGGCAGGCTCAAGGAGGAAATGGCGGAGATAAAGAAAATCATAAAAGAAGTACAGAACTCTCAAGAATTTAAAAATAATCATGATTATACTTCCTGCTACGGAAAAATGAATGAAAGAGAAGATTTGAGAAAACATACTGAATGGTTGAAATATTATTTGGAAAAGCATAAAATAAAAAATCTTGCTGAAAGTAATTTAGATGAATTTATTGAAAATGCCATAGGAGAAACATTTTCAAAAGTCCTTGAAAATTGTGGAGTTTTCAAAAACAATGAAGACGGAGAAAAAGGATTTGCAAAATTTATTAGAAAAGTAAATGAGTGAAATTAAAAGATAATATTCCAAAGAAATTTTAAAATATTAAAAAAAATAAAATAAAAAAGAAAATGAATTGAAAAAAAGTAAATGAGTAAAATAAGAGATAATGTTCTAAAGAAATTTTAAAATATTAAAAAAAATAAAATTGGAAAAAAGTAAAACTAAAAAAAGAAGATGAATTGAAAAAAAGTAAATGAGTTGAAAAAATAAAAGAATAAATTAGAAAATAAAAAATAGTGCCGTTTTAAAAATAAAAATTTAGAAACAGCACTATTTTATTATATTTATTATTTTATATTATTATTGATTTTTATACAGATAATTTTTATATAAAATTATCGAACAGGGTTTATTTTACAATAAAATTTTTGACTTTTTCAAGGGAATTTTTCCTTTTCTCATCAGTATTTTCTGTTTTCAATGAAATATGTAGCCATTTGAATTTTTTAATTCCTACGGATTTTGTAATTCCAAAATTAAACAGCCAGTTTATTGAGCCTAAAATTATCATAAAAAGTTTTGGAGAAATTGCAGTTGTAATTACTTTGGCGGATTTTACATTTTCCAGCAGACCTTTAATCCCAAATTCGGTATCTTTATAAGCAAAGCCTCTTAGAAAGACTTTATCCAAAAATCCTTTCATCATAGCGGGCATAATGCTCCACCATATTGGAAAAATAAAGACAAGTTCATCACTCTGTTTTATAAATTCCTGATATTTTCCTACCAAGGAGTCGTTGTATTCTCCTTTTGAAAATAATTCCAAGTCTTCGGCAGTCATGACAGGATTAAAATTATCCTTGTATAAATCAATCAAATTGTATTGAATATTCTCTTTTTCATATTTTTGGATAACATTATCCAGAATGGCCTTATTAAAACTTTTGTCCCAAGGATGTGAAAAAATAACAGTTTTCATTATATCATCTCCTGTTTTTTATACTATATAATAATTATACTAAATATATCGGATTAAGACAAGTACATATGTAATAAGTACACAATAAAAAAAGCAGGAAAATATGGAGAAACCGAAAGAATATTTTGTGATTTTGTAAGTTTTTCGGGATAAATTATGGAATTAAAGTAAAATTATTGAAATAAAACGACTTTATATTTTGAAAAATATGATGTATAATAAATAGGAATGATAAAGATTTTAAAAGCGGAAAATAAAATCCAATGTATGTTAGAATAAAAAAAGGAGAGGTTAAAGAGAGTAAATCTCAAAAAGATGATATAATATAAAAAATAATAGAAAAAAATGGAAGTAAAAAATTTACTTAGAAGTTTAACAAGATACGATAGACTATTATCACAGTTCAGGAAAATCAATAAGAGAAGTATCAGAGGAGATAGGCATAAAATAGGGCATAAAATATATGAAATATAAAATAGGAGATTTTAGAAATATGAAAAATGAAAATTTAGAAAAATACGATGCTAAGACATTAAACGAAATAGGGATAACTTATTATGAAAACAGGGAATATGAAAAAGCTGAAGAACGTTATCTTGCCTCTATAGAAAAAGGAAGTGTCGAAGCACTCTATAATTTAGCTCTTCTTTATCATCATTTGGATAGAATTGAAGAAGCTGAAAATTATTACAAAAAGTCTGCAAAAGAGGGAAATGTAAATGCTTTAAACAGCTTGGGAATGATATATAAAGCCCAAAAAGAATATGAAAAAGCTGAAAAATATTATATGGAAGCATTGGAAAAAGGAGACAAGTTTGCTGACTATAATTTGGGAAATTTATACAATGCTTTAAGAAAATTTAAAAAAGCAGAGAAACATTATTTAAAAGCTGAAAAATCAGGTGATACAAATGCAATGAATAATTTGGCAATTATGTACTATAAACGGGGGAAGAAAAAAGAAGCTGAAGAAATGTATATTAAAGCAGCAGAAAATGGGCATATAGGAGCAATGAACAATCTGGGATATTTATATCTGAATGAGGGAAATTATAAAGAAGCTGAAAAATATTGTACCAAAGCAATAGAAAACGGATATAGCAGCGGAATGTATAATTTGGGAGCTATATTTGAAGTTCAAGGAAAATATGAAGAAGCTAAAGAATGGTATGAAAAAGCTGAAAAACAGGGGATGAAACAGGCAAAAGAAAGGCTGAAATTATTTGCAAAAGCAGAAAAAGAGACAGATAAAGAAAAGATAAAATCTGCTAAAATTAAAGTAAAGAAAAAATAGTTGAAAAGAAATAGTTTAAAGGAGAAAGAAATGTTATATTTTGCAAATGATTACACGGAAGGAGCCTGTAAAGAAATATTAAATGCCCTTATAAAAACGAATGATGAAAAACTTTCAGGATATGGAACCGATAAATATTCTGCAAGTGCAAAGGAGAAAATAAAAAAAGCATGTAAAAATGATAATATTGATATATATTTTTTGACGGGAGGAACCCAGACCAATGCTGTAGTAATAGCGGCTCTTCTAAAATCTTATGAAGGAGTTATTGCAGTTGAAACAGGTCATATAAATGTACATGAGTCGGGAGCAATAGAAATGACAGGGCATAAAGTTCTGACGTTACCTCATCATAAAGGAAAAATGAATGCTGATGAGCTGAAAGAATATATAAAAACTTTTTATAATGACCAAAACCGTGAACATATGGTCTATCCCGGAATGGTCTATATCTCTCATCCCACAGAATATGGAACCCTTTATACAAGAGAAGAATTGCTGAAAATCAATGAAGTCTGTCAAAATTATGACATACCTCTGTTTTTAGACGGAGCGAGATTAGGTTATGGACTGGTAGCTGAAAATACTGATGTGGATTTGGAATTTTTGTGTGAAGTCTGTGATGTGTTTTATATCGGAGGAACAAAAATAGGAGCATTGTCGGGGGAAGCGATTGTTTTTACACATAATAATGCTCCAAAAAATTTTGTTACAATTATAAAGCAGCATGGAGCATTACTTGCAAAAGGTAGACTTTTAGGAGTTCAGTTTGATACTTTGTTTACGGATAATCTGTATTTCAGGATAAGTAAAAATGCTGTCGAAATGTCGGAGCTTCTAAAAAAAGGACTGAAAGAAAAAGGTTACAGATTTTATTTAAAATCCCCTACAAATCAGCAATTTATAATATTGGAAAACGAAAAAATCAAGGAACTTTCCAAAAATGTAGTATTCAGCATATGGGAAAAATATGATGAAAATAATATGATTGTAAGATTTGCTACAAGCTGGGCAACTTTGCGGGAAGATGTGAAGAAACTTATGGAATTGTTGTAATATTAATTTAATAAATAATATTTAAATTATAAAGATATATTATAAAAATGGAGGAAAACTATGAATTATAAACTTATAGCAACTGATATGGACGGAACTCTTCTAAATGATGAACATTCAATTTCTAAAGGAAATATCGAAGCAATAAAGGAAGTCCAGAAAAAAGGGATAAAATTTGTCCTGGCGAGCGGAAGACCGAGTTTTGCCATGTTCAGCTATGCAAAAGAATTGGAAATGGACAAATATGGCGGTTATGTACTGTCATTCAATGGAGGTCAGCTGATAGATATGTCCGACAGGAAAGTCATTTTTCATGAGGGACTGGGCTGGAAAGATATAGAAAAAATATACAATGTTTCTCAAGAAATAGATATTCCTATGGTTTTATATGAAAATGATACTATATATGCGAGTAAAGATACTGAAAACACAAGATTTGAAGCAATGCTGTGCGGAATGAAGTTTGTAGAATTTAAAAATCTTGAAGAATTGGATAATTACGGGATAAAAGAAACTACCAAATGTATGCTGATTAGCGAGCCTGACAGAATAAAAGAAGCAGAAAAACATATGAAATCAAAATATGAAAATGAATATTTTATAGCAATATCTAAACCTGTCTTTCTGGAAATTGCCAATAAGAATGTAAATAAAGGAAAAACATTAAGAATACTGGGAGAATTGACAAATATAAAAATGGAAGAAGTAATCGCAGTGGGGGACAGTTATAATGATATTCCCCTTTTGGAAGTTGCGGGTATGCCTGTAGCTGTTTCCAACGCCAATGAAGAGATAAAGAAAATATCAAGATTTGAAAGTACTTCCAATAATGATGATGCTTTAAAAACAGTTATTGAAAGATTTTTCGAATAAGAATATAAAGAAGAGAAGATACATTGACTTTATCAGTCTATGTTCCTTAAATAAAATAATTAAGGAATATAAAGAAGAAAAGACATATTAAGCCATATATTCTGATTAACGGAAAAATTCAAAGATTGAATGAGATAAATTGAATGAGATAAAAATAGGTATCCAATCAATTGATTTTATAATCTGTCAAATAGATAATTCGATTGGATAAAACATATTTGATAATTAAAGTAAATTGTGATAAAATACTATGGAAAGAAAAATATAGACTATATAAAATGGAGGAAAATAATGAGAAAAGTGATAGTTGCGGGGAACTGGAAAATGAATAAAACCGCTAAAGAAGCTAAAAAATTTATATCTGAATTGAAACCTTTGGTAGCAGATGTAAAAAATGCAGGGGTAGTTATCGGGGCTCCATTTACTGCTTTAGAAACAGCTGTGAAAGAAGCTGAAGGAAGCAATATAAAAATAGCTGCACAAAATATGAACCCTAATGAAAACGGTGCGTATACGGGGGAAATTTCACCATTAATGTTAAAAGATTTAGGAGTGGAATACGTAATTTTAGGACATTCCGAAAGAAGAGAATATTACGGGGAAACTGATAAGTTTATCAATGAAAAAGTAAAATCGGCATTGAAACACGAGTTAAAACCTATCCTGTGTATAGGAGAAAAATTGGAAGAAAGGGAAAACGGTACTACTGAAAAAGTAGTCAAGGAACAGCTGATAGGAGGACTTGAGGGAGTCTGTGAAAAAAGTGTAGCAAACGTAGTTATTGCTTATGAACCTGTATGGGCTATAGGTACAGGGAAAACAGCTACTCCTGAACAGGCTCAGGAAGTACATGCTTTCATAAGAAAATTATTGACTGACCTTTATGGAGCTGAAGTTGCTGAAAATATAACTGTTCAGTATGGCGGGTCGATGAAAGCCGATAATGCTCATGAACTTATTTCCCAAAAAGATATAGACGGAGGATTAGTCGGAGGGGCAAGTCTTGAAGCGGGAAGTTTCGCTGAAATAGTAAAAGCCGGAAATTCTATATAATATCTATATAATAATTTTATATAATTGAATTTATAATTAAAAAAATGAAACAGAAAAAATCAAAATAGCAAAATTTGGCAGGAGGATTATAATATTGGAAAATCTTTTAGTAATAGCTTTAGTAATATTGGCTGTAATAATGATAGGAGTAATTCTTCTTCAACCTGACAGAAGTCAAGGTTTAGCTAAGACTTCAAATGTTTTGGATCAGGAAAAAGAAGGAATTGAAAAATTTACCGAATATGTAGCAGCAGCATTTTTAATAGTAGCTATCTTATTTCAGATAGTGAGATAATAATGAGGGGGCTTTCTATTTTAATAGATTATGCCCAAAATCTCGGACACACTGAATTTAAAAAAAATTAGTTAAAACTATTGACAAAATTCAAAAACAGGGTATACTATATAGCAAAGTTATATTTACAATGTGGTATATAGAGCTTTCAAATAAAAAACACTATTAATTGGAAAAAATAAGTATAACGGTAATATATCTACAAAATTATATTGTATAGAATATAAAATAACATGATAATATTTGGAGCAAAGGAGCTTGAAAATTATTTAATTTTTTAGTTCCTTTTTTATTATTTTATTTTGCCGATTAATATTTGATATATAATCATAAAGGCAGGGTAAATAACAATGAAGTTAAATACAAATATAGAAACATTCTGCCCATATAAAGCAAGGAGGTGAAATTAGCTAAGATTATTTACGGAAATAAAAAATAAATTTTTCAGGAGGAAAAGAAAATGGCAACATTAAATGCATTAGGAATGATTGAAACTAAAGGACTTGTAGCAGCAATAGAAGCGGCAGACGCAATGGTAAAAGCTGCAAACGTAACACTTATTGGAAAAGAGCATGTAGGGGGAGGATTAGTAACTGTACTCGTAAGAGGAGATG
>NZ_DBHIXS010000020.1:0-21302 GCF_057270515.1 Pseudoleptotrichia sp. | reverse complement strand
TTGCATGGTATATAAACTATGACGCAAAAATGGAGAAACATAAAGCAGGTAACAACGTATTTACGACAGGGTTTAGAGTTAATTTTTAGCAGCATATAATAAAAAATAACATTTACAAATTTTTAAAATTTAAAAAAGAAATAAATGTTATTTTTTTATATTATTTACAAAGTTTTATCTTCAGAATATTATTTTATTATCTATCACAGATTTCTAATAATTTATAAAAAATTAATTTGAAATAGTGCATGTATTTTCTATTCCTGAAGGTCCTGTATAAGTAGTGCTTTTTCCGCTAGTAAAGAATTCAATACCTTCGTTATTTGCATATCTTGTTCCACTTGCCGATTTAGCTCTTTTCAGACTGTGTGTATTTCCTGCTGCATCTGTAATTTTTGCACTACCTGTTGTAGGATATGAAACTTTTATAGTCTCATTTTCGCAGTTATAAGTAGTTGTTGCAACTGCTTTTCTTGTTCTTCTTGATTTTGCAGGTTTTGCAGTTGAAATGTAGCTTACTCCTAATAACAATACAAGTGCTGATAATGCTGTTACAATACTTTTTGTTTTTTTCATAAAATTTATCCCTCTTTCTATAAAGTAATTTATTGCAAACCATTTATACTCTTAAAAAGTTTGTTTTAGATTTGAGAATGCTTAATCTTGGGTTTGCCAAAAAAGTTTTTTATTTCAAGCTATAATCTAAACAGCAAATCTTTATAAGTAGGCAATTTCCATATAGAACTGTCAACGACTTTTTCCAAATTATCGCAAGGAATTCGTAAAGTTTCAAGTCCTGTAACTAATTCTGATTTTGCCAAATCGGTTTTTTTACCTAAATCTTTTTCTTTTTTTACTTTATCAATTCTTTTTTCAAGATATTTAATTTCTTTTCCTAAATCTGTAATGCTCGAAAGGACGTTTTTCAGCAGTTCTTTCTGTTCTTTAGTATAAGTTTTTCCAAATATGGATGTTTTTTCAATATTGTCAGCCAGCAAATTTGCGTATTTCAGTCCGGCAGGCAGAATGTCCTTTCTTGCAATATCTATAAGTGTCTTGGCTTCTATTATCAAATGTGTAACATATCTTTCGGCATAAGCGTTGTATCGAGCAACAGATTCATTTTTTGAGAGCATTCCCACTTCTTCTGTCATCTCAAGAATTTCAGGGTCAAGATGTTTTCTTAAAGCAAGATTTGAAGAAAGCTCATTTGTAAGACCTCTTTTTTTCGCTTCTTTTTCCCATTCTTCACTATATCCGTTTCCGTTAAATATAATTCTGCCATGCTTTTTGTAAGCATTTGTTATAATTTCCGTGATAGTTTTGTCCAAGTCTTTTTTTGAAGAATTTTCAAGTTTGTCTGCATATTCCTTTAAAACTTTTCCGACAGCGGCATTGATTGCAGCCGCAGTAGTGGCAGGGGTAGAACTTGAACCCGGCATTCTGAATTCAAATTTATTTCCTGTAAAGGCAAAAGGTGAAGTTCTGTTTCTGTCGTCCGAATCAGTCTTAAGAGTAGGTAAGACATCAACTCCCAAATTCAGTTTGGCTATCGGAGTTTCGGGAAGTTTTTTCTTTAAAGCGATATTTTCAAGGATTGCAGTCAGTTCATCTCCCAAAAATATGGAAATAATGGCAGGAGGAGCCTCATGCCCTCCAAGTCTGTGGTCATTTGTAGCAGTAGCCGTGGTAACTCTTAGCAGTGAATAATATCTGTCTACAGCTTCAATTACCGCTGATAAAAAAATCAGAAACCTTTTATTTGTTTTAGGGTCTTTGCCGGGACTGAACAGATTTTTATCGTCATCCGTACTTAATGACCAGTTATTATGTTTTCCTGAGCCGTTTACTCCTGCAAAAGGTTTTTCATGAAGTAAAGCTACAAGACCGTGTCTTAAGGCAGTTTTTTCAATAGTTTCCATTATTATCTGATTTTGGTCCGAAGCTAAATTTGCTACAGAAAACAAAGGTGCTATTTCAAACTGGTTAGGTGCGACTTCGTTGTGTCTTGTCTTTGCAGGAACTCCCAATTTCCATAGTTCCACATCTACATCACTCATAAAATTGATAACTTTTTCTTTGATTTTCCCGTAATAGTGGTCGCTTAATTCCTGACCTTTAGGAGCAGGTGCTCCAAAGAGGGTTCTTCCCGTAAGAAGTAAATCATCTCTTGCTTCAAACAGTTCTTTATTTACAAGGAAATATTCCTGTTCAACTCCCAGTGTGTTAAACACGTGTTTTGAAGAAGTATTTCCTAAAACTCTCAAAATTCTTAGAGCCTGTTTATTAATATATTTCATCGTTCTGAGAAGAGGGACTTTTTTATCGAGGGCTTCTCCATTAAACGATATAAATGCAGTAGGTATGTATAATGTAACACCGTTTTTATTTTCCCTTATGAACGGATAGGAGCTTGTATCCCATACGGTATAGCCTCTTGCTTCAAAAGTACTTCTTAGACCTCCGTTAGGAAAAGACGAAGCGTCAGACTCTCCTTTGATTAGGCTGTTTCCCGAAAATTTATAAATTATTTCCTTATCTCCTGTAGGCTCTAAAAAAGATTCGTGCTTTTCAGCGGTCAAATCTGTCAGAGGCTGAAACCAATGACAATAATGGGTTGCTCCCCTTTTAGTAGCCCAGTCTTTTATAGCATTTGCTATAACTTCGGCGGATTCTTTGGATAATTCCGTTTCTCCCAGTTGAGAAGTTTTAAATTCTTTAAAGACTTCTTTAGGTACTCTTTTTTTGAGATTACTTTCAGTGAAAGCATTTTCTCCAAAAACTTTCATAGCATTTTCCATATATAAGTTCCTCTCATATCAAAGATTTATTTTTTATATGATATATTAAAGTCTAAAATATGTCAAACATTATTTAAAAGAAAATTTCACATTAATATATATTTGATATATGTTAATGTTTCTGATATAATAAATATCATAATGGAGGTGAATAATGGGATTTCATGAAATAAAAATTCAGGATTTTAATTTAAATCCTTTTACAAATACAGGTAGGGATTGGTATCTGGTAACTGCGGGAGATGAAAACGGTATAAATACCATGACTCTTTCTTGGGGAATGTTGGGCTATCTTTGTGCAGGACCGGTCGTATCGGTTTATATAAGACCTACAAGATACACTAAGAAATTTGTAGATGAACAGGACTGTTTCTCTTTGAGCTTTTTTGAAGGTCATAGGCTGGAACTGAAAACTTTGGGAACTAAATCGGGAAGAGACGGAGACAAGATAAAAGAAGTAGGCTTTAATCCGATATTCCTTGACGGAGTACCGACGTTTGAAGAAGCTAAAGTAGTCATAATAGCTCAAAAAATGTATATAGACGAAATCAAACCTGAAAAATTCCTTGACAAAAGTATAGCTGAAAGGCTGTTTACAAAAGAAGAAGCACATATAGTCTACACAGGAAGAGTGAAAAAGATATATGTGAGAGATTAGTTGAATTAATTTAATAACATAAATGAAAAAAAACTGTTATTTAAAGTTTTTAAAATTAAAAATGTTTTTTAATAGTCAAAAATATCTTTGACTATGCACATTATATTAATTTTAAAATACTTTTATAGCAGTTTTTTATATGGTTTTTTATTCAACTTTTATTACAATTTTTCCGTTGGCTTTATTTGATTCGAGAAAGGAATGGGCAGTTCCAATTTCTTCCAAAGGAAATACTTTTGAAATACGCGGTTTTATATTATATTTTTCTATAAAATCAAACATATTTCTGATTGTATCTTTATTGACTGTTGTGCTGTCAAAGGATGTCAAATAAGATTCTGACGGTATATCTACTAACGGCTCAAAAGAATCGACAATCCAGCCGCCAAGACATCCTGTCATACATACTGTTCCTCCCTGTTTTAGAGATTTAAGGGATGATTTTAGAGTGCTTGCTCCTATGAGTTCCAATACTTTGTCTATTCCCTGAGGAAAATATGATTTTAACTGATTTTCAAAATTATCATTTTCAATTATTACATAATCGGCACCATTTTCTTTTAAAAATTCTATTTTTTGCTCATCGCGGGTAGTAGCCACTGTCTTCACATTGATACTTTTTGCCAGCTGCATTGCTGCTAAGGCGACAGAGCCTGTACCGCCTCTGATTAAAAGAGTTTCGTCGTTTTGTAATTTTAATGACTTAAACAGTGAGCCGTAAGCAGTATAATAAAGTTCAGGATAAGCAGCAAGAATTTCCCAGTTTTCTTCAGGCAACTGTAACGGATAGACCTGATTTTCGGGAACGAGGGTATATTCGGCATAACTTCCGTCAAACTCTCTTCCTAATCCTCCCATTAATGTAAAAACTTTATCTCCTTACTTAATTTTAGGAACAGGGATTTCAGAAATTTTCAATTCATTAGCAGAACATGGTTTTTCAATCACTATCGCTTTCATAGTTTTATTCATTTTAATCGTCCTTTCAGATATAAAAAATATTATATATTATAAAAATTATGTTGACAAAAATACTTCTATATAGTAATATTATATATGAAAATTATAGCATATAAAAATTATAAATCAAAGAATTTTTTATAATTTATAATTATAATATAGGTCTTGATAGGTCTTGTGATTAAATTTTATAATATAATTTTTAATATAATATGAATTTTATAATAAGTAAAATAACAAAAAATAAATCTCAATAAAGTCAATAAAAATGGTTTGTTTTGATAAATAATCCTATAAAAACAAAATAATAAATGAAGTATAACTAAAGTGATTTAATGGTCAAAAATAAAGGAAATAGCAAGGAGGGATAATAAAATGAAATATAACGGTGGTTTTTTAATGAGCAGAATTAAACAGATACATGGAAGAATATTGAATAATCTTATTTCCAACAGGGAAATAACGGCTTTTAATGCTGAACAGGGTAGGATACTTCATGTGTTGTGGGAAAATGACAACATCAGCATTAAGGAACTTTCAGCTCGGACAGGGCTTGCAATAAATACTCTTACAACAATGCTTGAGAGAATACAGGGAAAAAATCTCATAGAAAAAAGAACCGATGAAAAGGATAAACGGAAAACAATAATAATACTTACCGATTATGCTAAATCTTTAAAAAAAGAATATGATGTGATTTCAGAGGAAATAATTTCAGTTTTTTATAAAAATTTTTCACATAATGAAATAATGGAATTTGAAGAATATTTGAAAAGAATTCTGGATAATCTTGAAAACTATAATAAAGCCTGAATAATCTGAATAAGTGAATAAATAAATAGAAAGGAGCAAAAAGATGATAGAATTTTTAAATGTTGAAAAAACTTATCCTAATGGCAATAAAGCTATTAAAAATATGAATTTATGTATAAATGACGGAGATTTTACCGTGTTTATAGGGCCAAGCGGAAGTGGAAAAACTACAGCTCTTAAAATGATAAACCGACTTGAAGATGCTACGTCAGGAGAAATAAGAATATCGGGAAAAAACATTATGGAATATAATATCCACGAATTACGTTGGGATATGGGGTATGTATTGCAGCAAGTGGCATTGTTTCCTCATATGAATATTGAAAAGAATATAGCCGTTGTACCTGAACTGAAAGGCTGGAACAAGGAACAGACAGATAAAAGGATAGACGAATTGCTGAATATGGTAGGATTAAATCCTGAAAAATATCGAAAAAGAATGCCTTCGGAACTGTCAGGAGGAGAAGCCCAAAGGATAGGAATTGCGAGAGCATTAGCCGCAAATCCCGAGTTTATACTTATGGATGAGCCTTTTAGTGCGTTAGACCCTGTAACAAGGGCAGGATTGCAGGCAGATATAAAAAAATTACAGGAAAAAATAAACAAAACTGTTATATTTGTAACTCACGATATAAAAGAGGCACTTTTACTTGGAAATAAAATCTGTATAATAAAAGACGGTGAAATAATACAATCGGGAACAAAAGAAGAACTGACGGAACACCCTAAGGATGATTTTGTAAGGGAATTTATAAATTCAGGAACTGATAATAACTTATATAATAAATTGATAAAAGATTTTATAAAATCAGTAAATTATAGGGAAATAGAAAAAAATTCCAAAATAAGTTATATTACAGAAAATATTACATTAAAAATTAACGATAATTTTGACAAGCTCTTTAAAATACTGGCAAAAAATGAATATGCAATAATCATGGGCGAAAAAGAGGAAAAAATGATAATTAGAAGAGAAGATATATTTTCCTATTTAAGTACGGAGAGTGATAAAAATGAATAATATTCTTATAACTCTGATTGAGAGAAGGGAAGAACTGATAAAAGCGATTATTGAACATATAAAAATCTCCTTTTTGGCTCTAATCATTGCTCTTCTGATAGCCATACCTCTGGGAATATATTTGAGTTATCATAAAAAAATAGCTGAAATAATAATCGGAATTACGGCTATATTACAAACAGTACCGTCTCTTGCATTACTGGGTCTGCTCATACCCTTTGTAGGGATAGGGGGAGTACCGGCAGTTATAGCTCTTGTAATTTATGCTCTTTTACCAATTCTAAGAAATATTTATACGGGAATTACGGAAGTAGACCCTGTATATATGCTGGCTTCAAGAGCAATGGGAATGAATGAGCTGCAGCAACTTATAAAAATACAGATACCTCTTGCAATGCCTGTCATTATGGCGGGTATAAGAACGGCAACTGTCCTTATAATAGGAACGGCTACGCTTGCTTCACTGATAGGTGCGGGAGGACTTGGAAGCCTTATACTTCTTGGGCTTGATAGAAATAACAACAGCCTGATATTGCTTGGAGCGATACCTGCCGCATTGCTTGCAGTTTTGTTTGATTTTATTTTAAAAAAATTTGAAAAAGCTGACTGGAAAAAAATATTAGTCTGTATTTTTGCTGTTATGGTACTATTTTTTGCGGGAAATATAGGAGCGGATAAAATGATGAAGAAAAATAAGCTCATTATAGCCGGGAAATTGGGAACGGAACCTGAAATATTGATAAATATGTATAAAATATTAATCGAAGAAAATATGGATAATGTTGATGTAGAGCTAAAATCAGGATTCGGGAAAACAAGTTTTGTATTCAATGCCCTTAAATCAGGAGAAATAGATATCTATCCCGAATTTACAGGAACAGCAGTATTTACATTTCTTAAGGAAAATCCTGTAAGTAATGATGCTGCCGAAGTATACAGTCAGGCAAAAAAAGGAATGGCTGAAAAATTTGATATGATTTATTTAAGTCCTATGAAATTTAATGACACATACGCACTGGCAGTACCTCAAAAATTTGCGGAAGAAAATAATTTAATGAAAATATCCGACCTCGAAAAAATAAAAGATAAAATAAAAGCAGGATTTACAAGGGAGTTTAATGACAGGGAAGACGGGTATAAGGGACTGAAAAAGTTATACGGATTTGAATTGCCCGATATTAAGGAATTTGAGCCTAAACTCAGATATGTGGCTGTCCAGAATGGAGATATAAACTTGATAGATGCTTATTCTACAGATAGCGAACTTGCAAAATATAATCTTGTAGTATTGGAAGATGATAAAAAATTATTCCCGCCTTATCAGGGAGCACCGCTATTGAGAAAAGATACATTAAAAAAATATCCTCAGCTGGAAACGATTTTAGGAAAATTACAGAATAAAATAACAGATGCTGAAATGAGAGAAATGAACTATGAAGTAGGAGTAGACGGAAAAAGAGCGGAAGACATTGCAAGAGAGTATTTGAAAAAGAACGGACTGATAAAATAGTTTATTATATTTTATTTTATTTATAATGATTTTAGTAACAATTTCAAGATGAATGTAATCATAAACAAAGTATCTGCCGATAGATTTGCATATTGGGAAAATAAAAGGATTTTTATAATATTTTATATATTGTAAAAATCCTTTAAAAATGCTATAATCATTAAGAATTTTAAGAAGGTATCAGAGTAAGTAATTGTAAAGATTTTTATATCTAAGTCTGTATTTGATTTATAGAAGTTTTTACTATTATTTGCTCCCTTCTTAATATATAAAAAAATAGGAGGAAACAGATGTTTGATGAAAGAACTTACGGGTTCAATTTAGGAACACAGCAGGTAAAACTGAGTACAGGTAAAATAGCAAGACAGGCAGGAGGTTCTGTCATAGTTCAGTGCGGAGGGACAGTATTACTTGTGACTGCTACAAGAAGTAAAGATGTAAAAGAAGGGCAGGACTTTTTTCCTTTGACAGTAGATTATATTGAAAAATTCTACGCTTCGGGTAAATTTCCCGGTGGATTTATAAAAAGGGAATCAAGACCGTCTACGGACGAAATTTTAATAGCAAGACTTATAGACAGACCGATAAGACCTTTATTTCCAGAGGGATTTTTAAATTCAGTGCATATTGTCGTTACAGTAGTTTCATATGATGAAGTAAATCAGCCTGAAAACCTTGCAACATTAGGAGTTTCGACAGCGCTGGGACTGTCGGATATTCCTTTTGCGGGAACAGTTGCGGGAGTAACTGTGGGCTATATAAATGGTGAATATATTTTAAATCCTACTGCCGAACAGCTTGAAGAAAGTGAGGTTCACTTATCTGTAGCGGGAACAAAGGACGCAGTAACAATGGTCGAAGCAGGAGCTAAGGAAGTTTCTGAAGAAATAATGCTCGAAGCGATAATTTTCGGTCATGAAAGAATTAAGGAAATATGCGCTGAACAGGATAAATTCCTATCTCAATTTGATGTTCAAAAGTACGAATTTGAGAAAAAAGAAGTAGATTCTGAAATAAGAGAATTTTTAGACAGTTTTGAAAAAAATGTGGAAGAAGCTGTTATGACTCCGGGAAAACTTGAAAAATACGAAGCTATTGATAACCTTGAAATAGAATTGTTTGAAAAATATATCCTGAAATTGGAAAATGAAGGGAAAGATATAGATGAAAGTTTGGAAAAAGAGTTTAAAAAATATTATCGTGAAATTGAAAAGAGAGTAGTAAGAGATGCTATTTTATACAAAAAATACAGAGCTGACGGAAGAACTACAACGGAAATAAGACCTTTGGATGTAGAGATAGACACTCTTCCTGTACCTCACGGGTCTGCCCTTTTCACAAGGGGAGAAACACAGGCATTGGTAACTGTAACTTTGGGAAGTAAAGCTGATGAACAGATTGTAGACGGTATGGAAGACGAATCCAGAAAAAAATTCTTCCTGCACTATAATTTTCCGCCTTATTCAGTAGGAGAAGCAGGATTTTTAAGGGCACCGGGAAGAAGGGAATTAGGTCATGGAAATCTTGCTGAAAGAGCATTGAAATATGTGATGCCTGACCAGGAGACATTTCCTTATACAGTGAGACTTGTTTCGGAAATTACAGAATCCAATGGGTCGTCTTCACAGGCAAGTATATGTGGAGGCTCTTTGGCTCTAATGGCTGCCGGAGTACCTGTAAAATCTACGGTTGCAGGGATAGCAATGGGATTGATAAAAGAAGGAGATACATTTACCGTATTGACTGATATTCAGGGACTTGAGGATCACCTTGGGGATATGGACTTTAAAGTGGCAGGAACAAAAAAAGGTATAACTGCAATACAAATGGACATCAAAATAGAGGGTATCACAAGAGAAATAATGGATATAGCTTTAAAACAGGCACTGGAAGGCAGACAGTTTATAATTAACAAAATGGAAGAAGTTATAAGTGAGCCAAGACCTGAAATAGCTGAAAATGCTCCGAAAATAGAGTTAATGAAAATAGACCCTTCAAAAATAGCGGGGCTTATAGGACCTGCCGGTAAAAATATAAAAGCGATAATTGAAGAAACGGGAGTTTCCATAGATATAGAAGACGACGGAAGTGTCTCAATATTCGGAAAAGATCCTGAAATGATGAAAAAAGCCATAGAATTAGTAAAAAGACAGACACAGTCAGTGGAATTAAATGAAATCTATGACGGAAAAGTAACAAAATTGATGAAATTCGGGGCTTTTGTAGAAGTTCTTCCCGGAAAAGAAGGATTACTCCACATTTCAGAAATTAGCCATAAAAGAGTAGGAAAAGTAGAGGATGT
The DNA here is from genome assembly GCF_057270515.1 of Pseudoleptotrichia sp. NCBI lineage: Bacteria > Fusobacteriati > Fusobacteriota > Fusobacteriia > Fusobacteriales > Leptotrichiaceae > Pseudoleptotrichia > Pseudoleptotrichia sp. Next base: position 11,237 of record NZ_DBHIXS010000020.1, on the reverse strand, counting down.
ACTGAAAGAAGGACAGGAAATAAAAGTAAAAGTAATAACAATGGAAGATGAAAGTAAATTTAACCTCAGTATGAAAGCATTAATTTCAAAAGAAGAAGGTGTTAAGGATGAATTTACCCAATAAACTTGCAACATTAAGAATGATACTCGTAATTCCTTTTGTAATAATATTAGGAATAGCTTTATCTACAAATAACAGTACACTGTCAATATTTATGAGAATTTTTGCGTGTATTATATTTGTAGGAGCTTCAATAACTGACTATTATGACGGTCAGATTGCCAGAAAATATAATCTTATAACAAATTTGGGCAAACTGATAGACCCTTTGGCTGATAAACTTCTTGTTATATCGGCATTGACAACATTGACAAAATATAATCAAATAAGTTTATGGATAGTTCTTATAATAATATTCAGGGAATTACTTATAACAGGACTGAGAGCCATAGTTGCCGCTGACGGTACCGTTATTGCTGCGGAAACTCTCGGAAAATGGAAAACGGCTACACAGATGATTGCATTGACACTGATTGTCCTTTTTTCTATGAGCTACACTGTAAACAATATTTTGCTGACAATTCCTCTCATACTGACAATAGTATCAGGAGCGGAATATGTTATAAAATCTAAAGATGTTTTGAGTAAATAATTGATGACAGTATTAAAAGATGATAACATTAAAGAGAAAGGAAAAAAATGGAACAATTATTATACATATTTTATAAAATAGTTGATTTATATTCGATTATTATTCTGATTTCAATATTCGGTTCGTGGGTAGACAGAAGAAATGAAAGTCCGTTTTTCAGAATGATAAACAGACTGACAGACCCTTATTTGAAATTATTCAGAATAATAATTCCTATGGGAAATATAAACCTTGATATATCTCCGATAATAGGAATAGTTTTACTGAATTTATTGAAAACAATAGTAACAAGACTTATCTATTTTTCAAGTATTTAAAAGAAAGGCTGTTTCATTAAGGCTTATAGCCTTTTTTAAAACAGTCTTTTTCATAAATAAAAAATTTCTATAGATAAAAAAATTATGAATATAAAAAAATTATAAATAGAGAAACTTAAAATAATAAGAATTACAGTAATAAGATAATCAAAAAATCAAAATAATTAAAATAATAATAAAATAAAAATGATAAAACTGAAAGCATAAAAAAATAAAGAAAGCGAGAATTTATGCAGGGTTATAAAATGAATTGGAAAAATCTGTTATCGGTAAACAGTCAGAGACCGAGAAGCAGCAAAACAAAAAATAGACAGGAGCCTGAAGAAGCATTTAATGAAAGCAAGGAAAAATCTTACAGTGATTTAAGAAGTGATTTTGAGAGGGATTATCACAGGATATTAAGCAGTGCTTCTTTTAGAAGACTACAGGATAAAACGCAAGTTTTTCCCCTTGAGAAAAATGACTTTATAAGGACAAGACTGACCCATTCGATAGAGGTTTCATCTTTTGCAAGATCTCTTGCCCAATCTGTCGGAGATGAGATAATAAAAAATAATCTTGATTCCGATTTCGGTCATGAAGAAGCCAACGGGATAGCCAACATTCTCGCAAGTTCGGGGCTGCTTCACGATATAGGAAATCCTCCGTTTGGACATTTTGGAGAAGATACTATAAGAGCGTGGTTTGAAAAAAATCTGAAAGAGATAGAAATAAAGGATTTTGACGGAAAATATAGAAAACTGTGTGAGATACTGAATGAGCAGATGTGCAATGATTTTATTTATTTTGAGGGAAATGCTCAAGCGATAAGGGTAGTTTCCAAACTTCATTTTTTAGTAGATGAAAACGGAATGAACCTGACTTTTGCGTTATTAAATACATTAATAAAATATCCTGTAAATTCGTTGAATATAGATAGAAAAAGCGGAGATATAAAAACAAAGAAAATGGGATATTATTATTCGGAAAAGGAATTATTTGAAAATATAGTAAAAAGTACGGGAACTTATGATAGTAAAACAGGGGAAGTTTACAGACATCCTCTGACTTTTCTTCTTGAAGCGGCAGATGATATTGCTTACTGTACGGCAGATATAGAGGACGGTATGAAAAAAGGCTTCATTTCTTTTGAAAATCTTATTGAAAGCCTGAAAATAAATGTTCCCGAAGATGAAAGACTATATAAAAATCTCATGAGTTATAAAGATTATGCTAAAAAGAAAAAATATGACAGCCCTGAATTATACGCCGTTCAAAGGTGGATAGTATCAATACAGGGAATATTTATAAGCTCTGTAGTAAATTCATTTATAAAAAATTATGACTTGATAATGAATGGAGAATTTAAAACCGATTTATTTAAAGGAACTGAAGCTGAAAAATTATTAAATGTTTTGAAAAAACTTGCATTTAAAGAAGTGTTTGAAGCGAAGGCAATTCTGAAAATGGAAATCGCAGCGAATAACATAATAAATTATTTTCTGACAAATTTTGTAAATTCGGTTTTGTACTGGGATACTCCTTATGAAGAAAAAATGGCAGGGATAGACAGTAAATATATAGCAATTTTATCGGAAAATCAGAGACATATTTACAAATATTACAGTGAACTGGCTGAAAAAAATATTAGAGCAAAAAAGTCGAAAAATACTGAAAACAGAGAAGATAAAGAAAAAGAAAATATGATAAAGGAAAAGGAAATTTTCAGATATAAGCTATATTTGAGACTGCTCCTTGTAACGGACTATATTTCAGGAATGACTGACAGTTTTATAAAAACTCTTTATCAGGAGTTGACCGGGATTGATTAGAAAGGAATTTTTAGAAATTTTATGGATATAATATCGGAATTGCAGAAATTTGGTTTTTCCAAAGTGGAAGCTGAAGTATATATGGAAGTTTTGAATACCCCTATGTCAAACGGAACTCAGATTTCAAAGAAGATTGATGTTTCGAGAAGTGCTATTTACACTGCATTGGAAAAACTCTGTGAAAAAGGGTATGTCTATACGGTGCCTACCGAAGAGGATAAAAAAAACTATATGGCAATGGAACCCATGGAAATAATAGATGAATTAAAGGAAGAATGGAAAAATAAAGCCGAATTTTTGGAAAAAGAATTTCTGAAAATAAGAAATAAAAAAAATGAAACAAGATTTTATCAGCTATACAGTGAAGAAAGTCTAATTTTAAAAGTAAAGGAGATAATAAATAAGGCTGAAAATGAAATATACATAGGTACTAATATTGATATTCATTTATTTGAGGAAGAACTTTTGAAAACAATAAAAGCAGGTATAAAAATATTTATTTTTAATTTTGGAGATACAATACTTGATTTTAATAAGAAAATAAATGAAAATAAGGAAATAAATAAAATAAATGAAGATAAAAATATATTTGAAAATTATAAATTTGAAAATTATAATATGTATAATCTAAAAATATACAATATTCAAAATAAAATTTATAAAAACCGAAAAAATAAAGAAATTATTATAGTGTCCGATATTGTTAAAGGATTTTCCTGTAAAGAAACAGGAAAAGAATTTATAGGAGTGTATACTGAAAATAAATATTTAGTAAAAATATTAACGGAAAATATTCATAATAATATATATACAGCTAAAATGGAAAGAGTATACGGAGAAGAAATTTTTGAGGAGATTTTTATAAATTCAGCTTTTGAAAAAGAAAATAACAATAGATAAAAGACAGTATGGTCGTATCTTTTATATAACCGTAATTTATTTTCGTAAATATAATGGCATATTTTTTGCAAAAACCAAATAAAAAAAATATTTTACAAAAAACTATTCAAAAATTCATAAAAAATGTGTATAATAACACGGTAATATCAAAAATACAAATTAGTAAAAAATTGTAGGAGGAAAAGATGAAGATTGATAAATCTCAGTTAAAGAAAAGTATTCTTAGGAAAATAAGAAGACAGTACGGGAAAACTATAGAAGAAGCTCATGAATATGAAATATATTATGCAGTATCCAGAGCAACTCTCGATTATATAGTTGAAAACTGGTATAATACAAAAAAAACCTACGCAAAAAAACAAGTAAAACAAATGTATTATTTTTCTGCAGAATTCTTAATGGGGCGATATTTGGGGAATAACCTGATTAATTTGCAGATAAATGAAGCAGTAAAAGAAACACTTCAGGAGTTGGGTGTAGATATTAATAAAGTAGAAGACAGGGAAATGGACGCCGGACTTGGAAATGGAGGATTGGGAAGATTGGCTGCATGTTTTCTTGATTCGTTGGCAACTCTCGAACTTCCGGGACACGGATATGGATTAAGATATAAATACGGGATGTTTGACCAGAGAATAGAAAACGGATTTCAGGTAGAGTATCCTGATGACTGGACAAAATTTGGAGACCCATGGTCAATAAAAAGAATAGACAGAGTTTATGAAGTAAAATTTGGTGGACAGATAGAAGTACATAGAGATGAAGTCGGAAAAGAATATTTTAAAAGAGTAAATACTGAAAATGTAAATGCAGTAGCTTACGATGTACCTATTATCGGATACGGAAATGATACTGTAAATACATTGAGATTATGGGAAGCAAGGTCTCCTGAAGGGTTTGATCTGAAACTGTTTAATGACCAGAAATATCTTCTGGCTTCGGAAAATGCCGTGGAAGCGGAAGATATTTCCAGAGTTTTGTATCCTAACGATACTGAAAAAGACGGTAAAATGTTGAGATTGAAGCAGCAGTTTTTCTTTACTTCAGCATCATTGCAGGATATAGTGAGAAGATATAAAACATTATACGGAAATGATTTTTCCAAGTTTCAGGAAAAAGTGGCAATACAGTTAAATGATACTCATCCTGTAGTGGCAATACCTGAATTAATGAGAATTCTTCTTGATTATGAAAAACTTAACTGGGGAGAAGCATGGGATATATGTAAAAATGTATTCTCCTATACAAACCATACTATTTTAGCGGAAGCACTTGAAAAATGGGATATTCCGTTATTCCAGACACTGTTGCCAAGAATATACCAGATTGTTGAAGAAATCAACAGAAGATTTATGGAAGAACTTAATGAAAAGTATCCTGACGATTGGCAGAAAAAACAGCAAATGGCAATTATTGGAAACGGACAGATAAGAATGGCTTGGCTTGCGATAGTAGGCTCACACACTGTAAACGGTGTTGCGGCACTCCATACAGAAATATTGAAAAATTCAGAACTGAAAGAATGGTATGAACTGTACCCTGAAAAATTCCAAAATAAAACTAACGGAATTACTCAAAGAAGATGGCTTTTGAAATCCAATCCTGAATTGGCAGGACTGATTACAGAACTTATCGGAGATAAATGGATAACAGATTTATACGAACTGAAAAAATTAGAGCAATATATGGAAGATGATAATGTACTAAACAGACTGACTGAAATAAAATTCCACAATAAACAGAAACTGGCTGAATATATAAAGGAAACAACAGGAATTGATGTAAATCCGCATTCCATATTCGATATACAGGTAAAAAGACTTCATGAGTATAAAAGACAGCTGTTGAATGTACTTCATATAATGGACTTATATAATAAACTTAAAGAAAATCCTCTGTTAGATGTAGAACCGAGAACATTTATATTTGGAGCAAAAGCAGCAGCAGGCTATAGAAGAGCGAAAGGAATAATAAAACTGATAAATTCGGTTGCTGAAAAAGTAAATAATGACTCTGATATTAACGGTAAAATAAAAGTCGTATTCCTTGAAAATTACAGAGTTTCCCTTGCTGAAAAAATATTCCCTGCGGCAGATGTTTCAGAACAGATTTCTACGGCAAGTAAAGAGGCATCGGGAACAGGAAATATGAAATTTATGCTAAACGGAGCAATAACGATAGGAACTATGGACGGTGCCAATGTTGAAATCGTGGAAGAAGCCGGAGCTGAAAATGCCTTCATATTTGGACTGAAAGCTGATGAAGTCGTAAGACTTGAAGCATACGGAAAATACAATCCGCTGGAAGAGTATAATGTTGTTGAAGGATTGACAAAAGTCATAGATCAGCTGACAGACGGTACTTATGACGATAATCATACAGGAATATTCAAAGAAATCCAGTCTTCATTACTATATGGAGCTGACGGAGGCAGACCGGATGTATACTTCTTATTGAGAGATTTTTCATCGTACAGAAATGCCCAGTCTGAATTGCAGAAAGCCTATAAGGATAAGAGAAAATGGGCACAAAAAATGCTCAAGAATATAGCAAATGCAGGAAAATTCAGCTCAGACAGAACAATAATGGAATACGCAAAGGAAATATGGAATATTCATCCTGTAAAAGTAGAAAATTATATAGATTAAATAATTAAAATTCAGAAATAGAGATTATGATAAATTTGTATATAAAATATTGACTTGGACTGTTTTATCTGCTATACTTGATTATAATAACAGGAGGTGGAAAATAATGGAAAAAGTAAATAGAGATATGAATATAATGGAAGCAGTCGAAAGATATCCTATAATTGCACAGGTTCTAATGAGATACGGACTTGGTTGTGTAGGATGTATAATTTCAAGTGCTGAAACTTTAGGAGAAGGTATTGCGGCACATGGGCTAAATCCTGATATTATAATAGAAGAAGTAAATATGATATTGGAAAAACAGGGAGAATAATATAATCAATAACTTCTGATATGAATTTTTTGAAAAGTACAGTTTTCGGAAAATTTGTATACAGAAGTTTTTTTTAAATATTGGATAAAAATACCGGACATATAATAATTATTTTCTAATAAAAAATTTTTTCAAAAAATAAATTGACAAAAAAAAAAACAAGTGTTATATTGTAATAAAAATAACATAAATAATAATATTGGAAAAGGAGAAATATGAAACTAAAAATAGCTATTATGTCATTATTGGCAAGCACAATTTTAAGTGCAGCAAGTATAGATTATTTATCAAATAATTCCGCTTCATTTTTTCAGAACCCTTCACAAACAGGGAAAATAAGCGTAGAAGGAGTTTTTTATAATCCGGCTGGGACTGTGTTTTTAGAAGACGGAACATATTTGAATATGAATATGCAAAATTCTTTGATTGAAGAATCGATGACTTTGAAAGGTAAAAAATACAAGTCAAACAATTATGCAGGAGCCCCTTCATTCAACCTTTTGTATAAAAAAGATAGATTTTCATTATTTGGAAATGCAAGCGTAATTGGAGGAGGAGCTACTTTAAAATATAAAGAAGGAGTAGTCGGAGTAGAACTCGCCGCAGACGCTTTTAATCAACTGACAGGCGGACGTTTAGGAGCTAAACTGACTGAAAACAGTTTTAGAGGGCAAAACAGATACTATCAATTAATGGTAGGAGGAGCATATAAAGTAAATGAGCAGTTTTCAATATCAGGAGGACTGAAATATGTCCTTGGAGTAAGAAAACTGAAAGGAAATGCTTCTTACAGTTATAATCCTCTTGTTGGAAGAGCTATAGGATTGAGCGGAAGCGAATTACATCTTGATTCTAAAAGAACTGCGGAAGGTATAGGCGGAACAATAGGATTTGACTATAAACCTACAGATACTTTAAATTTTGCAATAAAATACGATACTCCTGTAAAATTGAAATTTAAAGCTAAAGCTTCAGAAGTAAAAGGAATGTCAATAGCAGGCAGACCTCTGGGAATTTCGATGTTTTATCCTGAATATGCGGACGGAGCTCAATATAGAAGAGATTTACCGGGAGTACTTTCATTAGGAGTTTCTAAAGATATTGATAAATTTACATATTCTGCGGGATATACACGTTATTTCAATAAAGCCGCTAAAATGGACAGATTTAAATATAAAGACGGATATGAAATAAATTTTGGAATAGATTACAGAATAAATGATAAGTTTACATGGCATGCAGGATTTAACTATGCAGATACGGGAGCTCCGAGAAATACATTTACTGATGTAGAATACGCGGTAAATTCCCAAATTTATGCAACAGGACTGACTTATAAACCTACTGAAAATTCTGAATGGAAGTTCGGTATAGCTCATGTTTCATATAATTCCGCTAATGGAGAAAAAGAAAATACTGCATTACCGAGAGTGAGTCTTGATAAATCAAAAGTTAAATATGATAAATCAATAAATGTCTTTACAGTAGGATATACACATAAATTCTAAAATCTTTAAGAAGGGGCTGTCTTAAAATAAGTTTTTCTTTTGAGACAGCTTTTTCTTTTAAAAATTCAGATATAAAATTGGAGTCATAGATAAAGAAAAAAATTGAAAAGATAAAAGAAATAAAAGAAAAATTGGTAAGGGAGAAAAAAGATATGAGAAGTATCGATAATGAAAGAAAGTCAAAAAACGGCATAATTTTCGGAAAATTTTATCCTCTCCATATTGGACATGTGGATTTTATCCAAAAAGCAAGCGGACTTGTAGACAATCTATACGTAATAGTATGTACTGACAAGGAACGGGATATTGAATTATTTAAAAAGTCAAAAATGAAAAGAATGCCTACGGAAAAAGACAGAATAAGATTTGCTGAACAGACTTTCAAATATCAGGATAATATAAAGATACTTCATCTGTCTGAAGACGGTATACCTCCCTATCCTAATGGCTGGAAAGGTTGGAGTGATAGGGTAAAGGAGCTTCTCGGGAAAAACAATATAAAAATAGATACTGTCTTTACTAATGAAACACAGGATATAAAAAATTATAAGGAAAATTTTATAGATATAAATAATCCGCAAAATGTTTTTGATAATAATCTAAAAATTGAAACAATAGACATTATGAGAAACAGTTTCCGTATAAGTGCCACGGAAGTAAGAAATAATCCATATGATAACTGGTTTTACATTCCTAAATATGTGAGAGAATTTTTTGTGTTGAAAGTAGCTGTAATAGGTTCGGAAAATTCGGGAAAGACAAATTTGACACATAAACTGGCAAATTACTACAATACTTCCTTTGTTCGTGAATACAGAAAAGAATATATAAAAGAATTTGCAGGAAATAATCCCGATAATTTGCAGCACGATGATTACAACAGAATAGCCTATAAACAAAATCTGGATATAATGAATTCAGTAATAAATGCAAATAAACTTACATTCATAGATACTGAATATATTTCATTACAGGTATTTTCAATGGTAAATAGCGGAGATGAAAACCCTGTAATAAAAGACTTTATAAAAAACAGCAAATTTGATATAATAATCTATATTGAGAAAAACAGTGGCAGTAAATACGATAAAAAACTAAAAGAAATGCTTGAAAAATATAAGATAGATTATTTTGAACTCAAATATAATGAACAGAATAATTTTACTGATATATACAATAAAAGTATAGAAATAATAAATGATTTTATTAAATAATTATATTTCAAGTTAAAATGAAAAAAGTCAAAAACAAAAAAAACTTGACAATAATATACACTTATGATAGAATTAGCAAGCTAGTTTATTCTGGTAATACCAATATTTTATTGGGAGGGATAGAAGACAATGAGAGTACAAGTCATTTTAGAATGCACAGAAACTAAGTTGAGACATTATGTTACAACTAAAAACAAAAAAACTCATCCTGAAAGACTGGAAATGAGAAAATACAACCCTGTGCTAAAAAGACATTCTCTATATAGAGAAGTTAAATAGTAAAAATACACATTATATGAAATAGGTCAGTAGCTCAATTGGTAGAGCATCGGTCTCCAAAACCGGAGGTTACGGGTTCGATTCCTGTCTGACCTGCCATTTTAATTTTATGGAGATATTTTATGAGTAAATTTAGTGTGTCGGACACTTTTAAAAATATGATTAATGAGTATAAGAAAATATACTGGCCGGGAAAATCGGAAGTTTTTCATGTAACTATAATCGTATTACTTATAACTTTATTTATAGCTTTATACATATTATTTTTTGATAATGTGTTTGATTTTTTATTAAACAGATTGACTCTAATTTTAAAAGGCTTTTTAGGAGGCAAATAAAATGAGTAAAAAAGTGGAAGAAGTTGTAAATGATGAATTAGTAAACGATGAAGCCGTATATGAAAAAAAGTGGTATATAATTCATACTTATTCAGGTTACGAAAAAAAAGTGGCAACCGATTTGGAAAAAAGAATAGAATCGTTAAATCTTACTGACAGAGTTTTCAGAATACTGGTACCTGAAGAAGAAGTCCTTGAAGAAAAAAGAGGAAAAATGGTAAAAGTACCAAGAAAACTTTTTCCAAGTTACGTAATGGTGGAAATGCTGTCTGTCAAGGAAGAAAATGAATTAGGTCTGGGATATCGTGTGGACAGTGAAGCATGGTATGTCATAAGAAATACTAACGGTGTAACAGGATTTGTAGGAGTGGGAAGTGATCCCATACCTTTATCCGACAGAGAAGCCGAAGATTTATTATCCAAAATTGGAATTAACGACTCTGAAAAAGAAAATAAATTTAATATCGATTTTGAAATCGGTGAAAAAGTAATTGTTAAAAAAGATTCATTTATGGATCAGGAAGGTGAAATAGCCGAAATAGACTATGAGCATGGAAGAATAAAGGTTATGCTTGAAGTTTTCGGAAGATTGACTCCTGTAGAATTTGAATATAACGAAATTGAAAAAAGATAAAAAAACCAAGAGTATTTAAAGAATAACGTTAGCAAAATTTTAATTAAAGAAAAGTGGGAGATTTAAAAAAATTCAGTTACCACAGAGGAGGAAAAATGGCTAAAGAAGTAATCGGAAAGATTAAATTACAATTGGAAGCGGGAAAAGCAAATCCGGCACCACCGGTAGGGCCTGCATTGGGACAGCACGGTGTAAATATTCCTGAATTTTGTAAAGCATTCAATGCACAGACTCAGGATAAGGCAGGATTCGTAATCCCTGTAGAAATATCAGTTTATGCTGACAGAAGTTTTACATTTGTATTAAAAACACCGCCTGCGTCAGATTTATTGAAAAAAGCTGCAAAAGTTCAGAAAGGTGCTGCTAATTCAAAAAAAGATGTTGCAGGAAAAATAACAAAAGCTCAGTTGAAAGAAATTGCTGAAACTAAGATGCCTGATTTGAATGCAGGAAGTGTTGAAGCTGCTATGAATATCATCGCAGGAACTGCAAGAAGTATGGGGATAAAAATAGAAGAATAAATAAAAATATAAATTGTGAAAATTATTATATTAAGTGGAAGGTTTATAAAACCAATGACCACAGAGGAGGAAATAATAAATGGCAAAAAGAGGAAAAA
>NZ_DBHIXS010000019.1:0-23034 GCF_057270515.1 Pseudoleptotrichia sp. | reverse complement strand
TAGCTACACTTTGCATTAAACTATAATGTTATAGAACATACTTCAGGAGAATAGCCCGTTTTATTTTCCGTAAGGGTAAAAAAAACAGTTCAAAAGTTTCTCACTTTTAAACTGTTTTTTATTTATCCTGAAATTCGACTATTCTCCTGTCAAGCTTCCTTTATTTAATTTTTTACTTTTAGAAAATGCCAATGTCAGCCCAAGAGACAAACCGAATGCCGCAATTGTGGCAAGCCAGAAACCAAGCTGGTGAGCACCTTCAAATTTGATTGAAAGGAATGCAAGAGCCAGTCCTCCTACACCTATTCCATTTGCTAAAACATTAAACCCTGTTGAAATAACCGCTCCTACAGCAGAACCTATTAAAGCCGCATAGAAAGGATACATATATTTCAAGTTTGCTCCAAACATTGCAGGCTCTGTAATTCCGAACCACGCTGAAACAGTTGCTGATAATGAAACCGATTCCTGTTTTTTATCTTTTTTATATATAAAGTAAGTTCCAAGTACGGCTCCTGATTGGGCAATGTTTGATAGAGCTATCAAAGGCCATATAAATGTTCCTCCACTTGTAGCTGCCAACTGTAGATCTACCGCTATAAATGTATGATGAAGTCCTGTTATTACTAATGGTGCATATAACGAACCGAATAATAAAGCTCCTATATATTTCAGTCCCGGAGTTTTAAATAAAAATGCAAATAACGCAACCAGCCATTCTCCCAGCATTCTTGCTACAGGTCCTATGAATATTATTGTTAAGAACCCCGTTACTACGAGTGTTATAAAAGGTACCCAGACTAATTTCAATACTTCAGGTGTTCTCTTATTAAAGAATTTTTCGATATAACACATTGCTATCCCTGTAAACATAGCAGGCAATACCTGTGCCTGATATCCAATCAGAGTTATTTTTGTAAGTCCTAAATTAAGTATATATTTTCCTGCTTCTATTCCATATTTTTCATTTCCGTTTAACAACGCATCTTTTATATTGATACCTTCCCCTGCCATATTACCGTAAACATAAGCATTCAACATACCTCCTGCTACAAGCATCAATCCAAGTACAATACCGAGTGCTTCATTTCCTTTGAATTTTCTGACTGTAGACCATGTAATAAGCACAGGTAACATACCGAACACGGCTCCACCTATCCAATCAGTAAAGAAAAGTATCGTTCTTGTTATTTCTGATATATCTTTAAATGAATTATATACAGGTTTTTTATCGATAATTTCTTTTATTCCGAGGAACGGCAAACCTGCCTGTAAAAAGTTCCCTAATCCTAACATTAGACCGCCTGCTACCAGTGCAGGTATCAAGGGTACAAATATTTCAGCAAGATGTGCAACCATTCTTTGTAAAAAAGGCTGTTTAGTCATTGCAGTTTTTTTGACATCTTCCTTAGTTGCCCCTTCAATTCCTGAAACTCTTATAAAATCTTTATAAAAATCTCCTACATTATTTCCGATTATTACTTGAAACTGCCCGGCATTTGTAAATGTTCCTTTTACAGAATCCAGTTTCTGGATATCTTTCGGACTGGCTTTAGCTTCATCAACCAGTGCAAATCTCAATCTTGTCGCACAATGAGTTACACTCGCCACATTTTCCTTTCCTCCGATGAGCTTTAGCAGCTCCTTCGCCTCATCCTGATAATTTTTCATAAAGTCCTCCTTCAATAAAAATTAAAATTATTTATAACTATATTATAATAGTAATCCAAAATTATTAATACTGTAATTATTAATATCATAGCTTAACTTGTCTTTTATATGCTTTTTCTATCTGTTTTATATAATAACGCAATACTTTCCGTTTTTTGAATTGTTTAATAATTAAGCTTCTATACTATATGGTATTATAGAAAGAATGTCAAGTCTTTTTTCTCCGTTTCCATAATTCTGTCCATTACTACTATTGCTGCCACAGCTTCAAGGACTACGACTATTCTCGGAACAATACACGGGTCATGTCTGCCTATAATTTCAAGAAAATCATTTTTTTTAGTTTCTATATTTACTGTCCTCTGTTTTTTCCCTATTGACGCAGGAGGTTTTACAGCCACTTTAAAATTTATCGGCATACCGTTTGTTATACCTCCCGTTATTCCTCCATTATTATTTGTATAAGTTTTTACATCTCCCTTTTCATCATAGTACATTTCATCATTTGCTTCATACCCCGTCATTTTCGCAATATTAAATCCCGCACCGAATTCTATTCCTTTTATTGCGGGGATAGAAAATATCATCCTCGACAACTCACTTTCCATTGACTCAAAAAATGGATCTCCTATTCCTGCTTTAATTCCTGTTATCATTATTTCTACTATTCCCCCGACAGAATTTTTTTCTTCTTTAGCTTTTAATATCGTTTTTTCCATATCGGGAACAATATTTTCATTTAATACGGGCAATATCATATTTCTCAGTCTGTCGATATTCTCCTGTGTAATATCTTTTTCTTCAAAATCCCTGTCTTGAATATCTTTTATTGATTTCACATGAGCAGCTATCAATATTCCCTTTTCCTTTAAAATTTGTTTTGCCACAGCTCCAGCAAAAACTAAGGGAGCAGTTATTCTACCTGAAAAATGCCCTCCTCCTCTAATATCATTAAATCTGTTATATCTGCTCAGCCCTGCCCAGTCAGCATGACCCGGTCTCGGTTTTTTGGCTATTTCGCCATAATCTTTGGATTTCTGATTTGTATTTCTTATAATCATCGCAAGGGGAGTTCCTGTAGTTCTGCCATTTACAAATCCGCTTAATATTTCAAATTCATCTTTTTCAGTCCTCGATGTAGTCAATTCCGATTTTCCCGGAGCCCGTCTTTTCATTTCTTCAGAAATAAAATCCAAATTCAGTTCAGTCCCCGCAGGAATTCCGTCGATATTTATTCCCAATGCATTTCCGTGAGATTCTCCAAATATTGAAATACAGTAATTTTTTCCAAAATTTGCTCCCATACTTATTTCTCCTAATTTTATTAAATTCATTATAATTTTTATTTTTTAATTTTTCTATTTTTGATATTTTTTTTATTTTTTATATACTTATATTTTTATAACTTATATTTTTATATACTATAGAATTTTTTCAATTTTATTAGAAAACTCTTTATATACAAGATAAAAATAATTCTACTTTTAACTGTAATAAATTTCAAATATTTAAATTATGTAATTATCAGATAATTTCAATATTTCCACCTATTTCTTTGAAATCTTCCCAAAAATGCGGATAGGATTTTCTCACGCTTTCCGCTCCCTCGATTACAATTTCGTTTTCACATCTTGTTGAAGCTATGGCAAGCGACATAGCTATTCTGTGGTCATTCCACGAGCTTAGGGAACTTCCTCCTTTAAAGTTTTTCATTCCCTGAATGACAAGACTATCTCCTTTTTCTCTGACATTTCCGCCTATTTTATTCAGTTCCGTCCTGATAGAAGTTATTCTATCCGACTCTTTTATTCTCAGTCTTGCTCCGTTTACAATATGCGTTTCTCCCTCACTCAATGCTCCAAGCACTGCAAGCACGGGGGCTATATCGGGACATTGGGATATATCTATCACAGTTCCTCTTGTCTTGGACGGTCTGACTATTATATAATCATCAAAAATTTCAAGATTTGCTCCCATTTTTTCTACAATTTCAATAATTTTCCTATCTCCCTGCAAAGATTTTTTATTTATATGAATACATTTTATTTTATTGTCCCTGTTGCTGCTTATTATTCCTGCTACAATCCAAAATGCCGCTTGGGAATAGTCTCCTTCAACTGTATAATTAAACGGTCTGTATTTTTGATTTCCTTTAACATCAAAACTTTTATAGTCATTATTTTTTATTTCGATTCCCGATAATTTCAATATTTCCAAGGTCAGGTCTATATAACCTTTTGATTCCAATTCTTTATTAATAATCAGCGTCGAATCTCCCTCAAGTAAAGGCAGGGCATAAAGCAACCCTGTTATGAACTGGGAACTTATATTTCCGTCAATTTCATATGTTCCCGCTTTCATTTTCCCTCTTACTTTTAACGGCAATTTTCCATTTTCAGTCTTATAATAAATATTCTGCCTATCAAATATTTTGTAATAAGGATTTAGAGGTCTCTCAATGAGTTTTCCTTTCCCGTCAAATATAAGCTCATTTTCTTTTGTAAGCCCTAAAGGTATGAGAAACCTTATCGTCGAACCTGATTCGTTACATTGGCTATATTTTTCGGCAGGAATAATTTTTCCGTTATTTCCAATTATTTCAAGACAATTTCCTTGAAAGTTTCCTCCCCTTACTATTTCAGCTCCCCAGTTTTTCATTATTTCAACAGTCGTAATTATATCCACGGAAAACAGTAAATTATCAATTTTCGACACTTCATTATTTTTATTTTCCGCCAACGCCGCTCCGATAACCGCTCTATGTGAATAACTTTTTGATGGGGGAATTTCTATCTGTCCATTCAGTATTGACGGTCTAATCTTTATTTTCATCAAAACAAGTTCCTTGTCAGTTTATTTACGTTAAAAAAGGATAACGCATAATCCTAAATCACTAATTATTCAAAAATCTCTTTTTCAGTCATTTTGATAATTTCAGCATTTCCAATATCCCGAAGAAAAATAAAATTTATTCCTCCGTCCATACTTTTTTTGTCCCTTTTCATAATTTCCCTAATCTTTTCTTTCGGATATTCTATATTCACAGGCAAATTCAGTGATAAAAGTAAGTCTTTCACTTTTTCATAGCAGCCTTTTCGGGTAATTCCCTTTTTCTCCCCTATTTTCAATATATCTGCCATTCCTGTGGCAATAGCCTCTCCATGTGAATATTTTTCATAGCACGTATATTGCTCTATCGCATGACCTATTGTATGTCCAAAGTTCAGTATCATTCTCAAACCGTTTTCTTTTTCGTCTTTTTCCACTATTTCTTTTTTTATTTCACATGACCTGTATATAAGATAATTTATATTTTCAGTCAGTCTTTTTCTTAACTCGGTTTTGTAATTTTTATCATTTATCTTATTTCCATATTCTGATTTTATAACATCATTATTTTTATTGCTATTTTCATAGCTCTGATTATTTTTATATTCTTTATTATCTCTATAGCTTTGATTATCATTATATCCATTCTTTTCATTATCAATATTTATATTTTTATTCGTATTTTTTACAACGTCTACAATTTTATCAAACAAATTTCTATCATAAATGCAGCCGTATTTTACTATTTCTGCAAATCCGTCATAAAAATATCTATCAGACAGTGTATTTAAAAACAAAGTATCTATCAAAACCACTTTCGGCTGATAAAATGCCCCTACAAGGTTTTTCCCTTCAGGAAGGTCTACTCCGACTTTTCCGCCCACACTGCTGTCTACCTGAGATATTATAGTCGTAGGTATCTGGATAAAATTTATTCCTCTTAAATAAGAAGCTGCTGCAAAACCTGCAATATCCCCTGTTACTCCTCCTCCAAATGCCACTATCATATCATTTCTTTTTATTTCCGCTTTTATCAGAGCTGAATAAATCCCCTGCATTACTCCGATATGTTTATTTTTCTCTCCCGCTTCGAGAATATATACTGTATAGTCATATCCCTGAAACATCTCATTGTATCTATTTTTATAAAATTCATTTACATTAGTATCGGTAATAATAAATAGCTTCTTTCCCTTATATATGCTTTTTATATATTCGGAAAATTTATTTATATAATCCGTTCCGATTATTATATCATAAGAATTTTTTCCTAAATCTACATTCATTTTTTCCATAATCATAATTTCCTTATTTGTACTTAAAATTTACTTTCTTTAATTTTTTCTATCTCTATTCCGACATATATTTTTATATTGTATCATCTCTTTAAAATTTAATCTCTTTAACATCTCCTTTTTTTATTCTAACATACATAACATAATTCAAGCATAGCAGTATTGTCCATATGGACTCCTATTCCTTCTTTTTCTTTAATAGTTCTAATATCTACTTCCAAATAATACTTTTTTTCTCCAACACTGTATTCTATTCTCATATTTTTTATCTCCTCAATTTTTTATTACCAACATCCTTTCAATTCATTTGCAAATGCAATGAATATAAATTCAATTATATTGTCGGGTTCTTTTAAATTTTCCAATGTTTTTATCTTTTTAACTTCATTATTATAAATTTCGTATTCTCCAAGATCCTGCTCCCTGTTCTTTAAAGTATTTATATACAACTTTACTTTCTTTTTCCCTTCTCCTGCCATTTTTAAATATTTCCCTATTTCTGAAGCCAGACTATCCATTGTTTCATAATTTACAACTGTTTCCATTGATACCATTAATACTGCCTCATTTTCTTTCATTTCTTCTGCTATTGCAACATAATATCCGCGAGCTTCTTTATACCATTCTTTTTTTGCCCGTATTATCGGTACATCCTTATTTCCTGCATAGCTTACCATATTTACAAGAGGTAGATTAAATATCGCCTTTACCATTTCTTCTTTATTTTTCAGTTCCGATACTCCCGCAGTATATGTTACTTTTTTCGGTTCGGCATATAACTGATTATAGAATTCAGTAATCGGATAGCTGACAGCAAAACATATTGCTATAAATATCAATGTTTTTATCTTTTTTCTTTTCCTCAAATATATTATCACCATAAATACAAGAAGAATCAGCATACAGCTTATATATATTTCTATCATTCTTTTGTTTTTCATCTTATTCATATCCGAGTAAGGAGAATATTTTAATATAAATAACGAAAGTCCTGTTATCAGACTTATTATATAAATATTGTATTTTTTCACAAAAAATATCAAAATTAACGATAAAATAATACATATTACTGTATTAGTAATTAAATACCAACCTGTATTTTCATCTGAATATCCATTAGATAATATTGAAAGATTTCTTCCCAAATAAAGTAAATATATTATATAAGGCAATTTTTTGAATGCTTCTAATATCTTTTCTTTCATATTTTTCCCTCCGATTTGGTTGGTCTTATGTCAATAAATTTTCTATCCTCTATCTGTTACTCTTTATTATCGAATGAAATGACTCATCAACGCTATACTTGACAAATATACTAATTCTCTTGTCGTCTATATATTATATCTGTTACTCATATCTTATTTTTTCGCTTTTTGAAATTTACTCTCTTTAACCTCTCCTTTTTTTATTCTAACATACATATGAAACAAATTCCTCCTTAAGCATATCCATTATTTAAAACTTCTTCCCATAACATTTCCTATAGCTTCAGCACTTTCCATAAGTTCTTCAAATAATTCGGGTTTTAATGATTGAGGCCCGTCAGAAAAGGCCTTATCAGGCTCAGGATGCACCTCTACCATAAGTCCGTCAGCTCCTGCCGCTATTCCTGCCATTGCCAGCGGTTTTACCATCCAGTATTTCCCCGTTCCGTGAGCAGAGTCGACTATTATCGGTAAATGACTTATTTTTTTTATCATCGGTACAGCATTCAAATCCATTACATTTCTATATGCAGTTTCATAAGTTCTTATCCCTCTTTCACACAATACTACGTTTTCATTTCCTCCTGCCAGTATATATTCCGCAGACATTAGCCATTCCTCTATTGTAGCACTCAATCCCCTTTTCAGTAATACAGGTATTTTTGTTTTTCCCACTTCTTTCAGCAAATCAAAATTTTGCATATTTCTTGCACCTATCTGTATCATATCTAAATAAGGAGCAAATTCATGCAGCTGTTCTATCGACATAACTTCACAGACTATAGGTAATCCTGTTTCCTTTCCTGCCTTTTCCATTAGCTTAATTCCTTCCATTCCTAAGCCCTGAAAAGCATACGGAGAAGTTCTCGGTTTTACTACTCCTCCTCGCAATATGGAGGCTCCCGCTTTTTTTACTGCTCTTGCTGTTGTCAATATCTGTTCTTCACCCTCTACAGAACATGGACCCGCCATCATTACAAGCTTATTTCCGCCTATTTCAACATTTCCGATTTTTACTGTCGTATTTTCAGGCTTGAATTTTCTGCTTGCTCTTTTATACGGCTCCTGTATTCTCTGAACGTCCACAACATAGTCAAGGGACTGAATATGCTTAATATCCATTGTACTCATATCTCCAATTAATACAAGTATGGAATATTCTTTCTGCCGGATATGCTTAACTTCTACTTTATGTTCGCTTTCAAGTCTGTCAATCATACGTTTTAATGTATTATGGCTGATACTCCCGTCAACTTTTATTATCATTATTCTATCCTTTCCCTTATCCGCTTATTTGTTTATTTGTTTTATTACTCACCTATTCATTAATATCTTTAATATTATCTTTATTATCCGCTTCAATCATTTTTACACCTGATATTTCATTAAATCTTTTAGTTATCTTATTTGATGTTGTCGTTATATTTTTTACATCTTTGCTTACTTTTTCAATATCCCTCTCAAGGGTATTCCACCTTTCCTGATATCTGTCAAATTCCTTATTCAGTTTCATCAGTTCTTCCTGAATGACATGAGCATATTTGTCCCTTTCTATATTTGTCATTATTACTTGAAGCATTGTCAGAACAGACATTAAAGTAGTCGGAGATGCAATTCGTACATTTTTTCTGTAAGCGTACTCGACTATCTCCGTATGATAGGCATTTATTTCCGCAAATATAGCTTCTGCAGGTAAAAACAGTATAGCCTGCTCTCCAGTTTCACCTTGAATTATATATTTTGAAGAAATATCGTCAATATGTTTTTTTAAATTAACGGAAAACTCTTTTTTTGCCGTTTCCCTTTCGACCGCCGTAAGTTCAGTGTCGTACATTTTTCTATAATTTTCGAGAGGAAATTTTGAATCCACTCCGATTTTCCCAATCGGACTTGGAGCAAATATTATAGAATCAACTATTGTTCCATTTGAAAGTTTATATTGTTTCTGATAAACTCTATCATTTTTTTCTCCAAAAACGGAAGAAAGTATTTGATAAAGCTGTACCTCTCCAAATATTCCCCTGCTTTTCTTATCGGTCAGAACATCCTGTAATGAAACTACGTTACTTGATAATGCTTCGATTTTTTTCTGGGCTTCATCAATTTTACTCAATCTTTCCAATACATTCCCAAAAGTTTTCGTAGTTTCTTCAAAACCTTTGGACAGTCTTTCCTCAACTTTAGTATTCATCATATCAAGTCTATTTTCAATTTTTCTGTTTAATGTTTCAAAATCGTCATTTAGACTTTTTTTAAACTCATCTTTAAATTTATTGATATTTTCCGATAGTTTCTGATTATTTTCATTCATTGTCGAACCTAATTTCGTTCCAAAATCAGTAAATCGGACAAGAAGTTTTTCATTATTTCCCGAAAGTTCCTTATTTAAATTCGTAATTCCCTGCAATAAATTATTTTTTGTGTTCAATGTTATTGTTTTTTCTATTTCATTAAATTTTTTATTATTTTCCGCTATATTTTTTTCCGTACTCGCCACAAATCCCTCTGTCAGTATTTTTTCTATCTCATCTTTCAGATGTATTATTTCTTCCTGTTGCTTTTTTCCTGATTTCATCAGATAGATAAATATCAAAAGACAAAGTATCCCTATTGCTGCACTTAGTATCAGAATAATCATCTGACTGCCCGTTATCTGATTTTTCAGTGCTTGTATACTGTCGTTTACCGTTTCCATTTTTCAACCTCTTTTTATATAATATTATTATTTTATTTCGATTTTCCCTATATTTTTTATGAGTTCTCCGTTGTTTAGCGTAATTTTTTCTTTTATTCTTTCAAGAAGTTCTTCTTCCGACTTTTCCAGATTGTCAAAAATATCATCATAATAATCCGCATTCTTACCTTCAAATTTATTGATAAAATCTTCAATTGACAAATCCTCAGGATCATAAGCCACCTGGTATTTGACTTCCTGATTTTTATCGGTTATTACTTCATTTACAAGACCCATTTTTTCAATTTCCGATAATATATCTTTGACAAACAGGGCCTCCACTCCGAGTTTTTTACTAAGTTCTTCATAAGTGTACGGTTCTTCCTTCCCCTTAAATCTTCTTATTATCAGCGATAAAATGAGGAGTCCCGCTTCTTTTCTCAATTTTATAGGCATTTCAACTTTTTCATTATACATAAATTCATCCGAAGTCTGTATGGAAAAAGCTATCTGAGCCCCCAATAATATCGTTACCCATATATATTGTACCCACGTAAGAAATATAGGTACCAGTGCCAAACTTCCGTATATCGCATTATATTTTGTTATTGACGACTGTAACCATGTAAAGGCAAGCTTCAGACCGTAACATAAGATTGCCGTTATCATTCCCGAAATAAAGGCAGGTTTCATTTTCACATTCGTATTCGGGATTATGTAAAATATAAGGGTGAAAAGAAATATATAGAATAAAGGACCGAATATATGAAGAAAGATATTTACAATGACAGTTCCTCCGAAAAACATTGTCCCCATTTTATCGACAACAAAAGAATTTGTCGCTATTATAAGTATGAGCAGTATAGGCCCTAAAAATATTATTGCTACATAATCCACTATTCTCCTTGTCATAGAACGGTTTTTATTTATATGCCATATTTTATTAAAAGAATCTTCGAGCATCATCAATACTTTTATTGCAGAATTAATAAGTATTACGACTCCCACTCCCGTAAGAATGCTTCCCTGAGCAGAAGCCAGAAGTTTATTGGCTATATCGAGAACAGTCCTCACCATTCCCTCATTCTGCGGCACAAGTTCAAATACTTTTTTTATGAACAACTTATCCAGCCCGAAACCTTTTGTTATCCCCAGCACAAGTGCCAGAACGGGAAATATTGCAATCATTGAAAAATAAGTCAATGTACATGCCAAAATCTGAGTTTCTCCGTCGCTGTAATTTCTGTAAATAAGATTTATCATCTGTACGGCTTCTCTTATATATTTTTTTATATTTTCCCTGCTCAATCTGTTTATTATACCTGCCATATTAAATTTTAAACTCATATATTCTCCTGTCATTTCATTGATAAATATATTATATTATTTCAATTATCCTATATTAAAATACTCTTTTTCGGCAAATACTTCTTCCATTAATTCATCATAATTTTCAATTCTTTTTTCTTCATTTATTATATCTTCCAATTTAGGATTTGTAACAGGATGTTTCGGTGCAAATATTACACACGAATCTTCATGAGGTTCTATGGATTTCTCATAAGTGCCTATTTCTTTTGCAATTTCTATTATTTCAGTTTTATCCATTCCTATAAGAGGTCTGAAAACGGGTACCTTTTCCACTGAAGCATTTGTACACGTAAGACCTCCCAATGTCTGTGAGGCTACCTGCCCAAGACTTTCTCCCGTTACAAGTGCCTGATAGCTCATTGTCAGGCTCAATTTTTCCGCAAGTTTCATCATTACTCTTCTTGTAAGAATTGTAGCCAGTTCTTTTTTTGTCTTTGCGTTTATTGCTTCCTGTAATTTCAATATATTTATAGCATAAAGTCTGCTTTTTCCTGTGTAAATTGATAGTATTTCGGTAAGTTCCTTAATTTTTTCAAGGGCCTGTCTGCTCGTAAACGGAAAACTGTGAAATGTAACAAAATTCATTCTCATTCCTCTTTTTGCCATCATAAATGAAGCTACGGGACTGTCTATCCCCCCTGAAAGAAGCACAAGTCCTTTCCCTGTAGAACCTATAGGCAATCCTCCATATGTCTTTATTCTTTCAGTGTAGATATATACATTTTTTCTTATGTCAATGTTTATAAGTATATCGGGATCCTGCATTTTCACTTTTTCAAAAGGACTGTTTATAAGGATATGAGCTCCCAATTCTTTAGCATAGTCCATAGATTTTTTCTCAAATCCTTTGTTACTTCTTTTTACTGCTATCTTGAAATTTCTCGCTCCGTTTTGATAAGCATAATTTGCAATTTCCAAGACTTTTTCTTTTATAATATTGTCATTTCTCTCAATTTTGGCAGATTGGTTTAACCCTACTATTCCGAATATTTTTTTCAGTTTTTCCGTAATTTCTTCCATATCTTCAGTTTTTATATCTACATACAGTTTTGACAAATCATCATTCAGTTGAAACTCATATCCGCTTAATGCCTTGTTTATTCTGTTTCTTAGTATTTTTTCAAATTGTCCCCTATTTTTCCCTTTTAAAGACAGCTCTCCATAAGACAGCCCTATCGAATTCAAAAGAGATTTATTCATATAATCCATTCTCTGTTTCCTTTCATTAAATTTCTGACATTTTATCAATTTTTATCTCATTTTTCTTATCCGTTCCACACTATTTTTTAAAATTTCCACTACTTTATCAATTTCTTCAGGAGTATTGTCTACTGAAAAACTAAATCTTATAGCTCCTTCAAGCTCATCTTCACTCAATCCCATAACTGTAAGAACTCTGCTATGTCCTTTTTTAGACGAGCAGGCCGAACCTGTGGATACATAAATCTCATTCATTCCTAAAAAATGTGTAAGTACTTCGCCCTTTACTCCCTTAAATGATACATTAAGGACTTTCGGGCTGGATTTTTCCATATCAAATATGGAATTAATTTTTATATTGTCTATATTTTTTTCTATTTTTTCTGCAAGCTTTGTTTTGAGCTTTTGTAAATACTCCATATCTTTTTTATAATTTTTATTCAGCAGTTCCACAGCCTTTGCAAACCCTAATATCAGCTCTGTGGCCATTGTTCTTTTTGCAATTCCGTTTTCAGAATTTGATCCGTGAATTACATTTATCAGTTTTACCCTTTCAGCCACATATACTGCTCCGATACCTTTAGTAGCATATATTTTATGACCGCTCACAGTTATTGCATCTACCGGTATTTTATCAAATTTTATATCTGTACATCCTAATCCCTGTACAAAGTCGGTATGAAAATAAGTTTCCTTATTTTTTTCTCTAATAATTTTCGCTATTTCTTTCAAGTTCTGTACAGAACCTACTTCACTGTTTACAGTTCCTATCGACACTAGAATTGTATCTTCTCTCACGAGATTTTTCAACTGCTCCAAATCTATAAATCCGTCTTTATCAACATCCAGAAAATCAACATCAAATCCTTTGGACTGATAATTCCTGAATGTTTCATATACTGACGGATGCTCAATTTTTGTAGTAATCAGATGTTTTTTTGTTTTTGAATTTGCCTCAACAATTCCCTGAATGACAAGATTATTCCCGTCAGAACCTCCTGCCGTAAAATAAATTCTCTCAGGATTTACTCCTAAAAAATTTCCTACCGTTTTTCTTGCATTTTTTATTTTTAAAAATATTTCATGAGAAAAATCATGAATTGCGTCGGGATTTGCATAATTATTTTTCATTGTTTCCACTATTGTTTCTATTACTTCTTCTTTCGGTTTTGTACTTGCCGCATTGTCCAAATATATCATTTCAATCCCTCTTTTCTAAATATTTTTATTTCTTAAATTCAATTTTCTTATTCAAATATCTTCAAACAAATATTTTCAAATATTCATTTATAGCTTACTTATTGTACTTTTATTGATTTAGTATAACTTTTTCTCTTTTCAAATTTTATCTTTTCAAAACAAAAACCCAGTAACTATACTGAGTTTTATAATTATTATATTTATCCCAGCTATAATTTTTTATATTATAGCACGATTTTTAGAGAAAATTTAGTATATTTTTATCCCCATTATTTATATTTAAAAAATAAAGCTTCTTTATCAAAACAGAAACTTCATTTTTATTCTTTTGTATATATTGTCTTTTATAATTCATCTAACATTTAAGCTTCTTCAAATACTTTATTATACCCAGCTGCTTCTATACATCCTGTATTCTATTTCAGGAAATATATTATCCCTCGATTCAATTTCAGAAATCCATGCTTCATCAAGCATATCATTTTTAAAATCTTCATAAATTTTAAATAATCTGTGAATATGGTCGCTTATTTTTTTATGAGCATAACCGACCATTGTTCCTGTAAACATTATAAATTCCCAGCAGGAAGTCTGTGCCATAAGCAGCTCTCTTGCTGCCTGATTTAATGCCCTATATTCCAGTTCATTTTTCGGTTCCCGTCCGTTAGCGAGTTCTATCATTTTCTTTGCAGCTTTGTGCAGATGTCTATACACATAATCATTTGACCCGTCTATCCATACATCATAATATCCGTTTGCCCCCCAGCTCGACATACTTACATCGACAATCTGATTAGTCGGGTATCTTTCGAGATATTCATAAGGTGTTATTGTCGAAAAATTTGATTGTGCTGTCGCTCTGAACACCCACTCCAAAAAGATAGGGCCTTCATACCACCAGTGTCCGTATAATTCCGCATCATAAGGAGAGAGTACGACAGGTTTTCTGTATTTCATTTTTGAAGCTAAAAATTCTATCTGCTTTGATCTGTTATGGACAAAGTTATAAGCATGCTCTTTTGCTCTCCCGTAAGCAACATCAGGATCATAAACAGCTTTAAAGCTGCCTTTCTTATCAGTAATCGCGTGATATTTTACCCCCATATTTCTTCTTATGCCGTCATTGTGCAAATATGGCTTTACATATTCATAGTCCAGTTCATATCCCGCGTCCTTGTGAAATTCCCTATATGCACCGTCTCCGGGATATCCTATTTCGGAACTCCATACCTGTTCCGAAGACTCCAAATCCCTCGCAAATGCCGCAACTCCGTTTTTAGTATAAACAGGAGAATAAATACCGTAAACAGGTCTCGGCTCACTGTGCATTATTCCGTGGGCATCTACAATAAAATATCTTATACCGTGTTTTTCAAGGAATTTATCCTGTTCAGGATAATATGCACATTCTGCAAGCCATATTCCTTTAGGGTCTCTGTTAAAATTTTTCCGATAATCTTTTTTTGCCATATAAATTTGTGCATTTACAGCTTCCGGATAATCTTTCATCAATGGTAAAAATCCATGTGTTGCAGTAACGGGTATTATTTCAAGATTTCCTTCATCCTGAAATTTCCTGAATGCTCCGACTAAATCTTTATTATATTTTTCTTCATATACTGACTTGGCTCTTTTATTAAACCATAAGTTATGATTTGCGACTTTAATCATATCGGGATATTCTTTCAGTCTTTCCACTTCCAGCTCGCAGAATTTTATCAGTTTATCCATATGTCTGATATATCTTTCTCTTAAAAGCTCGTCATTCAGCATATTTACAAGAGTTCCTGACATAGTCATAGTTAAATTCCAAGGAATTTTATCTTTTGTCAGATTTTCAAACATTACTAAAAGAGGAATGTATGTTTCGGTAATAGCTTCATACAGCCAGTCTTCCTCTAAAAACTCACTATACTCAGGATGTCTCACATAAGGTAAATGTGCGTGTAACACTAAACTTAAATATCCGTTCATAACTTATACCCTCCAACTAAATTTTTTAAAATTTCTTTCATACTCTAAACATTATACTATATTTATACCACATTTTCAGTTTTTTTCAATATCTAAATATTAATAAATTTATTTTTTTATATTCATAATTTTGATTATTTATATATATTCTGTAAATAAAACAAAAATTACTTGTATATTCTTCAAAATTTTTACTTTATTATTTCGTATTCAAATTTTCTAAAATTTTTCGGGTTTTTCGAGTACAGGAAAACTTCTTCTACTTTCTAAAAATTTTTAATTTATCTCCAATAAATTTGACCTCTACCCTTTCATTATCCCCTTCTTCTCCGTCTATACTTATACCTATTTCTTCGTTTATTTTTTCGATTACACAACTTTCAGCGGTAACGGTTCTCACATAATCATTATTGATAAGATTGCTATTTATAAGGTCAAGTAAAATTTGAGGTATATCAAAAGGATTGTCTATATTTTTGACAATGATAATATTCATCATACCGTCGCTGACATCGGCATTATCAATCACACCGTCAAAACCTCCCACACTTTTTCCGTTTAAAATCATATATAATATAGCTTTTTCAGATATGATTTCTCCTGTATCAAGGGTAATATTCAAATCAAATTTTTTTATATTTGTCAGTTCTCCAAGCCCTGTTATATGGTAAGCAGCTTTTCCTATAGCTTTCTTGAGATTTTTGTCCGTACTGTAAGATATTTTCGTAAAAAGCCCTCCCGCATAGGATGACAAAAATATTGTTTTATCATTTATCAGTCCGAAATCCACAGGCTTGGCACTTCCATTGATGACATTTTCTATCCATTCGTCTATATTTTCTCCCAAATTCAATGATCTTGCCAAATCGTTGGAAGTTCCTGTAGGAAAAATGGCAACATCGGGAAATTCAATACTTTCATTATATAACTGGCTCAAACTTCGGCTCAATGTTCCGTCTCCTCCCGATAAAATTAAAATATCATATTTTTCATTTTTCAGGACTTCTGTCAGTCGGTCATATTTTCTGTTGATACTGTAAAGAGTAAGTGTTATTTTATTTTCCAGAAATTTTGATGTTATCAAATCAAAATTATTTAATATCATATCTGCATTTCCGGATTTTGGATTATAAACTAAAAGTGCCTTTCTTATATCTTTTTTATTTTCCATTCTATCTCCTTTTATTATTTATTATTTAAAATTAATTTTCGTTAAATGCTTTTGGCTGATAACCGAAATTCAGAAAATATTTTATACTCTCTCCCTGTGTTTTTGCTACCCCAAAATATCCCGGTCCCAAAGGTGTTCTCACTCCGAAACCTATTCCGTAACTCTCTTTCCTTTCTTTTCCAAAACTGAAACTTTTATCCGAAATAGTCGCTAAAGAAACATTGGCTCCTATGAATATAATCCTTGAAAGCTGATATTGAAGGTTTAATTTCCCCACAAATATACTGTTTCCCCTTAATCTATCTGTCGGAAGTCCTGCAAATTCAAGGGAATATTCCCCTTCCTGAAAACCGCCCAGCTTAGGTCTGTATGTTTCAGGAATTTTTTCTCCATTGCTCGTGATGTATGCTACACTCGGTGTAAATGTTACTTTTTCTCCTAAAGGAATGTTTATCTCTCCTTTGGCATATAAAGCATCAAATTTGGCTTCCCGAGAATTTGCCTTTGTATACTCGGCTTTCAGATATGTTCCGTTTGTAGGAAACATTATCGAATCTCTATTGTCTTGGGTAATCGAAACTTCAATATATGGGAATTTGTATTTTGAGTTTAAGCTGTCGTCAGGATTTCCTTTAACATGGGAAATCTGATATCCCCCACTCAAAAGAAAAAGTGTATTTCTGCTCAGTTCCATTCCTATTCCTATACTTGTCTTAAATCTTCTGTTATTGAACTCATATTTATTTTCTCCGGAATATTGATTTTTTATAATGTCTTTTTTAAAATCAAATCTTCCTAAGAGCAGAATTCTGTTATCTTTTCCCATGGACATTATTCCTGTTCCGTTTATGCCGTATTCATTCGCAATAGTTCCTTTTAAAATATATCTCGTGTCTATATTATTTATTATTCTGTTTCCCTGAATTCCTATATTTGTAGTTGCTAAATCTTCATTATTGGCATTTCCTGAAAAAGTCAGATATTCTCCCGCTTTTTCCTGAACATTAATGATTAATGTTTCATTATTTTTCACTTCATAATAAACTGTAGAAAAATCTCCATTTTTATATAAATCATTGGTAATTTTTTCCATATCTTTTCTATTCATTTTTCCAAGGCTTTTCGGAACGTATCTCTCAAAATATGCTCTTTTATATTTTTTGTTTCCTCTTATTTCAACATTTTTTATTATATATTCGTCTTTCCAGTTTTTTCTAAATTCTTTTCTTTTTTCTTCCAGTTCTGCATATCTTACAGGATTACTTAATTTTCTTATGCTTTCTATGTTATTTCTCGCTACTTTTTCACCTGCCGCAATTATTTCTTTTATTTTATGAAAATCATAAGACTCTATTTTTTCAAGGTCAGGTGCCATATATAAGTCAAGCATTCTTATTTGTCTTTCAACTTCCTGACGTCCTGCAATGGTCATCGAATCAGACACCACATCTATTATGTTCAGCTTTTGAACATCTCTCTTGGAAAATCCTTCTCCCACATTTACACCTATAGTATAATCGGCTCCAAGAACTTTCACATCCTGGACAGGAAGATTTCTCACAACACCACCGTCCACGTAAAGTCTATCTCCGTCCTGTACAGGATTAAAAACTGACGGCAATGACAGACTTGACCTTATGGCTGTGGCAATGGAGCCTTTGTCTATCATAACCCCTTCCCCTGTATTCAGGTCTGTAGCTACCAAAGCAAATTTTTTAGGAAAATTCTTAAAATTATTTATATTTTCCACACCATAAAAAAGTTCATTCAATTTTTGACTCGCACTTTTCCCTCCCACTGCTCCTGAAGGGATTTTAGGAATAAATTTTTCTACAGGAAGAACCATTGTATTTGTATCTTCTATCATATTTCTTGTTATTCCTTTATCTTTTCTCTCTATTTTATCATTAAAAAGAGAAAGCCAGTCCATTTCCATTGCAATTTTTTCTATTTCTTCGGGAGTGTAGCCTATACTGTATAACCCGCCTATAATACTCCCCATACTTGTCCCTGTTACATATTCTATCGGAACTTTTTCTTCTTCCAGTACTTTCAGTATGCCTATATGAGCCAGTCCTTTTGCTGTTCCTCCGCTGAGAACCAGTCCTATATGTTTATCTTCGTTATTTTTAATTGGCTTATCAATATTCTCTGTCTGTTCTTTTCTAATCTTTTCCATTTTTTTAGTCTGGACATTTTTAGTCTGAACATTCTTATCTTTTTTTTCCTGACTTTCTTTTATAATATTTTTATCATTTATAATATTATTTTCATTTATGACAGTGTTTTCATTGTTAATTTCCGAATATCCTAAATTTCCGACTGAAATTAATAAAAAAATTATATATGCTATTTTTCTTATTTTTATCATATTTTTTTTCATTTTTCCCATATTCTTACCATATCCTTATAATATATCGTATATTTCTTCTAATCTCGTAACCGCATATTTCGGCTTTATCTTTTCGTCAGCTTCTTTATTTTTCAGATTTACCCAGCAAGTATCTATTCCAAAATTGATTCCTCCCTGTATGTCAGCCGTAAGAGAATCTCCAACCATTATCACATCTTTTTTATTGTTATGTCCCATTTCTTTCAGTGCATATTCAAAAATTTCGGCATTCGGCTTACTTATCCCCACATCATCGGAAACTATTATTTTATCTATATATTTTCCAATTGTCGAATTATTTACTCTCGAATATTGAACCTCCTTCATACCGTTTGTTATTATCCCCAGTTTATATTTTTTATATAAATATTCGCACAATTTTTCAGCTCCTTCAAATAAAAATGCTCCTTCTCCCATTCTCTTTAAATATTGTCTGCTGAAATCTTTAATATTATAATCCATTTTCATTTTTTCAAACAGCATTTTAAATCTTTCAATTTTCAATGTGTCCATATCGATTTCTCCTATTTCGAGTTTTCTCCATAATAAATAGTTTATAGTATTGTATTCTTTTTTTATTTCCTCAAATTCACTTACATTATCTTTATCAAAATATCTAAAATCCTCGAAAACCTTTTTTATAGCATAACTCGCAGTTTTAGAATAATCAAATAATGTATCATCTATGTCCAGTAATATTATTTTATACATTTTATATAATTATTTTCCTTTCATCTTTTTATAATGACTGAAAAGTCATTTTGTATATAATATTATTTTTTTAACTGTTTGTCAATATATGTTATGTAACTTTACAGCCTCTTGATTTATGTTTTCCACTTGTCTGATTAAAGTCTATTAATCTCATATTCTTTGTGTTGTTGTGGATTTTGTCTACATTATTGAAGTTTCTGTTGTAGTATATTGTTTCTTCCTTGTTTGAGTTACTTTTATTCGCTGATACATTTACTGTCGTTCCTTTTACTTTACCGTCTGCTCCAAATGATGTATTTGCTCCTATTCCAAACCCTTTTGAACTCGAATGGTAACTATTGTTTAACTCTACTGCTTCCTTCTACCCCCCTGCCCCGCTTCTCGTTTGCTAAGCTCGAAATATCTTTCTTCTGTTCAATTACAAGTCTACTCAATTTCTCGCTAAGCAATTACTCGAAAATGCGGGGAAACTCTAATAAATCTATTTAATCATTCTCCCATTCTCTATTGAATAATAAGTATTTAAATTGTCATCTGTTTCTATATTAAGAATATCATTTTTTATATCCCAGTCTACAATAATATCCGAAAAATCATTCTGCCATATAATATCTCCCTTGAAATTTATAGCATACATCTCTAATTCAAACAAAATTATAATTTTATCTTTAATTTTTAAAAAATCAAAAAAAGCACTATAGTCGTTCTTAGGAATTACTTGAATTACTTTTCCTGTTTTAATATCTATAATTAATACTCTAAATGAAACTCCTAAAAAGAATATTCCTGTTTTTAAAAACGTTAACAACTTGGGTTTTATTCCAAGATAACAGTATTGAAAACAAAACATAATATCTCCATTATTATCTTTTATTAATCCAATAGTTTCTCCTTCTGAAAATTTTTCTACTTTGTATATCTTAAAGTTTTTTTTGATCTCATTATAGACTTTTTCATACTCTATCATATCGTATACAGGATGATATATTTTTAATTTATAAATCTCATTTTTCATCTTTAACCTACCATTTTCAAATTTATCTTGCTTTTCCCGATTAAAGTTCATTCCTGCTATAAAGTTTTTGATTTTCTCTAATCCTATTAAAACCTTTGTTATTAAAAATAATGGAGGAAGTTATCCTACTACTCCTAATTCTCATTTGCTAAGCTCGAAATATCTTTCTTCTGCTCAACCACAAGTTTCTTTAGTTCTCACTAAACAATTATCTGAAAGTAAAAGTACTTAATATTCTTTAATTTTCTTTATTAATTCACCTTTTATATAAACACTTTCTTCTTTTAATTGTCCATTTTGATAATATTCTTTGTATAAACCACAAAATCTTTCTTTCTCATCAAAAGAAATCTTTATCTTTATTTTTCCATTTTCATATTCATGCCACAATCCTATTTTTTTCCCTTCTAAATATGCACCTCTTAAAAAAATATATCCATTTTCATCATAAATTTCCCTTATTCCATAAAGTTTTCCATTAATAACAGTATTTCTTTCAACTAATCTTTTATTTTTTATAGAATACAACTCTTGTATTCTAATCTCATTTTTAGCTTTATCTGTTTTTATTTTGTAAATAAAACTTTCTCTTCTATAAATAGCTTTTTCCTCTTTATTTACAGTATTTAATCTTTCATCTAAAAATTCTATTATTTTTTTTTCATTCATTTGAGTTCTCCTAATACCAATAATCATCAAAGTCTATCAAATCATTTCTTCTGTCATTATAATAATTAAGTTCTCCATTAACAACCCTTGTTTTATAAATATTTCCTTGCAAATCTAATCTTTTTAAAAAATATCTGCCCAATTCATATTTTATCTTTTTTTTATAAATTGTCTTTCCCTTTAAATCCTGTATTTCATAAATTCCATTTAATTTACCATTTTTATAATTTCTTAGTTCATATCCCTGATTTAAAATATAGAATTTCCATAACCCTTCTCGCCTATATTTTAAATAATAATTGTCATATATTTTTTTACATTTTCCAAAAACATATAATTCACCATTAGGGTAGTATTGTGTAATTTCTTGTATTTCACCGTCAGATATTTTTTGTTCAGCTAAATTTCCATTTTTATATTTACGAAAACTTTTTATGAGTTCATCATTATACCATAATTTTTCTGAAATTTTTTTTCCGTTAAATTCATATATACTATTTACGCCTTCATAATTACCATTTTTATCTCTAGCATAAATTTCTAATAAATCGTAGTCTGTTCTTACAGTCATTCCAACGTTTTTATTATCATTAACAAAAGCATTTTCAACTATATTATAATTTTGACTTTTTTTAATTTTATAATAATTTCCTCCCACATTTTTGCCCTTATGTATAACACATTCCTGTAGTGTTTTTGTTGATATTTGATATAATCTTTGTATTTTTGTATCTTCATCTATAATTTCCAAATTTAACATCCAAGAAATTTTATATCTATTATAGGTCAAATTAAAATCTTCATCATAATATTGTATTAACCTTTTCATTTTTTAGTCCCTTCTATCATTTTACGTTTATTCTTCTACCATTTACTACTTTAGCCGTATTAATCATTGACTTATTTACATTCCCAGAATTTTTTATTATATCTTCACCTTTAATCACTCCTAAATGTTTTCCAGTTTGGTCAAATACTTCATATTCTAAATATGTATGAAATTTATCAGCATAAAAATATAATTTTGTTTTTGTATCATAAAACATTTTTTGTCCATTTTTAGTAACTTCTATGATTTTTTTATTACTTTTCAACATATCTTTTATTTTTTCAGATAATTTTTGAACTTTGACAGCCCCTTCTTCAAGATTTCTATGATTTTTAGTAATATCTTTCACGACATTTTCAGTAACATTTTCAATATTCTTTCCAGAATTTTTAGCACCTTTTGCAAATTTGGCTACTTCATCTGACTTTAAAACTATCTTAGTTCCGTCATCTAATACTAATTCTGCTTTTTCTGTAGTCTTTAAGAGTTTTAATCCTATTTTTGCTCCTTTATATGTATATTTCACAAGTGGAAGTAAGCCCAAAACTCTTGATAATAAATTTAATTCCTCTCCTGTCAATAAGTCTTTCCCTGTTATTCCTTCTATTATTCCTTTCGGTGTCCCAAGTGTAGTAAAATCCGCAATAAAACTTATCGAACGCAAAGCTCCTTGCTGATCTACTTTATTAACTTTGTCTACAAACTGATTATTATATTTTATACAACTTTTTAACATTTTTCCCGAACAAGCTCCGCCAGTATCCCCAACATGTTCTCCAAAATCTCTACTGCTGTAGTCTTTTCCGTCCGATTTTGCCTTTATCG
>NZ_DBHIXS010000018.1:0-24631 GCF_057270515.1 Pseudoleptotrichia sp. | reverse complement strand
AAAACCAATGACCACAGAGGAGGAAATAATAAATGGCAAAAAGAGGAAAAAGATATAATGATATCTCTCAAAAAGTGGACAAAATGAAGATATATACTCCGGAGGAAGCATTAGATTTAGTTTTTGATACTAAAAGTGCTAAATTTGTGGAGACTGTAGAATTAGCAATAAGACTTGGTGTAGATCCAAGACATGCTGACCAGCAGGTAAGAGGAACAGTTGTATTGCCTCATGGAACAGGAAAAAGTATAAAAATATTAGTAATCACTTCAGGAGAAAATATACAAAAAGCATTGAATGCCGGAGCAGATTATGCAGGCGATGATGAATATATTTCAAAAATTCAAGGCGGATGGCTGGATTTTGATTTAGTAATAGCAACACCTGATATGATGCCTAAATTAGGAAAATTAGGAAAAACTTTAGGAACTAAAGGATTGATGCCTAACCCTAAATCAGGTACTGTTACAACTGATGTTGAAAAAACAGTGGAAGAATTTAAAAAAGGTAAAGTAGCATTTAAAGTAGATAAATTAGGGTCAATTCATTTGCCAATAGGTAAAGTGAATTTTGATAAACAGGCTATTATTGATAATTTCAAAGTAGCTTTAGACCAGATAATAAAATTAAAACCTGCTGCTTCCAAAGGTCAATATTTAAGAACAGTGGCTATATCGCTGACTATGGGACCTGGAATCAAAATTGATCCATTATTGGCAGGAAGTTTTGCAGTAAAATAAAATGCTTAATTAAAATACTTGAAAAGCAAAAAAATGGAATAAAAAATTAGAATAAAAATAAATTTTAAAATAAAAAGTTTATTTTCCAAAATGCTTGACTTTTTAAAAAAAGTAAGTTATAATGCTTTGTTGAAAAATAAAAATAGTTTCAAAATATTTTTGAATATATAACCAAAGACAGTAGGTAGACTTGTTCTATAAACCCTACCGAGGTAAATAATCAATGATAATATGATAATTATAAAAATTACACGTTCGTTAGATATATACCTCTGGGCTTATTGTTTTTGTTTCAGAGGTTTTTAATATGAGGAGGTGAATAAATTGCCGGCACAATCAAAAATAAAGGCAGTAGAAGAACTGACTGCTAAATTAAAAGATGCTAAAGCAATGGTTTTTGTTGATTATAGAGGAATCAGCGTAAACGAAGATACTGAATTGAGAAAACAGGCTAGGGAGTCAGGAGTTGAGTATTTTGTTGCAAAAAACAGACTTATGAAAATAGCTTTAAAATCAGTAGGTATTGATACTAACTTTGATGATTTATTGGAAGGTACTACATCTTTCGCAATAGGATATGAAGACGGAGTGGCACCATCCAAATTAGTATTTGATTTCGGGAAAAAACTGAAAGACAAATTAGTCATTAAAGGCGGTATGTTAAGCGGAGACAGAGTTGATACAAATACTGTTGAAGCATTGGCTAAATTACCTTCAAGAGACGAATTGTTAGGTCAAATAGCATACGGATTGTTGTCTCCTGTAAGAATGTTAGCCGTAGGATTATCAAACTTAGCGGATAAAGTTGGAGCAGGGGAACCGTTAGAAGCAAAAGCTGAATAAAACAGCGAAAGTTTCAGAATAAATTTGAAAAATATTTAAAATATAAATTAGGAGGATAGAAATAATGGCATTTAATAAAGAGCAATTTATAGAAGATTTAAAAAATATGACTGTATTGGAATTAAAAGAAGTAGTAGAAGCTATTGAAGAAACATTCGGTGTTTCTGCACAGCCTGTAGCTGTAGCAGGAGGAGCTGTAGCAGGAGGAGCAGGAGCAGCTGAAGAAAAATCAGAATTTGATGTAATTCTTGTATCAGCAGGAGCAGCAAAATTAGCAGTAATTAAAGAAGTTAGAGGAATTACAGGATTAGGATTGAAAGAAGCTAAAGAATTAGTTGAAGCCGGAGGAAAAGCTATTAAAGAAGGTGTACCTAAAGATGAAGCTGAAGCATTAAAAGCACAATTGGAAGGTGCAGGAGCAACTGTAGAACTGAAATAGTAATAAAAACAATTTATAGTAAAGACACTCTTTTAGAGAGAGTGTCTTTTTCCACTATAAAATCCAATAAAGTAACAGAAAAGGCTGTAAGCCTTTGTTTTTAAGGTGTATGAGATGACAGAATTTATTCTTTTTTGTATTAATTTTTAGAATTTAAATTAAATTAATTTCAATGAAAGAATATGTTCTTTGATATAGGGAGGAATTTTTTAAATGAACAAACTTATTGAAAGATATAGTTTCGGAAAAATAGTAGATAGAGGAGAAATGCCTCATTTCTTGGAATTTCAGATAAATTCTTATGAAGATTTTTTGCAGGCTAAAGCTTTGCCTCAAAAGAGAGAAAATAAAGGATTGGAAGGGATTTTCAATGAAATTTTTCCGATTGAATCGAGTAACGGTTTATTAAAGCTGGAGTATTTATGGTATGAGATACATGATAACGACGAGCCTCTGAATGATGAACTGGAATGTAAAAAAAGAGGAAAAACTTATTCGGGACAATTAAAAGTAAGATTGAAACTGACTAATAAAAAAACACAGGAAATACAGGAAACATTAGTACATTTCGGAGATATACCTTTAATGACCGAGCAGGCAACGTTTGTAATTAACGGAGCTGAAAGAGTTGTTGTTTCACAATTGCATAGATCACCGGGTGTTACATTTAATAAAGAGTTAAACATTCAAACCGGTAAAGATGTGTTTATTGGTAAAATAATTCCTTATAAAGGAACATGGCTGGAATTTGAAACTGATAAAAATGATATTTTGAATGTAAAAATTGATAGAAGAAAGAAAGTATTATCCACAGTATTTTTGAAAGCTGTTGATTTTTTCAATAATAACGCTGAAATAATGGAACATTTTTTTGAAGCAAAAGAAGTGGATTTGAAATCTCTATATAAAAAATATAAGAATGAAGAACTTGAAGATGTACTGAGAAGCAGACTTGAAGGAAGTTTCAATAAAGAAGATATTCTTGACGAAGATACGGGAGAGTTTGTTGTTGAAGCGGAAGAACTTATAGACAATATAGTGATTGAAAAATTAATCGAAAATAAAGTTGAAAAAATTCAAATTTGGGAAGTAAAACCTGAAGACAGAATAATAGCTAATTCTCTTATTCATGACAGCACAAAAACAAATGATGAAGCAGTTATAGAAGTATTCAAAAAATTAAGACCGGGAGATTTGGTAACTGTAGAAAGTGCAAGATCTCTCGTTAAACAGATGTTTTTTAATCCGCAAAGATATGATTTGGCAAATGTAGGAAGATATAAAATAAATAAAAGGCTCAAACTTGATTTACCTGAAGATGAAATTATACTGACTAAAGAAGATGTATTACAGACAATAAATTATGTCAGAAATCTTGTAAACGGAGAAGGATATACAGATGATATTGATAATCTTTCAAACAGAAGGGTAAGAGGAGTTGGAGAACTTCTTTCTATACAAGTAAAAGGCGGTATGCTGAAAATGGCTAAAATGGTCAAAGAAAAAATGACTATACAGGATATTACTACATTGACACCGCAAAGTCTTTTAAATACGAAACCTTTAAATGCTCTAATTTTGGAATTTTTTGGAAGCGGACAGCTGTCCCAGTTTATGGACCAGTCAAATCCTCTTGCAGAACTGACACATAAAAGAAGAATATCTGCTCTCGGTCCCGGAGGACTTTCAAGGGAAAGGGCAGGATTTGAAGTGCGGGATGTCCATAATTCCCACTATGGAAGAATTTGTCCTATAGAAACGCCGGAAGGACCGAATATAGGATTGATAGGTTCGTTGTCTACTTATGGAAAAGTTAATAAATATGGATTTATAGAAACTCCATTTGTAAAAATCAAAAACGGAAAAGCGAATTTTAATGACATAGAATATCTTGGAGCAGATGAAGAAGAAGGACTGTTTATAGCACAGGGAGACTCTCTTATAGATGAAGACGGAAACTTCCTCACTGATGAAGTTGTATGCAGATATGGTGAAGAAATAGTACACATTGATAAATCCAAAGTTGATTTACTGGATGTATCTCCTAAACAGCTTGTATCAGTATCTGCGGGACTGATACCTTTCCTTGAACACGATGACGCCAACAGGGCGTTAATGGGGTCGAATATGCAACGTCAGGCGGTACCTTTACTGAAAACGGAAGCTCCTTTTGTAGGAACAGGGCTTGAAAGAAAAGTTGCGATAGACTCGGGAGCAGTAATAACAGCAAAAGCAAGTGGAAAAATAACATATGTCGATGCGAATAAAATAATAATAACTGACAAGACAGGTAAAGAATATGTTCACAGATTATTGAACTTTGAAAAATCCAACCAGTCAATGTGTCTGCATCAGAAACCTATTACAGATGTAGGAGAAAAAGTGAAAAAAGGAGATATAATTGCTGACGGACCGTCGACTGCGGGAGGAGACCTTGCATTAGGGAAAAATATACTGTTGGCATTTATGCCTTGGGAAGGATATAATTTCGAGGACGCAATTTTAATATCCGAAAGACTGAGAAAAGATGATGTATTTACTTCGTTACATATAGAAGAATTTGATATTGAAGCAAGAACTACAAAACTTGGCGATGAGGAAATAACAAGAGAAATACCTAATGTATCCGAAGAATCATTGAGAAATCTTGATGAAAACGGAATTATAAGAATAGGAGCTCACGTAACTCCTGATGATATACTCGTAGGAAAAGTAACACCTAAAGGAGAAAGTGAACCGCCTGCGGAAGAAAAACTGTTAAGAGCTATTTTCGGAGAAAAAGCAAAAGATGTAAGAGATACTTCACTTAGACTGCCTCATGGAGTAAAAGGTACGGTTGTAGATGTGTTAGTGCTTTCCAAAGAAAATGGAGATGATTTAAAGGCAGGAGTAAATAAACTTGTTAGAGTGTATATAGCAGAAAAAAGAAAAATAATGGTCGGCGATAAAATGTCAGGAAGACATGGAAATAAAGGTGTCGTTTCAAGAGTATTGCCTATTGAAGATATGCCGCATTTGGAAGACGGAACTCCAATAGATGTATGTCTTAATCCGTTAGGAGTGCCTTCGCGTATGAACATAGGACAAGTACTGGAAGTTCACTTGGGGCTTGCCATAGGAGATATACAGAAATATATCGCTACACCTGTATTTGACGGAGCAAAGGAAGAAGACGTAAAAGACTTCCTTGAAGAAGCAGGTTACAGCAGAACGGGTAAAGTAAAATTAATCGACGGTAGAACAGGAGAGCCTTTTGATAATCCTGTAACCGTAGGAAGAATGTATATGTTGAAACTTCATCACCTTGTTGAAGATAAGATGCACGCAAGGGCAATAGGACCATATTCACTTGTAACTCAACAGCCGTTAGGAGGAAAAGCCCAGTTTGGAGGACAAAGACTTGGAGAAATGGAAGTCTGGGCTCTTGAAGCATACGGAGCGTCAAATATACTACAGGAAATGCTTACGGTAAAATCTGACGATATAAGCGGAAGAACTAAAACATATGAAGCTATAGTAAAAGGTCAGGCGATGCCTGAAGCAGATGCACCTGAATCATTCAGAGTATTGATTAAAGAATTTCAGTCCTTAGGATTGGACGTAACTCTCTATGATAAAGAGGGAGAAGCTATAGAATTGGATAAAAATACGGAATTATAATTTGACTAAATGTTTTTGCCAGTTTTTCAAAAACTGAAATAAATGTATTGAGGAGGCTCTTATTAATGAGTATAAGAGATTTTGACAGTATTCAAATTAAATTAGCATCACCTGAAAAGATTTTAGAATGGTCTTACGGTGAAATAACAAAAGCTGAAACGATAAACTACAGAACATTGAAACCTGAAATGGACGGATTATTCTGTGAAAGGATATTCGGACCGTCTAAAGATTACGAATGTTCGTGTGGAAAATATAAAAGAATGAGATACAAAGGTATGACCTGCGAAAAATGTGGAGTGGAAGTTACTACTTCCAAAGTAAGAAGAGAAAGAATGGGTCATATTAAACTTGCTACACCTATTGCACATATTTGGTATTCCAAAGGTACTCCAAATAAAATGAGTCTTTTATTGGGTATAAGTACGAAAGAACTCGAATCGGTTTTATATTTTTCAAGATATATCGTAACTGATAAAGGAGAAACAGACCTTGAAAAAGGGCAAATTTTGACTGATAGAGAATACAAAATGTATGAAAGCCAGTATAAAGACGGATTTACTGCGAAAATGGGTGCAGAAGGAGTATTGAAATTACTGGAAGAAATAGATTTGAGAGAGCTTGAAAAAGAACTTGAAAAGGAAATGGAAGTTGTAAATTCTTCCCAGAAAAGAAAAAAAATAATAAAAAGATTGAAAATAGTAAGAGATTTGATATTGGCGGGAAACAGACCTGAATGGATGATACTGACAGTATTGCCTGTCATACCTGCTGATTTGAGACCTATGGTACAACTGGACGGAGGAAGATTTGCCACATCGGATTTGAATGATTTGTACAGAAGAGTTATCAACAGAAATATAAGATTACAAAAACTTATGTCAATAAAAGCTCCTGAAATAGTAATAAAAAATGAAAAAAGAATGTTACAGGAAGCAGTTGACGCACTTATAGATAACGGTAGAAGAGGAAAACCTGTAGTTACGCAGAATAATAGAGAGCTGAAATCTTTGTCGGATATGCTTAAAGGAAAACAGGGAAGATTTAGACAAAATCTTTTAGGAAAAAGGGTCGATTACTCAGGAAGGTCAGTTATCGTCGTAGGACCAAGTCTGAAAATGAACCAGTGCGGACTTCCTAAAAAAATGGCTCTTGAGCTGTATAAACCGTTTTTGATGAGAGAACTTGTCAAAAGAGAATTGGCTACGAACATAAAAACGGCTAAAAAAATGGTTGAAGAAGAAGACGAAAGTGTATGGGAATTAATCGAAGAAATCATAAAAAATCACCCTGTACTGTTAAACCGTGCTCCGACATTGCACAGACTTTCAATACAGGCATTTGAACCGATACTGATAGAGGGAAAAGCTATAAGGCTGCATCCGTTAGTATGTTCGGCATTCAATGCTGACTTTGACGGCGACCAAATGGCTGTTCACCTTGTGTTATCTAACGAGGCTCAAATGGAAGCAAAACTTTTAATGCTCGCAACTAACAACATATTGGCTCCTTCGAGCGGTAGACCTATTGCAGTGCCTTCTCAGGATATGGTT
Organism: Pseudoleptotrichia sp.; assembly: GCF_057270515.1. NCBI lineage: Bacteria > Fusobacteriati > Fusobacteriota > Fusobacteriia > Fusobacteriales > Leptotrichiaceae > Pseudoleptotrichia > Pseudoleptotrichia sp. The sequence goes on along the minus strand of NZ_DBHIXS010000018.1, from coordinate 17,396 downwards.
ATGGGATGTTATTATATGACTAAGGAAAGACACGGAGAAAAAGGGGAAGGTAAAATGTTCTCCAATAAAAACCAGCTTATTACTGCACACCAGTCCAAGCAGGTAGGTACTCATGCCCTTGTAAAAGTGAGAATTGATGAAGAGCTTATAGAAACTACTCCAGGTAGACTTATGTTCAATACTATGCTTCCAAAAGAAGTAAGGGATTATTCAAAAACTTTCGGTAAGGGCGAATTAGGAAAATTAATTGCGGACTTATACAAAAAATTCGGTTTTGAAAAGACATCCGAACTGATAGATAAAATCAAAAATTTCGGTTATCATTACGGAACTATAGCAGGTATCACTGTGGGAATAGAAGACCTCGAAATCCCTGTGGCTAAAAAAGCAATTTTGGAAAAAGCCGAAAATGATGTTGCCGAAGTGGAAGAACAGTACAAATCAGGGGAAATAATAGACGCTGAAAGATATAGAAGAACGGTAGCAATATGGTCTGAAGCCGTAGATAAGGTAACTCATGAGATGATGGATAATCTTGATGAGTTTAACCCTGTATATATGATGGCGAACTCAGGTGCCAGAGGGTCTGTAGCTCAGATGAGACAGCTCGGGGGAATGAGAGGACTTATGGCCGATACTCAGGGACGTATTATAGAGATACCGATAAAAGCTAACTTTAGAGAAGGTCTGAATATACTGGAATTCTTTATGTCATCTCACGGAGCGAGAAAAGGTCTGGCGGATACAGCCTTAAGAACTGCCGATTCAGGATACTTGACTCGTAGACTTGTAGATATTTCGCATGAAGTCATAGTAAATCATGATGATTGTGGCTGTGAAGACGGAATAGTAGTTTCAGATTTGGTTGACGCAGGAAATGTAATTGAAAAATTAAGTGAGAGAATATACGGAAGAACTCTTGCCGAAGACCTTGTCTATGAAGGAGAGGTTATAGCTCCGAGAAATACCCTGATAATGGAAGATCTGATTAAAAAGATAGAAGAGCTTGATATTAGAGAAGTAAAAATAAGAACACCGCTTACATGTAAACTTGAAAAAGGTGTATGTAAAAAATGTTATGGAATAGATTTATCCAACCATAAAGAGATACTCAAAGGAGAAGCAGTAGGTGTCGTAGCTGCCCAATCTATAGGAGAGCCGGGAACGCAGCTTACAATGCGTACATTCCATACAGGGGGAGTTGCTACGGCAGCTTCGGTACAGTCGGATTATAAAGCGGACATATCAGGAAAAGTAAAATTTAAAGATATTACAACCCTTGAAAATGAAAAAGGAGTAGAAATAGTCGTTTCTCAAACGGGAAGATTAATCATTGGAAAACATAGATATGAAGTTCCGTCAGGATCGATATTGAAAGTAAAAGACGGAGAAAGTGTGAAAAAAGGTCAGATCTTAGTGGAGTTTGACCCGTATCAAGTACCTATAATTACTTCCGAAGCAGGAAAAGTAGAATTTAGAGATATTTATGTAAGAGAAAATATAGATATCAAATATGGAGTTACTGAAAGAATAGCTATAAAACCTGTTGAAAGCAGTGATGTAAATCCGAGAATTATAATTTACAATAAAAATAAAAAAGTTGCAGAATACAGTATACCTTATGGAGCTTATTTAATGGTAAAAGAGGGAGAAGTTGTCAAAAAAGGTCAAATAATTACAAAAATTCTGAAAACAGGAGAAGGAAATAAAGACATTACAGGAGGTCTTCCAAGGGTTCAGGAATTATTTGAAGCCCGTAATCCAAAAGGGAAAGCAACATTATCCGAAGTTTCAGGACGGGTAATTTTCTCGGATAAAAAGAAAAAAGGTATGAGACTCATTATTATAGAGGATCCTGAAACAGGAAAAATGATAAAAGAATACACTGTTCCTGTGGGAGAACATCTTGTTGTAACAAATGAAATGCTTATAGAAAAAGGAGCAAAGATTACCGACGGACCTGTATCGCCACATGATATACTGAAAATAAAAGGTCTTGTAGCGGCTCAACAGTTTATTTTGGAATCGGTACAACAGGTATATAGAGAACAGGGAGTTCCGATAAATGACAAACACATTGAAATAATAGTAAAACAGATGTTCCAGAAAGTAAAAATAAAAGAAGCAGGAGATTCATTATTCCTTGAAGATGAATTAATCGACAGAAAAACTGTGGAAAGAGAAAATAAGATACTTACTGAAAAAGGCAAAACTCCTGCGACTTATGAGCCAATAATACAGGGAATAACAAAAGCGGCTGTAAATACGGAAAGCTTTATTTCAGCTTCATCATTCCAAGAAACAACAAAAGTCCTTGCAAATGCTGCTATAGAAGGAAAAATTGATAGACTGGAAGGATTAAAGGAAAATGTCATTATAGGTAAGAAAATACCGGGAGGAACAGGATTTAAAGACTATAAGAACATAAAAGTTGAGCTGAAAAATCAGAAGAATAATATTCCCAATCTGCCTAAAGATGAGGAGATAGAAGTTATGGAAGAAGCTCGGGTTATAGAGGAATAATATGAAAACTTTAAATATAGGATTTAATAATTTTGTTATTGATGAACATGTTATAAGTATAATAGTTCCGGACACAGCTCCGGCAAGGAGATTGAGAGAGGATGCGAAAAATCGTGATTCATTAATAGATGCTACCGCAGGAAGAAAAACGAGAGCAATAATAATAATGGATAACGGTTTTATCATCCTTTCCGCAGTCAATGTGGAAACACTTATTCAAAGAATAGAGCAGAATAATAATTAAAATACACAAAATAAAAAGAAAGTGATTATTTAAGCTACGATAAATAGTAAAATAATCAGGAAAAGTATCTGTTAAAGGCGGTCAGGATATATGAAAGGTAAACTTATTATAGTATCAGGACCCAGCGGGTCAGGAAAGTCTACAGTAACAAAGATAGTAAAAGATAGACTAAATATCCCTTTATCTATTTCGGCAACGACGAGAAAACCGAGAGCAGGTGAAATCGAAGGAAAAGACTATTATTTTCTTTCCGAACAGGAATTTAAGAAAAAAATCGATAATGATGAATTTTACGAATATGCAAATGTTCATGGAAATTATTACGGAACACTGAAAAAAACTGTGGAAGAAAATCTTGATAAAGGTCTTAATGTTATTTTGGAAATTGATGTTCAGGGAGCATTAATAGCTAAAGAGAAGAAAAACGATGCCATTCTTGTATTTTTCAGAACGAAGGATATGAAAATTCTTGAAAACAGACTGAGGGGAAGAAAAACTGATTCGGAAGAAGTAATACAGACAAGATTGCAGAATGCGTTAAAAGAATTGAAATACGAAGAGAAGTATGACTATACTATCATAAATGAAGATATTGAAAGTTCATGTCAGGAGCTCATTGAGATAATTAACGGCTAAAAAAGGAGGGAAAATGAAAAAGGATAAAATAACGATTGATGATTTATTGACAAAAATACCTAATAAATATGAACTGGCAATAGTCGCCGGAAAAGTTGCCAAGGAAGAATTTATAAAAGGTCATGATAAATTTAAAATAATGGATAATGTATTTAAAGATATTATGGAAGATGAAGTTGAAGTAAAAAAATAGATAATTTTAAATTAAAAATATTGACTATTTAAAAATATAAAATATACTTATAATGAAAAAATTTTACTTTAGCATAATCAGATTAATATATTTAAAAATGAAAGATTGTTATTGATGAAAAAGTTTAATGTTTGGAGTCTTAGATGTATAAAGATACCGAAATACAGAAACTTATTGATAATCTGGACATAGTTCAGGTTATCGGAGAATATGTAACATTGAAAAAAACGGGTGCCAACTATAAAGGGTTATCTCCTTTTAAAGATGAAAAGACACCTTCCTTTGTGGTTAGTCCGAATAAAAATATATTCAAAGATTTCAGTACGGGTATTGGAGGAAATGTTATTTCTTTCTATATGAGAATAAATAATCTCAGTTTTTATGAAGCAGTGGAAGAATTATCAAGAAAATATAATATTTCCATAAATAAATTTAATATTGAAAAGAACAGAGATAATCCTAATGCCCGATACTACGAAATTATGAGAGAAGCCCAGTCATTTTTTAAAAATAATATGATTAATTCTGATGAATCTATGGAATATATGAAAAATAGGGGCTATTCTTTGGAAGAAATAAGAAAATTTGAAATAGGATTTTCTTTGGAATCCTGGAATTCCTTGCTCAATTATTTAAAAGAAAAAGGATATAATGAGAATGAACTTCTCGAACTGGGATTAATAAGAAAAAATGATGAAGGAAATGTATTCGATTATTTTAGAAACAGAATAATATTCCCTATTTACAATGATACAATGAAATTAATCGGATTTGGTGGAAGAATAATAGAAGCTAATTCGGATATGCCAAAATATTTGAATTCACCTGATTCCAAAATTTTTAAAAAAGGGAAAGAACTTTACGGATTATACAATCGGGGAGAGAATATAAGGAAAAAAGGACTTGCAATACTGATGGAAGGTTATCTGGATGTATTGACAGCTCAGAAACACGGATTTGTAAATTCAGTGGCAAGTTTAGGGACGGCTTTTACGGATGAACAGGCACAGCTGCTTAAGAAATATACAAATAATATAATAATAGCTTACGATAATGATGAAGCCGGGAAAAATGCGATAATAAAAGCGGGAAATATTTTAAAGAAATATGATTTTAACGTGAGATGCCTTTCTATTCAGGGAGATGTAAAAGATCCTGACGAGTATTTAAGAAAATATGGAAGAAAAAGTTTTCTTGAAATTTTAAAAACTTCAAAAAATTATTTTGATTTTCTTTATGATGAATTTTCTGAAAATTTAAATTTAAATGAAGTATCAGGAAAAAAAGAATTTATTCAAAAATTTAGAAATTTCTTTTCAAATATAACAAACAGAACTGAAAGAAATTTATATATTAACAAATTATCAGTAGAACTGGGAATAGATAAGGATATTCTTTCAGAGGAATTTATTATAAGTAAAAAAGAGAATTTTCAGAGAAGTTTAATAAAAAGGAAAAAACAGGAAAAAGTAGCCACAAAAAAAACAAAAGAAGGATTGAACGACATTCTTGAAAAAGATACCCTTGAATTTATATTGAAATGTAGAGAAAAAGGGATTTCTGAATATAAAAAATATTGTGAGAAACTTGAAATTAAAGATTTTACTAATATTATATATAAAGAAATATTGGAAAAATTACGAAAAATAGAATTTAATATAAAACTCTTGAATAATGAAATATTTGAAGAAGAAGAAATAGAAATGATAACGGCAATACTTTCAAATACAAGTATAGAATCTTCAGATATTGAAAAAAAATATAAGGACTATTTTAAAGGATGGTTTGATAGAGAGATAAATGATATTCTTGACAATATAGATAAAAAAGATAGAATGAAGATAGAATTGCAGAGAATAAAGCTTAATCTCGAAAAACAGTATGATATTGGTGAAATTGAAAAAGAATACGAAGAATTTAAATTGATAAGGAGATCAGATTATGTCTGAGAAAAAAGAAGATTTAAAAAATAGTCTCGCAAATTTAATGAAAAAAGCAAGAGAAGAAAAAGTAGTCAGTTACGAAGAAATTAATTCGATTTTATCAGAGGGATTTTCAACGCAAAAAATAGACCAGTTAATAAAAAAACTTCAGGATGACGGGGTAAATATTGTAGATACTATAAAAGATAAGCAGGACATACTTAAAGCGCAGGAAATGATGCCTGAAGAAATAGAGAAATCCGAAGTAGTTGATTTTGAAGATCCTGATGATGAATTTATTGAAAGTGAAATAGATGACTCCGAAGTTGATAAACTGCTTCAGACGGATTTGCTCAAAATGGCAGAAAGCATGGATGTAGATGAGCCTATAAAAATGTATCTGAGAGAAATAGGTCAGATTCCTCTTTTGAGCTATGAGGAAGAAATTGATTATGCTCAGAGAGTCTTGAACGGGGATGAAGAAGCAAAACAAAAATTGATAGAGTCAAATTTGAGACTTGTTGTAAGTATAGCAAAAAAACATACAAATCGAGGACTTAAAATGCTTGATCTTATACAGGAAGGAAATATGGGGTTAATGAAAGCCGTAGAAAAATTTGAATATGAAAAAGGATTTAAATTTTCAACTTATGCAACATGGTGGATAAGACAGGCCATTACCCGTGCCATAGCGGATCAGGGAAGAACAATAAGAATACCTGTCCATATGATAGAAACAATAAATAAAATCAAAAAAGAAAGCAGAATAATTTTACAGGAAACAGGAAAAGAACCTACAGCCGAAGAACTTGCCAAAAAACTTGAAATACCTGTAGATAAAGTGAAAAATATACTTGAGATGAATCAGGATCCTATATCCCTTGAAACTCCCGTAGGAAGTGAAGAAGATAGTGAATTAGGGGATTTCGTGGAAGATGATAAATTTTTGAATCCTTATGATGCTACAACAAGAGTGCTACTGAAAGAACAGCTTGATGAAATTTTAAAAACTCTCAATGAAAGAGAGGAAATGGTTCTCAGATATAGATACGGTTTGGATGACGGTTCTCAGAAAACATTGGAGGAAGTAGGAAAAATATTTAATGTTACGAGAGAACGTATCAGACAAATAGAAGTAAAAGCACTGAGAAAATTGCGACACCCAAGCAGAAGAAAAAAATTGGAAGATTACAGGAGCTAAGTTATAACTGGCTCCTTTAATAATAAACCTGAAAAAATGAGGAAAAAAATGATAAGAAGAATAATAGATGACATTGAGAAAAATGGAAATTTCAGTTTTGAAAAAATAATAGAAAATAACAGTTTATCCGATGATGATTTTTTTGAGCTTTTAAAATTTATTCATCTGAAAAATATTCCTGAAATAAGAACATCGTTAGATAATAATGATTTTATAGTTTTAGAAAATGAAAATTATTATGTGGAAGAAAAAGATATTATAAAATCATATCTTGAAGATATAAAAGAAAAATATTCGGAATATAATGAAACAAATAAAAAAAATTCAGAAAATAAGAAAAAAGAAGAGAACGGTGAATTAATAGATAAATACTTGAAAGTAGCTGTAAGAGAAAGTTTGTTATATTCAAAATTTGGATTTTCATTTTTAGATACGGTTCAGGAAGCAACTTTAGGAGTTATATCGGGAATTAATTATTATGACAGAATAAAAGAAATATCCGAAGATACTGACTTTTTTATAAAAAATTTTGCTGTGAAATATATACTGGAATTTCAGAAAAATTTATTGAAGGATATAAAGGCTTCGGAACTTTCATATATTTTATATCTGAAAGTAAAGGCTGATAAAGAAGCGGGACGTAATATGGAAGAAATAAGCAGACAGATGAATGTAACGCCTGAATATATAAAAGATTTGGAAAAATTGTTTGACGGTGTCGAATTGGAAGAACTGATTGGAAATGAACAAATTCTCGAAAGAGCCGATAAAATAACACAGATGTATATACTGGAAAATATACCGAAAAAATTGAGCTATATAGATGAAAAGATACTTGTAATGTCTTACGGTCTTGATGATAAAGTCTATAATGAAAAGGAAATTGCAAAAACATTGAATATATCATTACATAATGTAAATATACTGAAAGAAAAAGCTATTAATAAATTATCTATCGATTTATTGAAAAATGAGTTTGCAAGGAATGCTGAAGAAATGGAGTATATGATAAACTGATAAAAAAGGAGAATATTTATGAAATTAAGGGATATAATAGGAGAACTTTATTCAATATATAATCCCAAAATTGCTGAAAACTGGGATAATGTGGGACTGATACTTGGAAGTGAAAATTCTGAAATAAATAAAATACTTGTCTGTCTTGATGTTACAAATGAAGCTGTGGAAAAAGCAGTAAAAGAAAAAGTGGATTTGATAATATCTCATCATCCTTTTATATTTTCAGGAATAAAAAAAATAACGGATGAAACTGTGTTGGGAAGAAAAATATTAAAATTGGCAGAAAATAAAGTTTCCGTATATTCCATACATACAAACTCTGATTTTGCAGTAAACGGATTAAATGATTTTATAATGGATAAACTGAATCTTGAAGGAAAGACTGAAATATTCGGAAAATGTGAATTTGATGATTATAACTGTATAAAAGATGTAAATGAGAAAGTAAAATACGGTACAGTCAGAATAAAAACTTTAGATAAAGAGATAGAACTGAAAGAACTAATCGAAAAAATAAAAACAAATTTAGGGCTTGATTATGTAAGATATACAGGAAAAAATAGAAAAATACGGAAAATCGGACTGGTAACAGGAGGAGGAAGCTCATTATTGAATGATGTAAAAGAATATACCGATGTTTTTCTTACAGGGGATTTAAAATATCACGAAGCACTTGACAATCTTGAAGAAGGAAAAATATTTGTAGATATAGGGCATTATGAAAGTGAGTATCTTTTTTCCGATTTGATAGAATTACAGTTATCGCATTTTTTTGACGGAGAAATAATAAAATATTTCGGTAAACCTGTATTTAATCTTGGATAGAAAACAGTAAACGGAATTTTGAAAAATAAAAAAGTAAACAGGCAGACAGCAAATTAAATATATAAAGAAGAAGAAGAATATAAAATAAATATATAATTTAAATTAAATAATAGAAAATAAAGAAATAACTAATTTAAATAAAAATTCTGAAAGATATAATTTCTACGAAACACAGATTAAAAATAAAAAATGAAAAAGAGGTATAGATTATGACTAAAAAAAGATTTTTAATATTGGCATTGGGAATAATTTTGGGACTAAATTCATGTTTTGCAGCGGCAGTAGGAGCCGGAGCGGCAGCAGCAGGATATTATTGCGGTTCTACTTCAAAATGTAAATAGAGATACAATTGATATTAATTTTATTGGAAAAAATTGTAAAAATGACAAAATATAAAAAGGTTTCGGAGTCAATCGCCTGAGTTTTTCAGGAGGAAAGTCCGGACTTCGCAGGGCAGAGAGACAGCTAACGGCTGTTGGGAGAAATCCTAAGGAAAGTGCCACAGAAAAAATACCGCCTGTCCGCAGGTAAGGGTGAAAAGGTAGTGTAAGAGACTACCGGTGATTTAAGAGATTAAATCAGCCGGGTAAACCCCTCTCGAAGCAAGAATAAGTAGAAAGCAATCAAAAGGTTGCCCGCCTTTGCTTAATGGTAATTCGCTAAAGATGACAGGTAACTGTCAACTTAGATAAATGATTGACAAATACAGAATCCGGCTTATACCGAGACCTTTTTAAAAATAACTGTTTTAAATAAATGAAAGTATTTATTGAAAAACAGTTTTTTTTATATTATTTAAGATAATCGTTATAATAGAAAAAGATAATTGTTATAATAGAAATTCTTATATTTGAAAAACATTATTATCAAAATGTTTTTCTTGTATATTTTCGTAAATTTAGTAATTAAAAGTGCAAAAAACAGGAAAATATGAGAAATAACAAAGTATAAGAAATAACCAAAATATTAGTAGAAAAAATTAATTAAAAATGTTACAATTATAGTAAATAAATCATATATAAGAGGAAAATATGAAAGATTTGGAAAAAATTTCAAAAGAGAAAAAACAGGAAAAAATAAATAAAACAGAAAAAATAAAAATAATAAAAAATGACTTTGTAAAAGAAGAATTATTATCGGATTTTTATAAATACATAAAGGAAAATGACATAGCGGAAACAGAAAATGTTGAAAATGCAGATTTAATAGTGTCTTTTGGGGGAGACGGAACTATCCTTGTCGCTGCAAAGGAAACATTGAAAAAAAATATTCCTGTAATGGCTGTAAATATGGGGACAGTCGGATATATGGCTGAAATAAAGCCTGAAAATGCTGTTGAAATGCTTGAAAAATATCGGAAAAATGAATGTATAATTGATGAAAGGGCATTTCTGGAAATAGAATATAACGATGAAATATTTTACGCGTTAAATGAGCTTTTAATTATAAAAGGAGGTCTAGTTTCTCATTTAATTCATGTGGAAGTTTATTCAAATGATATATTTGTAAATAAATACAGGGCTGACGGGATAATCGTTGCAACTCCTACAGGTTCTACGGCTTATTCATTGTCAGCGGGAGGTTCGATAGTTCACCCTGAATTGAAAGCTCTGTCCATTACTCCGTTACTTCCTCAAAGTCTGACAGCCAGACCGATTATAGTTGACGGTAAAGACAGATTGAGCTTTAAGGTATACACAAGGGATAATGATGCACATCTGAATATCGACGGGAGTGAATGTTTTCATATAAAATCTACGGACAGAATAAGTGCTACACTGTCAGAAAAAAAAGTAAAAATTATAAGAAGTGAAAACAGTGATTATTATAATATATTAAGAGAAAAACTGAAGTGGGGAGAGTCCCTTTAAAATAGGAGGACTTAAGAGAAAATAAGTTGAGAGGAATAGAAAATGCTAAGAGAATTAAGACTGAATAATTTAGCAATAATAAAAAATCTAAATTTGGAGTTTAATGAAGGTCTGATTGCGATGACAGGAGAAACAGGGGCAGGGAAGTCCATAATACTGGACGGGATTTCCTTACTGATTGGAGAAAGAAATCAGACTGAAATGATAAGAACAGGAGAAGAGAGCCTTTTTGCAGAAGGTGTTTTTGACTTGAGTGAGGAACAGGTGCAAAGACTGAAAAGAATAGGGTTTGACATAGAAGATAATGAACTTATCATCTCAAGATATTTCGACAGAAATTCCAAATCAAAAGTAACGGTAAACGGAATAAGAATGACTGTTTCAAAATTAAAAGAGTTGATGAGTCATATACTGGATTTGGTGGGACAGCACGAACACCAGTTCCTGTTAAATAAAAATTATCATTTGGGGCTGCTTGATAAATTTTTGAATAAAGACGGAACGGATACTGTAAAAAAAATAAGAGAAAACGTTATAAATTTGAAAAATCTGAATAAGAAAATAGAAGAAATAGAAACGGAAAAATCTAAAATTACTGAAAAAAAAGATATATTTGAATTTCAGCTTAATGAAATAAATAATCTTGATTTAAAAGAAAATGAAGATAATGAACTTGAAGATGAGTATAAAATATTATTTAATTCGGGAAAAATAGGGGAAAAACTGGAAGAATCTTTACAAAGGCTGAAAGAGGGCGAATATTCGGTTTTAAGTTCTTTAGGAAAAATAAAGAAAAATTTTGAACAGCTATCCGGTATATCCGAAGTATATAATGAAGTAAAAGATAAAATTGAAAGTATAATGTATGAAGTCGAAGATGTAACTTATTCTGTGGAAGCTTTTTCACAGGAAACAAAGACTGATGATAAAAGGCTGGAAAAAGTTGTACAGAGAATAGATGAAATAAATAAACTGAAACTGAAATATGGTTCAACAATAGAAGAAATACTTTCTTTCAGAGATGAAATCGAAAAAAAACTGGCTCTCATAAATTTTGAAAATGGAGAACTGGAGCAGCTTAAAAAAGAAAAAAAAGAAAAGAAAGAAGAATATTTCAGAGATTGTCAGAAATTAAGTAAAATGAGAAAGAGTATTGCAGAAAAGCTTGAGAGTACTATAGACAATCAATTAAAAGATTTGAATATGGGAAATGCGCGATTTAAAGTCGAATTTTCAGAAAGAGCGGTCATAAGTCCAAGGGGAACCGATGATGCGGAATTTATGATGACTACAAACCCGGGAGAAAATTTTAAGCCTCTTTCGAAAATAGCCTCGGGAGGAGAAATTTCACGTATTATGCTCGCGCTGAAATCGGTTTTTTCTACAGTTGATAATATATCTGTACTAATTTTTGATGAAATTGATACCGGAATTTCAGGAGAAACAGTAAGAAAAGTTGCAGAAAAACTGAAAGAACTTTCAAAAACCGTTCAGGTAATTTGTGTTACTCATTCTCCGCAAATTGCGGCTAAAGGAAATCAGCAGTTTTTCATAAAAAAAGAAATTGAAAATAATCTGACGGAAACAAAAGTCAGAGAGTTGAACACTGAAGAGAGAATAAGAGAAATAGCAAGAATAATATCAGGAGATAATATAACCGAAGCATCTATCAATCATGCCAAAGAAATTATGGAGTTATAATGGAAAATAACAGTAAAATATTTAATGGAAATATTGAAAATACTGATAAAAAAAATAGCGGAAACAGTGAAAAGGAAAATAAAACTGAAAAACAGAACAATCTTTACATAAAAGAATTTTCAGATTATCTGTCTTTTGAAAAAGGAAGCTCAAAAAATACCGTTGCAGGTTATGAGAGAGATTTGAAAATGTTTTTTTACTATATTGAAAAACTTGCGACAGATGTAACGGAAGAAGATATTTATGAGTATATTAGAGTAATAGGGGAAGAACTGAAAAGAAATTCGGTACTTAGAAAGATAGCTTCAATAAGGACTTTTTACAAGTTCTGTTATCTAAATAAAATGATAAAAGAAGATCCGACAGGAATGATAAAAAGTTTGAAAAGGGAAAAAAGGCTTCCTGAAGTCCTGAATTTAAATGAAGTAAAAGCTATTATAGATAATTTTAATCATACTCCTGAAGGAATGAGAGACAGGCTTATTATAAAATTTCTTATAGCTACGGGAGCAAGAGTTTCCGAGATATTAAATCTGGATATAAAAGATGTGGAAAATCAGGGATATGAATTTATAAAAGTATTGGGAAAAGGCTCTAAATATAGAGTTGTTCCGATTTATGACGGACTTGAAAAAGAAATTCGGGAATATATTATGAATTTCAGACCGAAACTGAAAGGAGCTGAAAATTCTTTCAGGCTTTTTCCTGATACAAGAAGAGAGAATTTTTGGAAAAGGCTGAAAAAATCCGCTAAAAATGCAGGAATAGAAAAAAACGTTTATCCCCATATATTCAGGCATTCGGTAGCGACAGTTCTTCTAAGTAACGGAGCTGATATAAGAATTGTTCAGGAAATTTTGGGTCATGCAAATATAAGTACGACAGAATTGTATACACATGTTGAAAAATCTGATTTAAAGAAAATTTATAATAAAATCAGAATCGGAGATGATTAAAATAATGTTTTTGCTGTAATATGAACAGGAGGAAAAATGGCTGTACAGAAAAAAGAAGAAAATAAAAAAAATACAATATTGACTACGGTAATCATACTATGGGGATTAGTATTTTTATTTATGAAAATTAATATAATAGGAAACTATGCAGGAACTCTCATATTGACTTTATTATATCTGTATATGAATTTTAACTTGATAAATCTCTTTTTTACGAGTAAAAGAACGACTTTTAAAATATATGTTTTTATGTTGCTTGATCTTGTCTATCTGTTGAGGGAATCATTCAGTCTGTTTTCCATTTTTATATATTTTACGGCAATGGGTATTTTAGTCTATCTTATAATGAAAGATGAAGGAAAAAATAAATTGCCTGAGATATATCAGTTTGCAGGATTTTACACGACGATTAAAATAATATTTATTTCTATGCTTATATTTTTATAAAAAAAGTATAATCATAAAAATTTTTATTTCAAAATTTTAGATTTTGTGGTAAAATTTCTACTATGAATGGAGAAAAAATGAAAAGTAATAATAATGAATCTCAAGCTGAAATTATGAAACATATTGAAAACTTTACTGACAGAGTTAGAGAAGTAAAGATTGAAAAAAATGTATTTTTAGGGGAATATAAAGAAAGAGTTCTGGCAGCTCTGACAGTAGAACAGGTCAGAGAAAAAGGAATATATCCTGAAATAGAAAAGGCTTTGGAAGATAAAGAAGCGAAAAAAATGATTATTTCAAGAGAAATGGATTTTAACGATATAAAAAAATATATAAATCTTGCCCAAAAGAAAAATATATCTTATAAAATGATAGACAGTCTGCTATATACAGGGAAAATAGGTCTTGTAGTGGCTTCGGATGATGCTTTGAGTAATCCGCCTGAAAATCCCGTTGTGAAAAATAAAGCAGAAATATTTCGGGAAAAAAATTTACCTGCAATTTATTGCCAGTCAATGGGTTGTAAAATATGTGAATTTCACAGAGAAATAATAAAAAAGGAATTACCCGAGTATGAAAACAGTTACAAGGAAATAAATTTTATAGACAGTATTCTTGGGACAAGATGTCCAATTTGTGAGAAATTAGGAGGAAAAAAACGTGGTTGACGGATTTAAAATTAAAGGAAAGACCCCTTTGAACGGGACAATAAAAGTAAGTGGAGCTAAAAATGCGGCTTTGCCTATAATAATCGCTACATTGGTAGCAAGAGGGGAATATATATTGAAAAATGTTCCTAATCTGAGAGATATAAGAATATTGATGAAACTTCTCGAGGATTTGGGAATGGAAACTCAGAAACTGGATGATACTACGTATAAGATAATAAATAACGGATTTAAGAGAAATGAGGCAAGCTATGAAATAGTAAAACAAATGAGGGCATCATTTCTTGTAATGGGACCTATGATAGCAAATCTTGAAGAATCCGTTGTTTCACTGCCGGGAGGATGTGCAATAGGGTCCAGACCTGTAGATCTTCATTTAAAAGGTTTTGAAGCACTTGGTGCTGAAATAACGAGAGTTCACGGATATATTCATGCCAAGTCGGATAAACTTAAAGGAGCTGAAATACCTTTAGGATTTCCGAGTGTAGGAGCAACCCAAAATTTAATGATGGCGGCAGTCAAAATTCCCGGAAAAACTGTTATTTCGAACGCTGCGAGAGAGCCTGAAATAGTTGATTTAGGTAATTTTCTTAATAAAATGGGAGCAAAAATAACAGGACTGGGAACACCGAATATTGAAATAGAAGGTGTCGAAGAATTACACGGGATTGAATATTCAATAATGTCCGATAGAATTGAAGCGGGAACGTATATAATAGCTTCGTTAATCACGGACGGAGATTTAAAAATAGAAAATGCCAATCTGGAGGATTTGGGTGTATTTAAATCCGAACTGGAAGCAATGGGAGTAAAATTTGAACAGGACGGAAATATCCTGTCGGTAATAGGAAATCTGAAGGATTTGAAACCTGTAAAAATAAGAACAATGCCTCATCCCGGATTTCCTACAGATATGCAACCTCAAATGATGTTGTTACAAACTCTTGTAAACGGTTCAAGCTCAATGGAAGAAACGGTATTTGAAAACAGATTTATGCATGTTCCTGAATTTAACAGAATGGGAGCAGATATCACAATAAGACATGGAGTTGCCATTATAAACGGCGGACTTCCGTTAACAGGGGCTGAAGTTATGTCTTCCGACTTGAGAGCGGGAGCTGCACTTGTATTGGCAGGATTGGCTGCTGACGGGGAAACTACTTTAAACAGAGTGTACCATATTGACAGAGGATACGACAAACTCGAGGAAAAACTGAATGCAGTAGGAGCCGATATTAGAAGAGTGAAACTGGATATATAGATTATTATAAATAGTAGAATAGCATATAAGGAGATTTATTATGAAAAAGATAATTTTTCTGGGAGTTCTAATTATTTCATCTTTAATATTGGCAAAAGAAAAGATAGTCTGCTTTGTTCCGAAAGAGTTAAGGACAAATAAAAAAGCCAGAATGGTATATGAAGATACAAACAGACATTCGGAAGAAGAACTGGATAAAAATGTTTCTGAAACTTATAATGCAGGGAAAACCCTTTTAGAAAAGAGAGCAGTAGTTTTTCATATGAAATGCAGATATGACGGAGATATGTATAATTATATCATGGCTTCCGACTACGCTATAGACTATCTTACAAAGCTGAAAACAAAGGGAGAGGAAGGAAATTATTATTTGCTCACTTTACCTACAAATAAAGCTATTGTTTTTCAGGATATGCTTTTTATAGGGGATTTAATGGATAATTCAGTAGGAATATCCGACGAGCTCCTCTTAGTATTTTATCAGGTCAATCTGGAATTTCTTGAGCAGACGAGAAAAGAATTGATAAAAAATGGATTTAAACCTGTATTTTAAATATAAATATTATAAACATAAATATTATGGAAGTTGGATTATAAAATTATACATTTTTATAATTCGATTTTTTTTTATAAAATTTTTTCTCTCATTTTTCTTTAATGTTGGAAATGTAAAATAATTCTATAACATAAAAGAAATATAATGGAGGTAAATATGAATATAAAAGCAAAGAAAACGATGTTTATAATAGCTCTAATCATAGCTTTGGCAAGCTGTGGAGGAGGTTCGGGAGGAAATGGAGATAACGGATATACACAAAATCCTGCTCCAAGTAAACCTTCTAATCCTGGAAACGGTTTATATCCTCCAAACGGATCAACTGACGACGATGACGATGATGATACGGATTATGGCTCCGGAATAAGATGGAATGATAAGAAAATAAGATATGATGAAAATAATCCTCATAATAAGACGTCATCATCTTCATCATATGACGGAACAGGGATAGCAGTGGGAGTTATTGACGTAGGATTCAATACGGATAACTATAAATTAAAGTCGGATATGAGAAATAAATTTGGAAACAGGCTGGAAAAAATATACACTCCCAATGTTACAACTGATGACGAATATCACGGAATACTCGTATCTGAAATGATAGGCGGAAATACTAAAAACGGCACGGCAAAAAATGTAAAAATTTACGCGGCGGATTCTTCCAAACTGAAAGATAACGGGACAGACACTTATCCAAAACCTACGGTTTCCATGTACAATAAAATATATGCCAAAGGAGTAAAAATTTTTAACCAGTCTTACGGAGTAAACAGAATGGTAACTGAGTACAGCAGTTCCCCTTATTCACTTAAATATTATAAAGACCAAATAGAAAACGATTTTTTAGATTTCTATAATAAAGCAGTAAATGAGGGAGCTTTATTTATGTGGGCAGCAGGAAATAACGAAGATAACGATCAGCCAAACCTTGAAGCGGGATTGCCTTATTTCGAGAGAAGTCTTGAGAAAGGGTGGATTTCAGTTGTAGGGCTTTCTACAAAAGATTCTGATAATCTGGGAGATATTTCATGGGATAATTTACAGGCACTGTCTTCTGCCGGAGTAGGAAAAAACTGGACTGTATCTGCAATAGCCGATTATAAATATGAAATAAACGGAAAGAGTATAAAAGCGGCAGGCTCTTCTTTTGCAACTCCTGTAGTAACAGGAACAGCTGCGATGATTAAGCAGAAGTATCCATGGATGGACGGAAATCTGATAAAACAGACTATTCTTTCCACAGCAACGGATATAGGTGAAAAAGGTGTAGATGAAATTTATGGCTGGGGATTGCTGAATATTGACAAAGCACTGAAAGGACCTGCATTATTTGATAAAAGACTTGCACTGGCAGATAATGTCGTTGTAA
>NZ_DBHIXS010000017.1:0-26504 GCF_057270515.1 Pseudoleptotrichia sp. | reverse complement strand
CAAAAGCGACTATAAATTTATTTTCTCTGCTAATTTGGGAATTAGCAAAGTACAAGGAGAATAAAAATGGATAATCTGAATACAAATTCTAAATTACAGAAATATATTCCGCTTGTGGATTTTCTTGCAGCAGTTTTAGGAAAAAACAGCGAAATCGTATTACATGATTTGGGAAACCCTGACCATTCAGTAATAGCAATCAGAAATAATCATATTTCCAATCGTGAAGTCGGAGCACCTGCGACAGATTTAGTATTAAAAATACTGAAAGAAAGTGATAAGGAAGAAAGAGATTTCATTGCCAATTATATCGGTATAGGAAAGTTTAATAAGGCGTTGAAATCATCGACTTATTTTATCCGGGAAGAGGGAGAACTGATAGGAATGATTTGTGTCAATACCGATGAGGCAGTATTTGACAGTCTATTTTCTGCAATGAAAAAGTTACAGGAAACTTTCGTAAAAGAAGAGATAAATATAAATAATGAAAACATAGATTCGGAAAATCTGACAAGATCAATAGAAGAAGTAGCAAGGGAAGCTATAAGTGATGTTCTCTCAACTCAAAATGTGTCTATAGATTATTTGAAGCAGCAGGACAAACTGAATATCATAGAAGTCCTTTATTTAAAAGGAATATTTCTCCTGAAAGGTGCAGTTGTGGAAATAGCCAAGGCTTTGGGAATGTCTGAAGCCAGTGTGTATCGTTATGTACAAATAATAAAAAGACAGGAACAGGAAGAAAACAGAAAAAATAAAAAATTGAAGAAGTAGAAACTTATTTTACTGCCTGAATAGTTTATTTTTTGAATTATTTATTTAAAATATTAATAGAATATTTTGTAATGTAAATAAAACAAAAGCATCTATCAGGACAATAAAAATTCCTGTATTAATAGAACATTTTATAATATAAAAAGGAAAAATTATTAACTTTTGGAAAAATTTGGACAAAATAGTAAGTATTAATAGGACATAAAATAATCTACTAAAAAAATTATTTTTTAATTTTATACGGAACATAACATCTGAATTATATCGCCTAATTTCAGGAGTTATGTTTTTTTTATAAAATTTTTTTGAAAAATTTTAAAATCTGCTCTTGAAAAAATCAAAGTTAGGGTTATACTTATAATATAGAATTGTCAGAAAAAAATTATAATATTACAACGAAGGAGGAAAAACATATGGACAAGGAAAAACTGGAACTGATAGTATTTGATATTGTAAATAGTGCAGGGACTGCTAAAGGATTAGCCTATGAAGCATTGGCTGAAGCTGAAAAAGGAAATTATGAAGAAGCCGACAAATTATTAAAGGAAGCTGATAAATCTTTATTGGAAGCACATAATATTCAGACTGAAATAATACAGTCCGAAGCCAGTGGTGATAATATGGAAGTTACTGTTCTCTTTGTACATGCTCAGGACCACCTTATGACAGCAGTGGAAGCGAAATCACTTATTGAGTGTATGATAAAAATGTACAAAAGAATAGAAAAACTGGAAAAATCATAAAAAAATAGGGGGAATAATATGAAAAGGAAAGTAAAAAAATATAATGCGAAACACGATGAGAAACTAAAGGAAAGGGAGGAAAAAGAAAAGATTAAACGGGAAGAAGAAAAAAATGAAATAAAGCCTTTCAGTTTTAAATCTGCATTTGCAGTAATAATAAGCTGTCTGATAGGTTCAGTAATAGTTCCGTATTTGCTGAGTTTTGTGGGAATAAAAGATGTGAGAATAGGAATACTTTTAGGAAGTATGTTTGTTTCAAGTTTCGGATTTGTATGGGTACGAAATTTTATGGATTCAAAAAAAGGATTTTCAAAAAGTTTTTGGATACAGTATGCCGTTATGGGAGCAGTTTTTGGAGCAATAGCCTATTTATGGTTTTTTGGAATAAAACTTCTTTAAATTAAAGAATAAAATACAACTTAAAAATGGAGGTAATTATGAAAGTTTTGTTTGTATGTTCTCAAGGGATGTCAAGTGCAATAGCCGTAAATGCCCTTGAAAAAGAAGCAAAAGCAAAAGGGGTGGATATTCAAGTTTTAGCAGTGAGTACACAAAAGTTTGAGGAAGAGGTGAAAAACGGTTATGACGTTGCAATGGTTGCTCCTCAGGTAAGACACCGATTTGATACATTGAGTGCACTGGCAAAGGAAGCCGGAGTCCCATGCGAAATGATACAGCCTCAGGCGTACAGCCCTTTAGGCGGTCCGAAATTGTTGAAACAAATACAGGATTTACTAAAAAAATAGAAATTGGAAATTTGGAAATAGCAGTGAAATATGAAAATTAAGTTATGAAAATAATTAAGCAATAAAAGAAATTATTGAAAAAATTTTAAAAATAGAATTCAAAAAATTACACAAATTTAAATAGTAATATTTGAAAAATAATGTTTAAAAATAATGTTTGAATAATAGATATTCAGATAATAAATTATGAAAAATTAAATATTTAAATAACAATAAAAAATAATATTAGGAGGAAAAAGTTATATGTTAGAAAAATTATCAATGCAAATGGCAAAGCTTTCCGAACAGAGACATTTAAGAGCTATCCGTGACGGAATTATAGCAACATTACCTCTAATAATAGTAGGGTCAATATTTCTGATTGTTGCATTTCCGCCATTCCCGGCTGAATGGAAAATATCCGTATGGGCTAAAACTAATATATTGAAAATATTGCTTCCTTACCGTATGACAATGTTCATAATGGGACTTTATGCTGTTATGGGAATAGGAAACAGTCTTGCAAAATCTTATAAGCTTGACGGTATAACAGGGTCGATATTGGCGACATGTGGATTTTTATTGACAATAGTGCCTAAAGTTGTAAAGGAAATACTTGTAGTTACTCAGACAATAGACGGAAAAGAAGTTCAGATAATAGCTGAGGAGGGAGCAAAAGGAGCAACAACATTACAGGAAGGACTTGGATACGCTATGCCTATGGCAAATTTGGGTTCTGCGGGACTTTTTGTAGGTATATTGGTAGCCATATTTGCAGTAGAAGTATACAGATTTACATCGACTACAGGATTTAAAATAAAAATGCCTGAAGGAGTTCCTCATTCCGTTGCAAGGTCTTTTGAAGCGTTGACACCTGCATTAATAGTGATTTTAATAGTAGCAACTATCACTTACTGGTGGGAAAAAGATTTACATAAAATAGTAGGTACAATTATAAAACCTCTTGTAATAGCAGCAGATTCATGGGTTTCAGTACAGGTAGTAGTATTTCTGATAACATTCTTCTGGTCATTCGGAATACACGGAGATTCTATCGTAGGTTCTATAGTAAGACCTTTGTGGCTGACATTACTTGAACAGAACGGTACGGCTTTGGCTGATGGGAAAGCCATTCCTCATATAGCGGCAGAGCCTTTTTATCAGTGGTTTGTGTGGATAGGAGGTTCGGGAGCTACAATCGGACTTACTTTGTTACTTTTAACAGTGTCAAAATCAAGTTACGGAAGAACATTAGGAAAAACTTCAATATTATCTACGATTTTCAATATTAATGAGCCTATTATTTTCGGTTGTCCGGTAGTATTAAACCCTATACTTTTACCGCCGTTTATTATGGTACCTGTTATAAACTCAAGTCTTGCTTACTTCTTTACAAAAATGGGCTGGGTAAATAAGGTTACATCTACACCTCCTTGGACATTGCCGGGGCCTATAGGAGCATTTCTTGCTACAAATGGTGATTTTAGAGCGGTACTGTTGAGTCTTTTCCTGATATTTACGTCTATCCTGATATATTATCCATTTTTTAAAGTATATGACAAAAAAATGGTGGAAGAAGAGAAAAATAATCAGGAAGAAAATAATGGAGAAGAATAAATATGAGAAAACTTGGTATTTCGATTTACCCTGAAAAAACTGATGAAAAAACGTTGAAACAGTATATTAATAAAGCCGGTAAAGCAGGATTTTCAAGGATATTCAGCTGTCTTTTGTCTGTAAATGAAGAAAAGGAAAAAATCAAGGAAGAATTTAAAAAAATAAATTTGTATGCTAAATCCAAAGGATTTGAAATAATTCTGGATGTAAGTCCGAGAGTATTTTCGGATTTAGGAATAAGCTACGAAGATTTATCGTTTTTTAGGGAGATAGAAGCAGACGGAATAAGACTTGATATGGGGTTTACAGGATTGCAGGAAAGTATAATGACTTTTAAGGGACAAGGTTTGAAAATAGAAATAAATATGAGTATGGATACACATTATATAGATACTATAATGGACTATAAACCTAATAAACATAATCTTATAGGTTGTCATAATTTTTATCCTCATGCTCATACCGGACTTGGAATAGAATTTTTTAACAAATGTACGGAAAATTTTACAAAATATGGATTAAGAACAGCGGCATTTATAACATCACAAGCTGAAAATACTTTCGGACCGTGGCCTGTAACACAGGGATTGCCTACCCTTGAAATGCACAGATATCTGCCTGTGGAAACCCAGTTCAGACATTATGCTGCTTTGGAAACGATAGATGATATTATAATATCCAACTGCTATCCTACAGACGAGGAGCTTGAAAAACTGAAAAATGTAAGAAAAGACATGGCAAGTTTTTCTGTGGAGCTAATTTCAGATATTCCCGAAATTGAGAAAAAAATTATATTGGAAGAATTTCATTTTAATAGGGGAGATACTTCGGAAAATGTTATAAGGTCTACCGACAGCAGAGTGAAATATAAAGGGTATAATTTCAAATTGTTTAATGCACCTAAAATGATAAAAAGAGGAGATATAATAATAGAAAGCAGTGAATACGGCCATTATGCAGGGGAGCTTATGATAGCTTTGAAGGATATGAAAAATACGGGAAAATCTAACGTAGTGGGAAAAATAGCAGAGCATGAGCAGTTTATTCTTGATTATATAAAACCTTGGCAGAAATTTGCTTTTTCCGAAAAGTAGGTTTGGAAAAACTATATAATTTTGATATAATAATTATAGAATTAAAGGATTAAAAAAATAAGGAAAAAGAATTACAGAAAGAAAATAAAAAATATAAAAGATAAAAATTTTAAAAGTTGTTTTGTATCAGTTTGTTATGAGCAGATATAAGACAGCTTTATTTTTATAAAAAAATAGTATGTCAAATTTATTTTGAAATTTGACAAAATATAGCTGACTGTAGTAGAATAGAAATATAAAAATAATTAGTAAAAAAAATTTTATAAAAATACTAAAAAATCATATAAAAAAGGAGAAAATTATGTCTAAATCAAATAGGAAAAAGAAAAAACAAATAACAGTGAAGGATGACAGTTTGGATAAAATTGATAAAAGTATGGAAGAATTAATGGGATTTTATGAAAATAAGAAACCCATTCCAAAATTAGCAAGAGAAGCAAAAAAATAATAAAACATAAAATAACAAGGTCTGAAGCAAAATCTGAAAACACATTATTAGTTAATCCCAATAATAAACGTGAAACTAAAAAAAATGAAGAAGTTAGTGGTATAAGAAAATCAATATTAGAAAAAATATTTGAAAAAAATTTAGAAAATAAGGATAAATTAATGGAAGAAGATATAAAAAAGTCGAGAAAAGCAAGTACTTTGGAAGAGAAAGAAGTACATTAAAAAAATGCTTCAGGAAAAGTGTTTAAAGGTTTTAAAAGTATATATCTTTCCCTTTATATAGCAAATGAAGAAGTAAGAAATTTTTATTTAGAAAAAGGGAAACATACAGGTACTGGGAAAGATTTAAATGATCCTGTATTATATTTAGAAAAATTTCCTGCTGAATATAAAAGAATGATGAATTTAACGGCTGTAAAAGCAGGATTTTCTGAAGGATTAAGAAAAATTGGAGAAAAGATAGAAGTAGAAGCTAAAAAAATGAAAGAAGGAGAGAAAATACCAATTAATTATAAAGAAAATGTTAAATATCCTGTAAAGTTAGAGCTTGCTAGAGGATTTGAATGGGGAAGTACAACTTTATGGATTAAGGATGTCAAGGGTACAGTTGAGAAAAAAAACGGAGAATATGTAGTAAATTTTAGTTATACTCCTTCTTTATTTGACTCATTTGAAGATGCTGTAGATATTTTTAATATAAACACAGGTAAACAGGAGTTAAAAAATAGTAAACCTTATAATCTCTCAGTAAAAGATATTCCTAAAAATTTAAAGTAAAGAATGTATCCGAAATATCTGAAAAATTAAGAAGAGGATATTCCAATACAGTTAGAGAAAAAAACGGACCTGTTAGATAATTTAGGAAAGGATTTTGTTATAATGAAAAAGATTTTGAAATCTAAAAGACTGATATTTGATATATTAGTAGGTATAATAATAATATTTACATTATATAGATGTACAGGAGATTATACAAGAGTTTTTGAAATGAAAAGGGAACAATATACTTTAAAAATAATAGGAGAAAAAAACTATGATGGAAGAGCAGAATATACAACAGACATTTTTTTCTATGAGAAAAAAGAAAATTACAAAAAAATAAAAGAGATAGGTTGCGGAACGCTTCTTTTAGCAGGATACGATTTAAATAAGGAATATTTTTATGGAAAATCTGAATATGGCAAAGAAAACAGAGAATATGGAATATATAAAAATGAAAATGAAATGATAGGAAGCAGATATAGTAGTAATAATGAATTTCTAAAAAAACAGTGTACCGGTTATTTTGTCTTAAATCTAAAAACAGGAGAATATCAGAGCGGATTATCCGAAAATGAACAGAATAAAATTCTTTCAGATAAAGGGATAGAAACCAATATGCTAACAATAGAGAAATTTTTGAAAAAAAACGGAAAATCTATACGTAATTATGAGGGCTTGGAAAGTTGGATGTCTGATTTTGGGAATTAAAATATAAGAATTATAAGAGGTCTTTTAAAGTCAAAAAATCAAAATAAAAAAAATTTTTCGATATAAGTAGTGAAACGAGAAAAGGATATGAAAAACATCTGGATAAATTAGGTATACGTAAAGCCTCAAAAGCAGTCAATTATATGCTTATAAGATAATTCTGTAAAATATAATAATATTGGTGTATGAGATGAGATAATAATAGATTATTGGAAAGGAATTATCAAAATGAAAAGAAAGCTGAACTTTTGGAAGATAATATTAGTATTATTTGTAGCATTACTTTCATTGATGAGTCTGTTAGTGGCAAGTACAGTTATATACATAATTTATCATATAGTATCATGGAGGGGACCAAGTAGAGATGTTTTTGAAAGGCAGAAAGAAAAATATACTTTAAAAATAATAGGAAAAGCTACTTATGACGGTACACCGACAGAAACAACTAATATTTTTTTCTATGAAACTATAAAAAACGGTAAAAATTTTAAAATAGGATGTGGAAAACTCCTATTAATAGGATATGAACCTTTAAGAGAATACATTTATGGAAAAGTAGAATATGGAACTGATGATATAGGATTTGGAATTTATCAAAATGGTGATGAACTAATATACGGAAATGGCTCTAAAGAGGATATGACTGAAATAGAAAAGAAATACAGTATCGAACTTCTTAAAAAAGAATGTACCGGTTATTTTGTCTTAAATCTAAAAACAGGAGAATATCAGGGAGGATTATCCGAAAATGAACAGGACGAAATTCTTTCGGATGAAAAAATATCCGATACTATGTTACCGACAAAACAATTTTTAGATACAAATGGAAAAACAATCGTTAATTATGAAATAGATAATTGGATGGAAAATTGATAAAAAATAGAAAGGTTATTTAAATGGAAGTTTTTTTAAAAATAGTCAAAATTTTTTTCATAGTAATTATGGCTTTCTGTATGGTAGTCAGTTTTTTACTTCTCTCAATGACAGTACATTTAATTTTAAAATCATTTATAGATGTCAGCAGTAGCCATAGTCATAATTATATAGATGTTTTTGAAATAAAGAATGAACAATATGTTCTAAAAGTAATAGGGAAAAACCAAACTAATGTCGGATCAGAAATATCCGGATTGTTTTCCTATAATATTGTAAAAAATGATAAAAATCTTAAAATAGGATGTGGCACATTACTTTTGGCAGGATACGATGTGGACAAAAAATATTTTTTTGGAAAATCTGAATATGGAGATAAAATAAAAGGGGCAGGGATATATCAAAATGGAAATAAAATAATAGAAAGTAAAGAAAATATTTCGGAAAAAGAAAATAATACCAAGTTTCTAAAAAAACAGTGTACCGGTTATTTTGTCTTAGATTTAAAAACAGGAGAATATCAGAGCGGATTGTCAGAAGAACAGCAGAAAAAAATTCTTTCAGATAAAGGGATAGAAAATAAAATGGAATGGACAAGGGAATTTTTAGATAGAAATGGAGAAACATTAGAAGACTATAAAGGTTTGGAAAGTTGGATGTACATTTTAAAAGAATAGAATGTTAAAAACTATAAAAATTATAAAAAGTATTTGTAATCAAAATTTAAAATAAAAGATTTTTAATCTATTTATGAAACATAAGAGATTTAATATCTGAAAGAGCAGTTTTATTTCAAAATCAATAATAGTTTGATGAGATTAAATGAAGAACAAAATACTTTAAAAATAGTTTTATCGAGGAAAATTTTTAATATACATTATGAAATAAGAAAAAATAAAATAAGAAAAGGAATGTGAAAAATATTTCGAAAATAAAATTTACAACAAAGAAAGTAATATATTGAGAGAAAAAGCGCAAAAAATATTTCAAAAATCAAAAAGAAAATTTTTAGTATAGTTAAAAATAAAATAAAAAACTGTCTTATAAAATAAAAATGTATGAAAAGCAATAAATAATATACCTATAAAAATAAGTACTGTAAAAGCGGTGTACCAATCTTTTCTAATCTTAAATATTTGTCTTTTAGCTATAAAAATAAATATTGTAGAAGCAGAACATATTTAAGATCATTCGTGTTCTTAGGCAAATACGGGAATATATATATAATTATAAAAGCAATATAGTATATTTAAGATTCTTGATTGTCGCTATTTTATTTAGTTATATTTTGAATTGTAAAAGCAATATAACATATTTAAGATATATTTTTTAAATCAGATATTTTTATTTTATAAGACAGCCTTTTTTATTAATATTTTTAAATTGATATTTTTAAGTTGCAAAATAATAATTTTTATTTAATGACTTTTCTATAAGTAACAAGTAAAGGATTCCATACACTTGCATTCGTAGGAGAGTAAGCAAAATCAATATCAATGAACTTTTCAATAGGCGTTTCGAGAGTGATAACTATAGCTATCTGGTCTATAAACTGTGCTACAGCTTCTTTTCCAGCCATTGCTCCTCCGAGCAGAACTTTTTTATCTTTATCATAGATTATTTCTGTATGGGCAGGAACCGAGTCTGCGAACCCTGAATTTTTATACATTGCCCTCATCTCTATTTTTTCGGCATTATATCCTAAGTCCAAAGCTTCCTGAAGAGATAATCCTGTTTGAGCAAGTTTAATATCGTAAAATGATGTAGCAAAGGATCTTAAAAGCCCTTTCCAGTGTATGTCCTGTCCCGAAAGATGTTTGGCAAGAAGCATTCCGTGCTTATTGGCAACATCTCCGAAAGGAGCATATAAATTTCTGTCAGTATTGTAATATTTATTGAAAATACAGTCTCCTATAGCATAAACATCTGATATGTTAGTTTCAAACTTGTCATTTACAACTATTTTTCCTTTATCTGTTTCAAGCTGTTCAGGAATAAACTCTATATTTGGAGTAATCCCGATACTGAATAATGCAATGTCAAAACTTACTGTTTCTCCGTTGTCCAATTTTACGGATTTGGCAATACCGTTTTCAGAAATAATTTCCGTTACTCCTGCATTTAATTTCAAGTCGATGTTTCTTTCCTTTATTTCATTGTAGATACCTTTTTTCAAATTTTCCGAAATTGACGGCAAAATTTCACCCGCTTTTTCTACGATAGTTACATTTAATCCTAATTTTTTAAAATTTTCAGCAACTTCAAGACCTATAAATCCTGCACCCGCAATTAGGGCATTTTTCAAAGTGCTTTTGTTTTTCGTGATGTATTCCTTTATTTTTATGGCGTCTGCTGCGTGAGACAGAGTAAATATATTGTCAAGTTTGGGAGAATATCCTTTTATATTAGGAATAAAGGATTTTGCACCTACAGCTAACACAAGCTTATCATAGCCAAAAATACCGTTGATTTCATTACCTGCAACGTTTAATGTTTTATTTTTAAAGTCAATGTCTGTTACTTCATGATTTATTTTTACATTTACTCCCCTTTTTATAAAGTCTTCAGCAGTTCCCAGAACTACATCGTTTATTGATAATTCATCCGCTATATAGTAGGGAGTGGGACAACCTGCCCACGCTACATAAGGAGATTTTTCAAAAAGAAATATCTCATGGTCGGGATTTGCTTTTTTATATTGAGTGGAGAACATCATTCCTGCTGCTCCGCCTCCAATTACAGCTATTTTCATTTTATTACCTGCTTTCGTGTTATTTTATTTTAATATTTAATTTACAAGATTATTCAGTAAATATCTTAATCTGCTCGAGACCATTTTTATTCCGACTTTATTATCTTTTCCTCTCGGAATGATGACGTCCGCATATCTTTTGGACGGCTCGACAAATTCCAGATGCATTGGTTTTACCGTAGCCATATATTGATTTTTAATGCTTTCAAAAGTTCTTCCCCGTTCTTTTAAATCCCGCTCTATTCTACGCAGGAGCCTTTCGTCATCATCGGTGTCTACAAAGATTTTTGCATCAAACAGATTTCTTATTTTCTCCATTGCCAGAATGAGAATGCCTTCGACTATTATAAGGTTTGCAGGCTCTATATGTTCGGTTTCATTTATCCTGTTGTAAATCTGGAAATCATAAATGGGTTTTTCAATGGAATGACCGTCCCTAAGTTTAAGGATATGTTCTTCAAGTAAGTCAAAATCTATCAAATCAGGATGATCGTAATTTAATTTAACTCTTTCATCATAAGTCAGATTATCCATTTTTTTATAATACGAATCCTGCTCCAACAAGATAGAGTTGATATGAGTTTTCTGCAATTCTTCGAGAATAGATTTTGTAACACTCGTCTTACCTGAAGCGGTTCCTCCTGCAATGCCTACAATTATTGTTTTATAATCCATTAAAAATCAGCCTCCTGTAATCATTATAAAAAGTATATAACAGATGAGGAAAATTTTCAAGAAAATTTATTAAAACTAAGCATAATCAAATGAATAAATGGTATATCATTATAGTAAAGAATTTAAATTTTAAATAAAAAGAAGTAAAAATATAAGATGAAAGGAGTTTTTGCTATGAGTAAAAGTTCAGAAACTGAAAAAATGAAAAAAGTAAAGGAAATATTGGAAAATAATAATGCCTTATCTCATGCTATGACTTTATTACAATGGGATTTGGAAACGGAAGCTCCTGCTATGGCAGTCGACAGGGTTTCAAAGACATTGGGCTATTTTGCAGGAGAAAGTTATTCGATGATTATAAATGAAGATTTTAAAAATCTTGTGTATAGTATAGATACTGATGAATTGGATGAAATTGATAGAAAAATAATAGAAGAATTGAAAAAAGAATCTTTTGAAAAGCTGGAAAAAATTCCTAAAGAAGAGCATACAAAATATTCCGAACTGAGAGTAGTTTCCACGAGAAAATGGGAAGAAGCAAAAAACAAGGATGATTATAACATTTTCAAATCTTATTTGAGTGATATGATAGAATTTAATAAAAGATTTATAAAATATAGAGGATATAAAGATAATCCTTATAATACATTGCTTGATGATTATGAACCTGAAATTACTGTAGAGGAATTGGATAAATTTTTTGAAAATATAAAAAATGAGTTATCCCCTTTCATAAAGAAAATCATTTCAAAAGAAAAATCAGACAAGGAAAAGGAAATAAAAGAAAAATTCAGAAAAATGTTTTTTAATATTGAAAAACAGAAAGAATTATCAATGTATATCCTAAATCTTATAAAATTTGATTTTGACAAGGGAGTTCTCAAAGAAAGCGAACATCCTTTTACGACAAATATAAACAATAAAGATGTAAGAATTACAACCCATTATTATGAAAATGACCTGCTGTCATCAATTTATTCTACTATACATGAGGGTGGGCATGCCTTATATGAGCAGCATATAGATGATAAAATAGCCGACAGTATACTCGGAACAGGAGTATCAATGGGAATACATGAATCCCAGTCGAGAATTTTTGAAAATATGTTCGGTAGAAGCAAAGAATTTTTAAAATTTTTATATCCGAAAGTGGATGAAGTATTTGGACTGAAAAAAGAAGGAATAGATTTTGATAATTTCTATAAATTTGCCAATGAGGTGCAGGCTTCATTTATAAGAACAGACGCAGATGAGCTGACTTATCCGATACACGTTCTCATCAGATACGAACTTGAAAAAGAAATCTTCAGTAATCCTGATGAAAAGACTGATACTGATAAACTTGCTAAAAAATGGGCAGACAAATATGAAGAATATTTAGGGATAAGACCTGAAACTTATAAGAAAGGTATTTTACAGGATGTTCACTGGGCTGAAGGATTGTTCGGATATTTTCCGTCCTATGCTTTGGGAACAGCTTATGCAGCCCAGATATATAATGCTATAAATGAAAGGGTAGACATTAGTAAGGAGTTGGAAAAAGGAGAATTTTCAAAGATTAACGATATTTTAAGAGAAAAAATCCATAAATATGGAAAGCTCAAAAATCCTAAAGAATTAATTTTAAATATGACAGGGAAAACTTTTGATTCAAAACATTATATAAACTATTTAAAAGAAAAATTTTCCGAAATATATGATTTGAAATAATATAAGAGCCGAATATAATTTGAAATTATATGTGATTTTAAAAATATGATTTGGAATAATATGTAATTTTAAGAATATATAATTCAAAATAATATGATTTAAAAAATATAATTTGAAAAATACATAATTTAAATAGTTATGATTTGAAATAGAGAAGATTTTGAAACAGAAAGGAGAATAATCGAATTTTAAATAAAACTTTACTAAAAAATTCGATTTTAAAATGGTTATGATACAGACACAGAAAAAAATTGAAAAAATCCAGAAAAAATTTGAAGATATGGAAGTAAAAAGTTTTGCGAGAGAAGTTGTGGAATTTATTGATGACAGTCCGAGTACATATCATGTAGCCAAAAATTGTTCAGACATTTTGGAAGAAAACGGTTTTAAAAGACTGAACCCTAAAGATAAATGGAAATTAAAAAAAGGCGGAAAATATTATTTGAAAAGATCAAACTCAACAGTGATTGCTTTTACATTGGGAACAGAGATAAATTTGAAAAAGGGATTTAAAATATTCGGTTCCCATACCGACTCGCCAGGATTTAGAATAAAGCCCTATCCTGAAATGATGACTGAAAATGTGATAAGACTGAATACTGAAGTTTATGGAGGTCCTATACTGAGTACATGGTTTGACAGACCTCTGTCCATAGCAGGAAGAGTAATTGTGAGAAGTGATGATCTGTTTATGCCTAAAACAGTAAGAATAAAAATAGATGAGCCGTTAATGACAATACCTAATCTTGCTATTCATCAAAATAGAGAAGTAAATAACGGTGTAAAAATCGATAAACAGAATGATACTTTACCTATGATAGCACTGGTGAATGATAAATTTGAAAAAGAAAATTATTTGTTAAACCTAATATTGGACAGAACAGGCATAAAAAAAGAAGATGTCCTTGATTTTGACTTGTTTGTATACTCTATTGAAAAAGGAACATTGTTAGGGGCAAATGAAGAACTTATTTCCGCTCCTAAACTTGACAATCTTGTGTCA
Organism: Pseudoleptotrichia sp.; assembly: GCF_057270515.1. NCBI lineage: Bacteria > Fusobacteriati > Fusobacteriota > Fusobacteriia > Fusobacteriales > Leptotrichiaceae > Pseudoleptotrichia > Pseudoleptotrichia sp. The sequence continues at coordinate 12,618 of NZ_DBHIXS010000017.1, read as the reverse complement.
GTTTATGCAGGGCTTTTAGGATTGATAGAAGCGGAAGATATTCATGACCAGATAAATATTTTTGTAGGTTTTGATAATGAGGAAATAGGAAGTGCTACAAAACAGGGAGCTGATTCAAATTATCTTTTGAATACCCTCGAAAGAATAATGTGTTCATTAGGTTATGACAGAGGAGAATTTCTACAAATGTTGAACTGCTCATTCCTGCTGTCTGCTGACGGAGCCCATGCGGCTCATCCTGCGCATATGGATAAGACGGATCCTACAAGCAGGGGAAGGATAAATGAAGGAATATCGATAAAAATAAGTGCCAATCAGAGATATACTTCTGACGGATTTTCCATTTCGGTACTGAAACAGATAATAGAAGGAACTGACATCAAAATACAGCCATTTGTAAATCAGTCCAATGAAAGGGGAGGAAGTACCATAGGGCCTATTTCTTCTACTCATCTGGATATAGACGCCATAGATTTGGGTGTACCTATGCTGGCGATGCATTCGGTAAGGGAGTTGTGCGGAATTTATGATGTATTTTATTTAAAGGAACTTGCCAAAGAATTTTTTAATAAAAATTAGGAGAGATGTATATATAAACCAGATTGTAATCGAGGTTATTTTGTAATAATAGAAAATTGCAAAATAACCTTATTTTTAGTATAATAAAATAAAAAGTATTTTTATGAAAGAAGAACAAAATGAAAACATATTTTGAGCTGTTTTGGATATTTTTCAAAATAGGGACTTTTACTCTTGGGGGCGGTTATGCTATGGTTCCGCTTATTCAGGATGAAATTGTAAATAAAAAGAAATGGATAGAAAAAGAAGAATTTATTAATCTGCTGGCACTGGCACAGTCATCTCCCGGAGCTTTGGCAATAAATGTGGCGGTATTCGTAGGATTTAAGATAAAAAAATATATGGGGATGTTTGCCACTGTTATGGGGGCAGTGTTACCTGCATTTCTAATTATATGGCTGCTTGCGGCTTTGTTTAAAAATTTTCAGAACAATCCTTATGTAATAAAAGCATTCAAGGCAATAAGACCTATGGTCGTGGCACTTATAGGAGGTAGTGTATATACTATAGGAAAACAGGCAAAGATAAATAAATTTACATTGATTATCGTTCTGGTAATAGCAGTTCTCGTTTCACAGTTTAAGTTTCCACCTATAATGGTTATAATAGTGGGAGCAATAGCGGGAAATATATGGATGATGAACAGAAAGGGGGCTAAATAATGACGGAACTATGGACTTTATTTGTGGTGTTCTTTAAAATAGGACTGTTCAGCTTTGGAGGAGGATATGCCATTCTTCCTTTGATACAGAAAGAAGTTGTAGTAATTCATAAATGGATAACAGTATCCCAATTTACTGATATTGTTGCCGTATCTCAAGTGACGCCGGGACCTATAGCGATAAATTCTTCGACTTATGTAGGTTATCTCGTTACGGGAAATGTGATAGGGGCAACGGTTGCAACAGTCGGACTGATAATGCCTTCAGTCATAATTATGACTGTATTCAGCATATTTTTCTTGAAATTTCAGGATAATAAGTACATAAGCAATGCTTTTGCAGGATTAAGAGTAGTCGTTGTAGGACTTATTTTATCAGCAACACTGCTTTTAATGGATAAAGATAATTTTATTGATTTTAAAAGTATTATAATATTTGGAGTAACTTTACTTTTATTTTTGAAATGGAAAGTAAATGCCATATGGCTGACAGTTGGAGCTGCAATAGTAGGAATATTGATATATTAAGAAATATATAAATATATAAAATTATGGAGGTTGAAAATGAAATTAATCGATGTAAAAAGTATAGTTAGCGTTTTTCAGGTAAGTGATATTGAAAAATCATTGTTATGGTATAAAAAATGGCTTGGAGAACCTGATGTTATTCCAATGGAAGGAGTTGCTGAATACGAGCTAAGTAAAGATACATGGTTGCAGTTGTCATATGAAGGAAATGAAAATATTGAGAAAAGTGCGATTATTATTGGGATAGAGGATATAAAAAGTTGTAAGGAAACATTTGAAAATAATGGAATAAAAACTGGTGAAATACAGGACTATGAAATTGTTCTTGTATTTGATATACATGATCCTGACGGGAACAGAATTTCCTTTGTACAGGAAGTATAAAAATATCGAAAATATTTTTGATATTTTTATATAAAATTTTAAAATAATATGATATAATCAGATAAGTTTGTATTTTACAAACTTATTTTTAAGTTAAAAAATTAATATAGTTGGGAGTTGAAAGGAGAAAACATTGAAAAAAAATCTTGAAATTAAAAATGTAGGAAAAACTTTTGGGAAAGAAGAAATTTTAAAAAATGTCAACATCGAAATAAAAAAAGGAGAATTTTTTTCATTATTAGGTCCGTCGGGTTGCGGAAAAACAACGTTACTGAGAATGATTGCGGGATTTATAAGGCCTGATAGCGGCTCTATTTCTATAAATGGAGAAGTTATAGATCGTTTAAATCCTAATGAAAGAAATGTAAATACTGTTTTTCAGAATTATGCTTTGTTTCCTAATATGACTGTATTTGAAAATGTGGCATTTCCTTTGAAAATAAAAAAAGTTTCTAAAAATGAGATAGAAAAGGAAGTGCTGAAATATCTGGAATTGGTAGGATTACAGGAACATAAGGATAAGATGCCTTCAAATCTTTCAGGGGGACAAAAACAGAGAGTTTCCATTGCAAGAGCATTAATCAGTAAGCCTGATGTATTACTGCTCGACGAGCCACTTTCAGCCCTTGATGCAAAATTGAGACAGAAATTATTAATAGAATTAGATACTATACACGATGAAGTTGGAATAACTTTCGTATTTGTAACTCACGACCAAGAGGAAGCCCTTAGTGTTTCTGACAGAATAGCAGTTATGAATAAAGGGGAAGTTTTACAAATAGGAACTCCTAACGAAATATATGAAATGCCGTCCAACGCTTTTGTTGCGGACTTTATCGGAGAAACAAACTTTATCGAAGGAAAAGTTACCGAAGTATATGATAAATACGGTTATGCAGAAAACAGCGAACTGGGAAGATTTAAGATAGAACTTGATAAACCCGTAAAAATCGGGGACAATGTAAAACTCACATTGAGACCTGAAAAAATAAAAGTGGATACGGAACCTAAATATACCGACGATGATAATTATAAAGTGATAAAAGGAACTGTAGACGAAGTTATCTATACAGGGTTCCAAAGTAAGCTATTTATAAAAGTCGACGGTGTAAACAGAATAATTAACGCATATGACCAGCACAGAAAGTTTTTGACTGAAGAAGAGCTTTTTGAATGGAAAGAAAGAGTTTATTTTTACTGGCATTATGAAGATGCTTATTTAGTGGAGGTGAACTGATATTGGCAAAAAAAAGTGTAAAAAAGATAAATGAAAACGGACCGCTAAAATGGGCATACTATTTGCCTATCAGTTTATGGATGACTTTATTTTTCGGATTTCCGACTTTGATAATAGTATATTTCAGTTTTCTGAAAAAAGGTGCTTATGGAGGAATTGCAAGACCTTTAAAACATACATTATCAGCCTATAATCTGATTTTTACGTCCAATGATATAATGAAAGTGGTGTTCAAGACATTAAATATATCCATATGGATTACAGGGATTACATTGTTTCTTGCAATTCCTGTTTCCTATTATATATCAAGGTCAAAATATAAAAATTTGTGGTTGTTGCTCATAGTAATACCTTTCTGGACAAATTTTCTTGTAAGAATATTTTCATTTATAGCGATATTGGGAAATAACGGAATAATAAATCAGTTTTTGACAGGAGTTTTAGGACTTAAGACCCCGTTACCTCTGTTATATAACAGAAATGCGGTAATAATAATAAGTGTATATGTTTTTCTGCCTTATGCCATTTTGCCGCTTTATTCGGCAATAGAAAAATTTGATTTCTCGCTTCTTGACGCTGCCAGCGATTTGGGAGCAAATAAATTTCAGGCATTGATAAGGGTGTTTATTCCCGGAATAAAATCAGGTATAGTAACGGCACTCATCTTTACATTTGTTCCTGCAATAGGCTCTTATGCAGTTCCTGATTTAGTAGGCGGAACCGACGGAGTAATGCTCGGGAATATTATTGCAAACAGAATGTTTCAACTAAGGGACTGGCCTACCGCTTCGGCAATTTCTACTGTTTTTATAGTGATAACGACTTTCGGAGTATGGCTGTCAATGAAAATGAAAAAGGAGGAGGAAGAATAATGAATGATAAAAGAAGAATCTCACTGTTATTTTTCGTACTTGTGATGATATTTTTTTATTTGCCGATAGTCATGCTTATTACATTATCTTTTAACAGCTCCAAAAGTTTTTCATTAAGCGGGTTTTCATTGAGATGGTATATAGAGCTGTTTCAAAATTCTCCTGAATTGTGGACAGCTTTTGGAAGAAGTCTTGTAATAGGAATAACTTCTTCAATATTTTCAGTAACTGTAGCAACATTCGGAGCAATAGGAATAAAATGGTACAATTCAAGAATAAAAAATTATGTAAAGTTTCTGAATTATATCCCATTGATATTGCCCGACCTTATAATAGGCGTGTCTCTCCTTATTTTCTTTAATATGCAGGTAGGAATGTATAAAGGGATTGAAATGGGGATGACAACTGTCTTTATAGCTCATACTACGTTCAATATTCCCTTTTCATTATTTATAATAATGGCAAGACTGGATGAGTTTGATTATTCGATAGTGGAAGCTTCAAGAGATTTGGGAGCGAGTGAAGTGCAGACACTGATAAAAGTCATATTACCTGCAATGATGCCGGGGATTATTTCAGCATTTTTAATGGCAATGACAATGTCTCTTGATGATTTTGTAATCACAAGTTTTGTTACGGGAACAAATTCGAATACACTTCCTGTACAGATATATTCGATGATAAAATTTGGAGTATCACCGGTTATAAACGCATTATCGACTATATTAATAGTAGGAACGATAGTTCTTTCCCTTTCGAGCAGAAAGTTACAGAAATATATGCTGTCATAAAAAATAATTAAGATAAATTGAAAAAATATGATATAATACTCTAATTAGGAAAAATAGAAAGAAGGTAAAAAATTAAATGCAAAGATTTGAAGATTACGGATTGAGCAGAGAGGTGCTTGATGCGTTGGGAAAAAAAGGTTTTGAGGAACCAAGTGATATACAGAAGTTAGTAATACCCGAATTATTAAAAGAAAGAACCCATTTAATAGGACAGGCACAGACAGGGACAGGGAAAACTGCGGCATTCGGTATTCCCATACTGGAAACACTGGAGCCTGACAAAACGGTAAAAGCTCTGATACTTGCACCTACGAGAGAGCTGGCGAACCAAGTTGCGGATGAGATATATTCATTAAAAGGAAAAAAGGATATAAAAGTTTTGGCTGTTTACGGAGGGGCTTCCATAGAAAATCAGATTAAGAAACTGAAATCGGGAGTCGACATAGTAGTCGGTACGCCCGGAAGAGTAATGGATTTGATGAGGAAGAAAGTCTTGAAAGTAAGCAATCTTGACTATTTTGTCCTTGATGAAGCCGATGAAATGCTGAATATGGGATTTATCGAAGATATTGAACTTATCCTTGAAGAAACTAATGATGAGAAAAAAATGCTGTTTTTTTCAGCAACTATACCAAAAACAATAATGAGCATAGCTAAGAAATTCATGAAAGACTATAAACTGCTGAAAGTGGAAAAACAGGAACTGACGACTGATCTAACGGAGCAGATATATTATGAAGTAAAGCAGGAAGACAAATTTGAAGCATTGTGCAGAGTTCTGGACTATACGCAGAATTTTTACGGAATAGTTTTCTGTAGAACAAAATCCGAAGTTGACGAAGTAACAAATAAACTGAAAGCAAGAAACTATGACGCGGAATGTATTCACGGAGATATTACTCAAGGATTGAGACAGAAAGCCCTTGATCTTTTCAAAAAGAAAATTTTGACAATATTAGTCGCTACAGATGTGGCAGCAAGAGGAATAGACGTGAGCAACCTGACTCATGTTATAAACTACTCCATACCTCAGGAAGCCGAATCTTACGTTCATAGAATAGGTAGAACAGGTAGAGCGGGACATAAAGGAATAGCGATTACTTTTGTTACTCCAAGAGAGGCAAGAACTCTGGCTCAGATAAAAAGAGTTACAAAAACTGATATCAAAAGAGAGTCTATCCCTAATGTAACCGAAATTTTGAACGCAAAAGAAGAAGCATTGGTAGCATACATAGATGAAATTATTAAAGAAGAAGACTATAAAAGCTATGAACATCTGACTGAAAAACTGATTGACGGGAGAGATCCCAAACATGTATTGTCATCTCTTTTGAGACATTTTTATGAAGATGAGTTTCTACCTGAAAGTTACAGTGAAATAGAAGATGTAAAAGTGAAAATCGATGACAGAACGAGATTATTTATTGCCCTTGGAAGTAAAGACGGGTATAATCCGGGAAGACTGCTTGATTTATTAAATAAAAAAGCAAAAACTCCAGGCAGAAAAGTAAAAGACATTAAAATTATGGATAAATACTCATTTATAACTGTACCTTTACAGGAAGCGGAATATATAATGAGAGCGTTGAATTCCAAAAAAGATTCCAAACCTTTAGTCGAAAAAGCTACAGGGACGCAGCGTTCATCAGGTAAATCGGAAGAAAAGAAATCTGACAGACGTTCAAAAGGCAGAAAAAAATCTGAAAAAGAAACATCGAAAAAATCCAAAAAATCAGGAGAGAAAAAAACGTCTTCAAAAACAAGTTCAAAAACAAAAGAAAAAAATAAAAAATCTGAAAAATCTTCTTCAAAGAAGAAAAAAAGTAAATAAATTTAAAATATAGTTATAAAAGAAACTCAATAAATTCTGTCTGAGAAATTGTATTGAGCTTTTCTTTTATAAATTTATGGAAAGAAGGAAAAACAAGTATGAAAAGAATTTTAATAATATCAATTTTAGCAGGATTGGCAGTGATATCATGCGGAAAAACACAGGCTGAAACTACTGAAAAATCCAAAGGAGCAGATACTTTGTACACTCAATATTTGGATACTCTGAAATCTGAAAATAATCTAAAAATAACAATGGGAGGAAAGCCTGTTACTATTGTGGGGAAAGAAACGAAAATAGGAGACAAACTGAAAGAAGTACCGTTGACAATGAACTCTAAATTGGAAGATAAAAATATACTTGAGGATAAAACAGTCAAAGTTATATATACTGCACCGTCTCTTGATACAAAAGTCTGCTCCATTCAGACAAAAATGCTGAATACGGCAGCAGAAAAATTCCCCGATGTGAAATTTTATTCTGTAACTGTAGATACGCCGTTTGCACAGGAGAGATTTTGTTCAAGTAACGGGATAAATAGCCTCAAGCCGGCTTCAGACTATAAATATCATCAGTTTGGCATTCAGAACGGTCTACTAATTAAAGAAGCAGGATTGCTTACAAGGGCTTTGATGATAGTCGATGAAAATAATATTGTAAAATATATAGAATATGTAAAAGAAGAAGGAAATGAAGCTGATGTGGATAAGGCTATGAAATTTCTGGAAAAAGAAATGGTGAAAAAATAGAATATTAATTGAATAAAAAAATTTTAATAATAAAAATCGTCTTTTTAAAATATTATGTGATAATATTTAGCTTAAGACGATTTTTTTATTGCTATGCTTGAGTCGTAAAATTTTGATAATATAATATATAATCAAAATCATAAAGTGAAAAAAACAAACAATATATGTTTTAATTAAAATATCTGATTTTAAGCATAAATTTTGTTTATTCAAAATTTTAAAAAAAATATTTTTGAAATATTGACATTTTATAGAAATAAGATATAATTTTACTAAGATGAACTTGATGTCTTTTAATTAAGAAAAACTTTATATAAAATTTTTACTAAGCTTGTTAATAAATATTGATACAAAAATGTTCAATAAGTAAATTAATAAGAGTAAGAATAATAATGATAAAAAATGGTGAAAGTAGAAAACAATAGTGAAATTGATAGAATATTGTAAATGATATGTTGTAAAAAATATATTGAAGGATGTTCATTATTCTAATATAAATATCTTTGATGTAAATAGAATGTTGTAAAAAATATACTTGTTTTGTTGTTCTAATATAATTGTTTTTGCTGTAATATAGTGTACTGTAAAAATATATTTATTTCATTTGCAAAATTTTACTTATTCAAAACAGTCATTCACTAAGAAAAAATCAAAATGGATGATTTTTTCTAAGGTTCATTTCCTGTTTTTCATTGTAAAATTTAGAAGAATTCATAAATATATTTTTTACAGTTCAAAATATTAGGATAAAAGTATTTTTGTAGCATTTAGTAATAAAAGACTTGTTGATAAATTTTTAAGATAAAAAGATAATAATAATGAAAAATAATGATAGTGGAAAACAATAGTGAAATTGATAGAATATTGTAAATGATATTTTGTAAAAAATATACTTGTTTCGTTGTTCTAATGTAATTATCTTTGATATAAATAGAATATTGTAAATAATGTACTGTAAAAATATATTTATTTCATTTGCAAAATTTTACTCATTCAAAACAGTCATTCACTAAGAAAAAATCAAAATGGATGATTTTTTCTAAGGTTCATTTCCTGTTTTTCATTGTAAAATTTAGAAGAATTCATAAATATATTTTTTACAGTCTAAAATATTAGGATACATATTTTTGTAGCGTTTAGTAATAAAGAGTTTGTTGATAAATTTTTGAAATAAGGAAATATTTAAAACATAGTATGTTAAAATAAAAGATATATAATAACAAAATCTAATATAGAGGAAGTGGGCATATATGAAAGAAAAAGGAAACATATTGCAGGAAATAGTAAAGAGGATAACAGCGACATTACTGCTGTTCTTTTTGAATATAAATATATTTGGAGCGGGGATAGAAGTAGACAGTAACGTACAGCAGAATGTAAATGTGGACAAGGCTCCTAATGGAGTTCCCGTAATAAACATATCCACACCCTCACCTAAAGGCACATCGGTAAATTCTTTCAAGGAATTTAACGTGGACAGCAGGGGAGTGGAAATATTGAACAATACGGGAGTGGGAAGAGGCTACCTTTCAGGAATAGTAAACCCCAACCCGAACTTAAGACCCGGACAGGAAGCCGGGACAATGGTATTTAGAGTAACGGGAGCAAACAGAAGTGAAATAGAAGGATACATATCGGCACTGTCAAGAAGACCCATAAACCTTTTCATAGCAAATGAAAACGGAATATATGTAAACGGAGGGGGCTTCATAAATGTAAACAGGGCAGGTCTTGTAACAGGAAAGATAAACATACAGGACGGAGACATCGTATCATTTACGGCAAAGGACGGAAAGGTAATAATAGGAGAAAAAGGACTTGACATATCGGATGTAGAAAGGGTAGACATAATAACAAGGACACAGGAACTGACAGGAAGAATAGTAGGGAAGAAAGACATAAATATAATACTGGGGCAAAATGAAGTCAGTCTTGCAGGGATAGTAACACCAATTACAACATCGGATAACAAGCCTGCCCTTGCACTGAATGCAGGAGCATTGGGCTCAATCTATTCAAACGGACAGATAAATATCATATCGACAGAAAAAGGTGTAGGGGTAAACCTCAAATCAAGCGTACTTTCGGAAGAAAGTATAAGAATGAAAATAAAAGGAAATGCAGATATAAAGGAAGTAATATCAAGGAATGTGGAAATAGCTTCGGAAAATCTGGACAGTGAAAAAATAAACGGAAACAGTATAAGCATAAAGGCAGAAGATATTGAAAACAGGAAAGAAATAACAGGACAGAATGTAGACATAACAGCCCGTAACTTTAAGAATAATGAAATAACGGCAGGAAACTTTAACCTTACGGCAAAGGATATAAGAAGTAAGAAGATAGCTTCAGACAGGATAAATATAAAAGGGGATAATCTTTATTTGGAAAGTATGGAAGGACAGGATACAAACCTCATAATAAGTAATTGACATTCTACTTTTTTAAATGTTAGATTATATCAATAACCACAACTTTTTTTCGCGTTTGGCAAAATGTGAGAGCATTTAAAATGCTTCACAAAAATTGCCATACTTAAAAAAGTATGTGGCTCCTCCATTCATTAAAAATGAATGGCTCGCCTGTCATTTTTTTCAAAAATTACTGTCGAGCTCTCAAACGCCGAGGGCTTTTTTGCTCTTTTTGAAAAATCGAAATGCAAGCGTTTTACTTTGCAAATCTCATTTCAAAAATCGTATTTTTTTTCATCTGAAAAAAAAGGAAAAGAAAGTGATAAATATGACTGACAAAAACACAAAATCAGAAATCAAGGAAGAAAAACAATAATTCAAAAGCCTGTTTTTGCTTATAAGCTTGTTTTTTGCACATTTTGACCCAAAGCCGACCTATTCCTTGCCTTGCCCCTTTTCCTTGCGTGTACGGACGTTTTTGGAGCATTTTAAAGCCTTTCCAATTATCCCAAGCCCCTGCCATTTTCAAATAAAAAACCTGCCAGCCATAGACTGACAGGCAAGAAAGTAAAGAATAACGATAGCAAGCAAAATAACAAGCATTTGAAATATCTTTTCGTAAATTTCTTTTTTTGTCATTTTCATTTTTGTTCCACTTTCATCTATTTTTTTATTCTAAACAAAGTTGAACGCCCTACTCCAGTCAGGGCTATGCACTCATCTGTTTTAATCGCTTTTAAAATCCATCTTTTTCTGAACCTCTCACGGCTGAAGCCGCGAGGTTCTTAAGTACTATTTAGTTTCTTTTGAATATCTAGTATTCAAAATTTGACATTATTTATCGCCATTTTTATTATACCATATGTATTTAACTATTTCAAAGCGTTCAAGCCAGATCATTTTTTCAAATGAAAAAGTGGAGCGACAGCGGAACGTCTTTTTTATCCCGGCTTTTGCTGGGATAAAAAAACCCAGCGGGGCTTTTAGACACAATATCCTTGTAGTTTTGTCATAGCTTTAAGGCCTAAAAAAAAGCCGATATTTAAAACTTGGCTTTTTCATTTTTTAAGCCTTAAAAGGCCCGTAAGGGCTTTCTTTTTATAAATAAAAATTTATAAAGCTGTAATAAAAGTTAAAAATCCTAATATTACACCAGCTAAATTTGGAACAATAAGGATGAAATCTTTTTTAGGTTCTTTAGTCCATCCGTAAATAACCCAAATTAGACAAGAAATTGAAGCTGTGAGCGGTTGCCAAGGCTGAGCTTTTTCTCCTCCTAAATTAGCGATAATTTGAGGAATATAGGTTATAAACACAAAAACTCCAATAAATGCTCCAATTGAACCAACAATAGTGTTAATTTTCTTTTTGTTCATAAAATTATCTCCTTTTTTATTTTAAGCTATATTTATACGTGAACTGCTCCCGCTTTTAGAAGTTGGAGCTTCTTGGGAAGTATCTGCTTCTGTTAGCCAAATATATTTACCAAGCTCTTCGGGCAGTCCCTGCCCTGATGTACGAGTATTATACCATATAATAATTATTATTTCAAGTTATGTTCTGCAATTCATCTCCCTCTTCTACAAGAGGGAGATGAATTGCTAGATATTGTTAAAATTAAAACCCAAGCCCTTCTGGGGCAAATATGACGTTTTTACGATATACTTTGTTAGAAACATAACTGCCTTTTCAAAAAGATGAGGGCAGTTATTTTTTTTTGAAGAAAAAAATGGCTGCTCAAAATTTGTTTTTAAACTTGTTTCTTCTTATCTTGATAATATACATAGTTTTGACAGGAAATGAAATCATCAGTAGTCTAGTGAATATGCGCCTTAGAAGTTAAAATTAAATCAGTTCTATAAAAACTGTTAAAAATTAATTAAAATTAAAGATCTCCTTGATTTTAGGATATTTGAATGTTATAATTAAGCTGCGAAGTTAATTATAATAAATATCTTAAATGAAAGGAGATTTCTATATGAATTATTTTTTATTTTAAATAATTTCACTCTTCGTATATAGATTGTAACATAAAATGAAATCAAAATCAAGACAAGTAGAAGAAATTTTAATCAAATTAGAGAAAAAACAAATAACTAAAGAAAAACTAGAAAAATTAGGTTTGAAACATTTTTCTAAAAAAACGCTTGAGAGGATTAATGATTGTGGTAATTTTACCCAATCAGTTTTGACTGCGGATTCATCTGCTGGAAAGGTTGTAAAAGCAAATAGATGTATAAACCGCTTTTGTCCAATTTGTTTAGCCACAAGGAGCAGAAAGTAAAGCTTTGCGTTAAGAGTATTGCTTGAAACATTGAGAGAAAACTATGATTATAAGTTTTTATTTTTGACTTTAACTGTACCAAATGTACCTGGAAATGAATTAATCAAAGAATTACAGAAACAATATGAAGCTTTAAAAAGATTCATACAAAGGAAGCAATTCAAAGAAATAAACAAAGGATATGTTAGAAAAACAGAAATTACTTACAATCCCGTAAGGGACGATTTTCATCCACATGAACTGGTGGAAGAGTAAACATCACGGTAAGAGCAGATACCCCGTAAATTATGA
>NZ_DBHIXS010000016.1:0-31609 GCF_057270515.1 Pseudoleptotrichia sp. | reverse complement strand
CTATCGCAAGTAATCCTATCATTACTATCTTTTTCATATGTTTCCTCCATTTTTTGTTTTTACTGTCTTTAGTTTTTATTATCTTTAAATTTACTATCTTTGAAAAACTTATTATATTTTGAATTAAAGATTTTTTTCAAAAAACATTTGTTTGAGCTGTAAAGCGAGTTTTTGTTTTAACTGCTCAACTGCTAAGATTTTATAATTTATATAGGTATAGACTGTTTCTTTTACAAACAAGATTTTACAATTTTAATAACAGTTTTATATCAGTGAAATTTTACAAATGAATAAATATATTTTTTATATCACTTTTCAAAACACTTATATAATCTTAATTCATAACAGATAACATTGCCTCAAGTTCTGCTATCTTTTGTTCTTTCTCTCTTATCATTTTTGCTATGTTTTTATAATATGTGTCATAATTGTTCAATACTTTTTTGTATTTGTCTCTATGCCATCTCACTTCCGAGTCTTTTTTCAGTTTCTCGAATACTTTTTCCTTTCCCTGTTCTTTTGATTTTAAATCTTCCACTTCTGCCTGAAGCTGTGTTTTCTGTGCTTCAAATTCTCTTTTCTTCTGCGCTTCTTTCTCCAGTAAATCATTGAATTTTGACTCTATTGCATTCAGACTTTGTTCCAGACTTTGTTTTGGTGCCGAATAACTTACTGATGATACTGCAATTAAACTCATTAAAAATAATACACTTTTTTTCATTTCTCCTCCTAATTTATTTTATTTAATAATATAACAAAAATATACAATTAATTACAATACTATAATAACTGTACATTTCCCTTATTATATATTTATATTTCATATACAAATATTAAATAATATATTATCTAATACCAATATACCTTAAATTTAAATTTTTTTCCACTCTTATATTAAAAAAAGCCCTTATATTAAAAAAATATTTTTTTAATTTATATTAATCTTTATTTCTGTATTTACTTGGCAATATTCCATAGTATTTTTTAAAAATTTTTGAAAATTTACTTGGATTTTTATATCCAACTTCATTAGATATTTCAAGTATACTTTTATTTGTTGTTATTAATAAATTTTTAGAATATTCCATTCTTCTTTTTTGAATATATTCAAATATTCCTATTCCTTCAACTTTTTCAAAAGATATTTGGAGTTGATATCTTGTCTTATTCATAATTTTACATAGTTCGCCTATTCTTATAGGCTGTGTTATATTTTTTCTATCAAGTATTTTTCTTGCTTTTTTTACAATTTCAAAATTATCAACATTAACATTGATATATTCTTCAAAATTTATGCAAGTTTCTAAAGTAAGAAACATGAGTTCTTCTATTCTAACTTTAAAATTAAGATATTCATTTATATTTTTAATCATCGCAATATTTTTAATTTTTTTCAATAAATATGACATTTCCATATTAATCTTAGTTTTTAATATTTCACTTCTTCTAAATAACTCAAAAATTCTATCTTTCCATTTCCTGATTTCATCTTTATCTGATACATTTAAAAATTTCAGACATAATTTATCTATATTTAAATCAATTAATATATATTCCAAATTTTTTGAAGAAACAACATATTTTTCAAAAGTCACCCCTAATTTATGAATTAAAATATCATCTTTTTTAATATCATATTTTCTGGCATCTTCCGAATGTAACATAAATAAACTTTTCCCTTCTAAAAAATACATAAATCTTATAATATTATCAGAAGTTTTTTTAGAATTTATAATTTCATAATCTATGCTGTCTATTATTTTCATAAAGGACATTTCACACTCATCGTCTATAAAATATTTTTCAAATACCCCTTTTAATTCATTCTTATTTTCATTTTCCTGATTTTTAGATACACTTCCTATTAAAAATCTTTTCCCGAATGTTTTCTCTACTTTTTTTATTTCAACTTTTTTATTATCCATACAAAATTTTTATTATAAATATGTGAGAATTTTTTATAATAAAATTCTTTCACACTCCTTCTCATTCATAAATTAGATTTTTATATACATAATATAATAATTTTTTTAATTATACGATTAATTTTCAATTATTTTCTACTCTAATATATAAAAAAAACCCTTTTTTTAAAAAATATTTTATAAAACCGATAAAAATTTAAAAAACTGATCTACAATATATATGAAAATATAAAAAATAACTATCGGAGAGAAATACTCTCCGATAGTTATTTTATGAATAAGAAATGAGAAAACTAAGTTTATCTACATTGTTATTATACTAAATTTTTTTGTTTATTTCTACTCCAAAATAAAATAGCCCTAAAATATAAAAAATTAGATTTAGCTTTATTTTAAAAGGTTTATTCTATTATTTATTTATAAATCTTCAAGTAATTCATCATTATTTTTATATTTTTTTATTAATTCAATTAGTTTTTTCATTCCTTCAACTTCAGAATGCTGACTCAATTCTCTTCTTAATTTCCATATTTTTTCAAGATTTTTTTTAGAAATTAGAAGTTCTTCTCTTCTTGTACCGCTTTTCATCACATCAATAGCAGGGAATATTCTTAACTGCTCCAAAGTTCTGTTAAGCATAATCTCCATATTTCCTGTTCCTTTAAATTCTTCAAAGATAACTTCATCCATTCGGCTTCCTGTTTCGATAAGGGCAGTGGCTATTATTGTAAGGCTGCCGCCTTTTTTTATATTTCTTGCCGCTCCTAAAAATCTTTTAGGATAATAAAGGGCATTTGGATCTATACCTCCCGATATGAGCTTTCCGCTCGAAGGGATTGTTATATTATATGATCTTGCAAGTCTTGTCAGGCTATCCATGAGAATTAGAATATCTTTTCCTCTTTCCACTTCTCTTTTAGCCATTTCCAATACATTTTCGGTAACCTGAGTATGAACACTCGGATTTTCATCAAAAGTCGCTGAATACACTTCGGCATCTTTTACATTTTCTTTTATATCCGTAACTTCTTCAGGTCTTTCATCTATTAATAATATCCATACATCTATTTCAGGATTGTATTTTATAATATCATTTGCCAGTGTTGACAACAATACTGTTTTCCCTGCCTTTGGAGGTGCAACTATAAGCCCTCTCTGACCTTTTCCTATGGGAGAAATCAAGTCTATTATCCTTGATGAGATTTCCCCTTCTCCAAGTTTTATTTTTTCATCGGGATATGAAGGTATCAAATCATCAAAAAATGGACGCTCCAGAGATTTTTCCGCCAAATCTCCGTTTACAAGTAAAACTTTAAGTATCCCATAATTTTTTTCCGATGCGATAGGTACTCTCAGTTCTCCAAAAACCATATCTCCATTTCTTAGGAAAAATCTTTTTATCTGAGAAATCGAAACATATACATCAGGCCCTACGGAAGTATTTCTTAAAAAACCGTAACTGCCTTCCCCTACTATATCAAGAGTTCCAAACCCGTATATTTTCCCTTCTTCATTTCCCTTTTCTACAAGCACATAGTTTACAAGGTCTGCCTTATTCATTACTGAGAAGTTCGGAATATTATATTCTTTAGCCTTTTTTTTGAGGCTTGTTATTTTCATTCCTAATATTTCATTTATTAATTTGTCATCATCATCTTTAGATTGTTTTTTTTCTATTTCTTCATCATTTAATTTTTCAGTATTTATTTTTTCGTTTGCTTTTTCCGTACTTATTTTTTCATCATTTTTCATTTTTTCCTCATCTTTCTTTATATTTTATCTTTTATTCTATCAATTCTCCATATAATGTCCATGTTTTTGCTTCATAAATTTTTGTATGGACAAACTGACCTTTTAAATCTTTTCTGTCGCTTTTAAATAGAACTATTTTATGAGTTGAAGTTCTCCCTGTAAGCATTTCAGGATTTTTTCTACTCGGACCTTCAACTAAAACTTTTACAACCTGATTTAAATATTTCTGACTTTGTTTTTTTGCTATATGATTTTGTAAATCCATTAATTTTTGCAGTCTTTCATTTTTTATATCTTCATCTACCTGATTTTCCATAGTGGCAGCAGGTGTCCCTGTCCTCTTGGAATACATAAACATAAAGGCATTCTCAAACTCTACTTCTCTTATTACGTCCATTGTATCCTGAAAATCTTCTTCAGTTTCTCCCGGGAATCCTACTATAACATCCGTAGTCAGACCAATATCGGGTATTCTTTTTTTTATTTTTTTAGCCAGCTCGATAAACTGCTCTTTTGTATAGCCCCTATTCATCGCGTCCAATATTCTTGTTGAGCCTGATTGAAGTGGTAAATGCAACATTCTCGAAATTTTTGAATTGTTTGCTATTACTTCGATTACATCGTCATTAAAATCTTTCGGATGAGGTGAAACATATTTTATCCAGAAGTCTCCCTCCACTTTAGCACTTTCATTCAATAATGTAGCAAAATTATCTTTTTCATCAGCCAAATCACTTCCATAAGAATTTACATTCTGACCTAAAAATAATATCTCCTTATATCCTTTTTTTGTATAAAATTCTACATCTCTCAACACCTGATGAAGAGGTACCGACCTTTCCATTCCTCTTACATAAGGAACAATACAGAATGTACAATAATTATTACACCCGTAAGTTATAGATATGGAAGCTACTATATCATCTCCAAAATCCGCATCTACTCTTTGAGGAAGTTCATCTTCATCATCAACCATTACAATATGAGTTTCTTCACCTTTTTCTATTCTTTCGAGTATATCCGGTATTCTTCCTATATTCTGATTACCCAAGACCAAATCCACATAAGGAGTCTTTTTTATAAATTCGTCTCTTACTTCCTGTGCCAGACATCCTGTTACTCCGATAATCATATTACCATTTTTTTCTTCCTTTATTCTTTTCAAATCTCCCAATTTACCGTATACTTTTACTGCCGCCCCCTCTCTCACGGTACATGTATTCAGAAATACCAAATCTGATTTGTTTATATCTTCTATTATTTCATAACCCATTGTTTGCAGCATTTGTTTCATTTTTGCACTTTCGTTTACATTCATCTGACAACCATAAGTTATGATAGTTGCTCTTTTATCCACTTTTTTTCTCTCCTTTAAAAATATTATCATATATCAATAATTGCTATATATCAATATTCACGTACATTAATTGTTAAATTATACCATATTTTAATAGAAAATAAAAGAAGCTTCCTTAAAGAAGCTACTTTTTAAAAAATTTTATAAAGCAAATAAATATAATTTTTTATATTTAATTTTTATATTCAATATTTTATCTCTATTTTTTCATTACTAACTTTTCTATTATTACTAATATTTTCCCGTTAAAATTATTGCTCCGTATCCTGACTTTCCGTTCCGATATTTTCTAAAGCAGGTGTTCCAGTAGATACAGCATTGTTTAATTTTTCTTCAGGTATTCTGTAATTAGTAATTTTAGTTACAATAAATGTATTTCCTGATACTCTTCCTATAACATTTAGACCTATTATATCATCGTCAGTTACTCCATAAGTTTGACCAATGAACTCATAAATACCGTTTAATAAACCTGAATTATCTTTTAACTCATAAGTCAAAGTTTTATCCGGAAATACCAGATTATCTTTTTTATAAGTAAAAGTATTTGTAGATTTTATATACTGTCCTTTATATTCTTTATCAGTCGCTCTCTTTTTTCCTGCTGCCGACCCGATTGTAAACAACATACACATCAATAAAAATACTGCAATTTTTTTCATTTTAAAGCCTCCATTTTAAAAATTTTATTTATGAAATCCTAAATCAGCAGGATTTACATCTCCTGATATTTTTTCTATTTTACCATTTTTATTTTCAAATTGTTTTCTTAATAAAGTTACTTTTTTTATTAGGGCGACAGTATCTTTTTCAAGCTGTTCCTCATTATATCTTCCTTGAGACCAGTGTTCAATAATTAACGAGCTGTCTCCACATATTTTATTTATATCATATTTCAATGCATATTTCAATGCCGCATATAATCCCGTAAGTTCCCCAAAGTTATTTGTTCTTTCTTTGGACAGATAATAATTACCGTAATCATTTATTTTTGATTTATCCAGTATTTTGTATAACAAGGAATTTCCATTAAAATCCGTAAGTCTGACTTCAACTCCTTGCCCTCTGCCGGTACCCGCATCAAAATATATGGCATTTTTATCCAATTTTAGAATTAAGTTTTCAATTTTTTCAGATTTCTTTTTATCTGTTTCATATTCAGCACCATTTTCGAGCCATTTCAAAGCTTCATTTTCAGATTTAAAAGACTTGTATCTTGCTTTTTTACCTTTTACTTTACTTTGACATTCAGCCCAAGTATGGACTATGTTTTTTTCATCCGTTTCTATCAAATAATAAGCATATATTTTTGACTTTTCTGACATTTAAACACCTTATAAATTGAGTCCGCCATCAACTCTTATTACTTGACCTGTTATAAATTTGGACATATCACTTGCCAGAAATAATGCCATATCAGCAACATCAGAAGCCTCTCCCATACTTCTCAGGGGAGTATTTTCAAGAACAGATTCTACAACTTTTTCAGGTAACACGTGTGTCATATCTGTTTTTATAAATCCGGGAGCAATCGCATTTGCTCTTAATTTTTTTCTTCCAAATTCTTTTGCCCATGATTTTGCCATAGCTATAACTCCACCTTTTGTGGCAGAATAGTTTGTCTGACCTGCGTTCCCGTCAAGACCTACAACAGAAGCCATATTTATAACACTTGCACTCTCACTTTTTAAAAGAAGAGATACTAAACCTTGCATTACATTATAGACACCTTTTAAATTAATATCTACAACCAGATCCCAATCTTCTTCTTTCATTCTCTGTAATAATGAGTCTCTTGTTATTCCCGCATTGTTTACAAGTATATCAAGTTTTCCGTATTTTTCTTTTAACTGTGCTGCAACTTCTTTTATATTTTCCCTGTCCGTTACGTTTAATTTTACATGGGACACATTTTCGTGGCTGTAGTCAGGTTCTATCAAGTCTCCTGAAATAACGGTAGCACCATTTTCAGCAAATTTTAAAACTACTTCCTTTCCTATTCCTCTTGAACCTCCGGTAACTAATGCAATTCTGCCCTTTAACACAACTAATCCGCCTTTCTTTAATTTAAATATTTAAAATTTATTTTATAATTTCCAATTTTACTTTTGTAACACCTCTACTCATATTTTCTATTTTTGAGAATGCAGCCTGACTCAAATCTATGACTCTTCCTTTTACATAAGGACCTCTGTTATTTATTCTTACTACTACTGATTTCCCGTTATTCAAATTTGTTACTTTGACTTTAGTACCAAAAGGTAAAGTTTTATGAGCCGCTGTCAGTTTGTAAGTATCAAAAATTTCTCCGTTAGCAGTTTTTCTGCCATGCCATTTACCTCCGTAAAAAGAAGCTGTTCCTGTCTGAAAATAGGAATATTTGGCTAATTCTTCTTTTACTATTTCAGTATTGACATCATTTTCAGAAGCTTTTGCTTTTTTTTCAGCTTTTTTAACATTTTCAGAAGTTTTATTATTATATGCTTTTATTGGTAATGATATAAATAGAGTTACGATTAATCCCATAAATATAGTTATTATTTTTTTCATTTCTTTTCCTCCAATATAAATTTTTCGGTAAGATATTATATCATAATTAAAACAAATTCACGCTTAGATTAATCTTAGTTGCAGCTTTTTAATCAACATTTTCAGGCTGTTTCACGTGTTGGAACTTCGGACTGTCGACTGTTAAAACTTCAAAAATATAACCTTTTGCCCTATATGCATCTATTATCTGTTGCAAAGCCTCTACAGTCGTAGTTTTTGCATAAGCATCATGCATCAGAAGATTTACTTCTCTCACATCACACACACCATTTCTTACAAGTTTTTCCACAGGAACTTTATTTCCTGAGGCATCTGTGCTGTCGCAATTCCAGTCCTGATAAACATACCCCTCTTTTGTCAGTCTGTTTATAATACCCTGTTTTATAGCTTTTGAAACTCTTGTTGTACTGGAGCCTCCCGGAAATCTTGTAACTTTTGGATCCACTCCCGTTTTTTCCTTTATTAAATCTCTCAATTTGTATAAATCAGCAAAAAATGCATCTACAGAAGCATACACTTGCTTATACTCATGAGAATATGTATGAATGGCTATAGCATGCCCTTCATTTACAATTTGTTTATACATATCGGGATTTTGACCTATTACAAAAAATGTTGCTTTTATGTTGTTTCTCTTCAAAATTTCAAGTATTCTCGGGGTATTGTTAGGAGTAGGACCGTCATCAAAAGTTAGATATACGACTTTTATTCCTTTTTCCTGTCTTATCTGATTATACTTTTTTCTTAATTCAGCATCTTTTGCTTTTATTTCACTCAGCAAAGTGCTTTTTTCTTTTATAGTGTCATCCAATTTTTTTATATCTTTTTCCAGTGAATTTTTATCAATATTTCCTTTTACACTGTTGTAAACTATACCGCCTGAGTATCCTATCATTCCCAGGCTTAAAACTGTTATTATTCCAAGTAGTATTTTTTTCATTTTATATCCTCTCCGTTATATATTACAATTATTTAAAATTATAATTTAGCTTCGTTATTTTTATTATTTCTTATCTGTTTTGCTTTTTAGCTCATTATAATTTTTTTCTTTTTCAGCAAGATTTGTTTCGAGTGTTTTTAACTCTTCTTCTTTTTTATTTTTTTCACTTTTCAGCATTTCAATTTTATTTTTCAATTCGGGAATGCCGTCTTTCATAAAATGAACTGCCGCTCCTGTCAGCGCCACCGAAAAAATAAACAATAATATCACATTTTTCGTTGCTGCTGATATTTTCTTTTTTTGTTCATGATAATAGTTACTCATTTTCTATCCTCCATAATTGTTATAATCATTTCAATTTATTCCGAAAAAAAAGACCTCTTAATTAAAGAGGTCTTATAAAAGGGGGGGTTAATTGAGGTTTCAGATCTTTTTCGATCTAAGAAGATTATACACCAAATTCATTAAATCACAATTAAGATTAAATTGTTTTACAATGAAATTATTACCTTTTTATATTTTTTCTCTTTAATTAATTGTAAATTTCGTAAATATAGTATATAATAATTTCAAGAAAAATAAAAGTATTTTTAGGAAAGGAGGTATATATTTTTATTATGAGTATTCGTAATTACACTCATTTTAATAATATATAGTGCAGAAAAATGGAATTGATTAATATTCAGCTGAAAAAACTGTTTGAAAAAAATATTCAGAATATTTTTAAATTGGATTTGTCTGATAAAATTGATATACAAAATTCTACAAAAAAAGAATTTGGAGATTTTCAGACAAATTTTGCAATGACAACATCAAAAATTATAGGGAAAAAACCCAGAGAAATTGCAAGTGAAATCATAGAAAACTTTGGAAAAAATGACCTTATTGAAAAAATGGAAATTGCAGGACCGGGATTCATAAATATCTATTTAAAAAATTCTTTCCTTAATAATGAAACTAAAAAAATCGGAAATGAAAAGTATGACTTTTCATTTATAGATACAGGAAGAAGAGTTATAATAGATTATTCTTCGCCTAATATTGCAAAACGTATGCATGTGGGACATTTAAGAAGTACCATTATCGGTGAATCCATAAAAAGAATTATGCAATTTTTAGGATTTGAAGTTCTGGGGGACAATCATATAGGAGATTGGGGAACACAGTTCGGAAAACTTATTGTTGCTTACGAAAGATGGCTCGACAGAGAAGCGTATGAAAAAGACCCTATCGAAGAATTAGAAAGAATTTATGTCCTTTTTTCAGAAAAAGCCAAAGAAGATCCTTCCCTTAATGATATTGCCAGAGAAGAGTTGAGAAAACTCCAGTCAGGTGATGAAAAGAATAATGCCCTTTGGAGAGAGTTTATTGATATATCCATAAGGGAGTACAATAAAATTTACGACAGATTTGATATCAAGTTTGATTATTATAATGGCGAATCTTTTTATAACAATTTGATGCCTGTCGTTCTGGAAGAGCTAAAAGAGAAAAATATTGCCAAGGAAGATAAAGACGCATTAGTAGTTTTCTTTGATGAAAATACTAAACTGCATCCTTGTATCGTTCAAAAAAAAGACGGCAGTTTCCTGTATTCGACTTCTGACCTCGCTACAATAAAATACAGAAAAGATGATTTGGGTGTTGACCTTTCTTTATATGTAGTTGATGAAAGACAGCAGGAACATTTTAAACAGGTTTTTGCTATCGCCGACATTATAGGTGCTCCTTATAATTATGAAAAAGTTCACGTCCAGTTTGGAATTATGAGATTTGCAAACGGTGTTATCTTATCTACAAGGGGCGGAAATGTAATAAGGCTGATTGACTTACTGAACGAAGCTCAGAAACATGTAAAAAAAGTTATAGATGAAAAAAATCCTGATATTCCTGAAAATGAAAAAGAAATTATTGCAGATATCGTAGGAACAGGGGCTATAAAATATTTTGATTTAAGCCAGAACAGAACTTCCCCTATACTGTTCGACTGGGATAAAGTATTGAGTTTTGAAGGAAATACGGGTCCATATTTACAATATACATACGTTAGAATTATGTCTATCCTAAGAAAAATGGAAGCAGAAAACATTTCTGTCAATAAAGACGGAAATATTATCTCAGATGATATGAAAGATATCGAAAGAGAGCTTGCCGTTACATTACTTAGATTTCCTCAGGTAGTTGTAAAATCTTATGAAAGCTATAAACCTAATTTGATAGCTGACTATCTGTTTGACCTTGCCAAAACATTCAATAACTTCTATAATTCAAAACCTATCTTAAAAGAAGAAAATCCGGAAGTTATGCAGGCGAGAGTATTGCTTTCATTAAAAACCGCAGAAATTTTGAAACAGGGACTATCATTACTGGCAATAAAAACTGTAGACAGAATGTAAACAGAATGTAATATGAATAATATATTATAAATAAAAACTTTATAATATAAAATATAGTTCAGTCCAAATCAAAAAACAACATTAAAAATTATGAAAAAAACTAAAAAATAACATTTATAAATTTCTTCAAAATTTCACAATAAAAAATGCAATGATCATTTTTTATGAGTAAAATTTTGCCAAGTAAATATAAATGTTATTTTTTGATTTAATACTTTTTAATTTAAACTTCCTATATCTTGACAGTATTCTGACTGTATTTTTTATTATAAAATTTCTATTTTTTATTCAGTAACTCTATATACTGTTTTACAAGAAAAACTTTCTCTGGTTCCATTTTCATCAGTTCTTCAATTATTTTTCCAAGTTCTATATCGGATATTTCATTAATCAGCTCCGACATTATTTCCTTTTTCAAATCCGACATATCCTTATCCGTATACCCTATTATCTTAAATAGTTTTAGATGATCGATATTCAAAACTTTAGAAATCTTTTTCAATAAAAGGGGATTCGTCATGCTGTGCTTTCCTGACTCCAAATTAGATAAATAAGCTGGACTTATCTGTAACAGTTCCGCCATTTCTCTCAACCCTATATTTTTTTGTAATCTTTTATTTTTAATGTAATACCCCAATGCAACAACAAGGTTGGGATTTGTCTTTATATCTTGCTTTTCATCCATTTTATCCACCTTACAATCTGCAATCATAATAATCTTATATTTTTATAAATTTTTATTTTTTCTTTTGTCCGTAGTAGGCATTTTCTCCATGTTTTCTTAGGAAATGTTTGTCAAGAAGCTCCTGTTGCATAGGTTTTACATCTTTGTTTACCTGTTCCGTAAACATAGCCATTTTTGCAAGCTCTTCCAGCACAATTGAATTATGGACAGCTTCAGCTGCATCTTTTCCCCATGTAAAAGGTCCATGGCTATGAACTATAACGGCAGGAACAAATTTAGGATTTATATTTCTTTTTTCAAAAGTCTCTATAATTACCGTTCCTGTTTCTTTTTCATATTCTCCCGCAATTTCTTCGGGAGTCATTTTTCTTGTGCATGGAATAGCCCCGTAAAAATAATCTCCGTGAGTTGTCCCGTAAGCAGGAATATCCCTTCCGCTTTGTGCCCATATTGTCGCATTTGTAGAATGAGTATGTACTATTCCTCCTGTTTCAGGAAATTTTTTATATAATTCAATATGTGTAGGAGTATCCGAAGAAGGATTCAGATTTCCCTCGACTACTTTTCCGTCCAAATTTACGACTACCATATCTTCAGGTTTTAGTTTGTCGTATTCCACTCCGCTCGGCTTTATGACTACCAAATTTTTTTCTCTGTCTATGGCACTCACATTTCCCCAAGTAAACAGCACAAGCCCTTTGGCAGGCAATTCAATATTTGCCTTATATACTTCCTCTTTCAGTTTTTCAAGCATTAGATAAATCCTCCTTCTTTCATTTTATCAAGTATCCATTGTTTTGCTTTCTTTACTTCTTCAATAGGATCATCAGATTTTTCAGTCCACATTTCTATTAAGAACGGCCCTTTATAGTTTAATTCTTTTAATTTAGCAAATACTTTAGGAAAATCGACGCAACCGTTTCCAAAAGGTACCTCCTTAAATTTTCCGGGGAAAGTATCAGTAACTGCCAATGTATCTTTTAGATGTATTGCTACTATTTCTCCTTGTTTTATTCCCAGTTCCAGTTCCGATAATGTGTTATTTGTAGGCCATGCAGTCAGATTTCCTACATCAGGATAGACTTTCAGCCATGGTGAATTTATTATTTCAGAAAATTCCATATACTTTGTAATTGAATTTATAAAAGGATGATCCATTATTTCAATAGCCAATGTTACTTCCATTGAGGCAGCCCATTCTACAGCTTTTTTCAGATTTTCTATAAAATATTTTTTCGTCTGTTCGTTGCCCTCTTCATAATAAACATCATATCCTGCAAGCTGTATTACTCTTATTCCCAGCTTATCGGCAAAAATAATGGCTTTCTTCATCAGTTCCATTGATTTTTCCCTTGTTCTTTCATCCATACTTCCCATAGGAAATCTTCTATGTCCGCTAAAACACATTGAAGGTATTCTCACTCCTGTATTGACAAGCTCTGTATGTATTCTGTTAATCTCTTCATCTGACCAGTCAAGTCTTGCAAGTCTTTCATCAGTTTCATCCACAGATATTTCCACAAAATCATATCCGCATTCTTTTACAAGTCTTATTCTTTCTATCCAATCAATATCTTTCGGAAGAGCTTTTTCATATATTCCTATATTGATTTTATTTAAGTTTCTCATTGCCAACCTCGTTTTTATTATAATTTCTTTTCTGTTAGTATAATATATCACTATATCTGATTGTTTTCATATACATCTAATGCACTTCTATATTTTTTATTAATATAATATTTCCGCTATATTTGACTATTTTATCTGACTATTTTCAAAAATTAGTTTATTTATCTTTCTGTTTATTTACTCTTTAATCTACTTATTCTTTCCAGTATTTAGCAATTTCTTCCTTAAACTCTCTTGCTGCCTGTGCAGGATTTTCGGCTTCAGTAATTCCACGCCCTGCAATAAATGTAAATACGTCTACACCTTTAAACAGTTTCAGAGTTTCTGTACTTAATCCGCCTGTTACAGATACACGGAAGCCCATTTCTATAAGTTTTTTAACTTTATTCAAATCTTTCTCTCCCCAAGTTTCTCCAGCCAAAAGAGCATCACGGCTCTGATGATATATAGCCTGATTTATACCTGCCTCAAGCCACTGTTTTGCCTGTTCATAAGTCCAGTCGCCATAGAGTTCCACCTGAATTTCTCCTCTATCTCCACGTACTTCCTTTATTGCTTTCAAAGCTGCTTTCATTGTAGGGATAGTTGCAGAACATATACATGTCATCCAGTCGGCTCCTTTTATTGCATTATTTTTTGCAACTGTTCCTCCTGCATCTGCACATTTAGTATCTGCAACAATTATTTTTTCAGGAAAAAGATTTCTTAAAACTTCTACAAGTTCGCTTCCTACCTGTAACAGGCATACTGTTCCGGCTTCTATAACGTCCACTTCATTTCCTACTGATACTGCTGCTTTAATTGCCCCCTTTAAATCCGAATGGTCAAGAGCCACCTGTAATAAAGGTCTCGCCATAATTTTTCCTCCTATTTTTTAAATTTTCATTTTTCTTCTTTTACCTTATAATTCAAACTATCCTAATGAAAATAATATTTATGAATTTTTTAAAGTTTTAGAATGCCAAAAACATTAGAAATATTTTCCTATAAGCCTTTTAAAAAAATTTTCATTTTCTTAAAATCAAATAAATACTTTTATTTATTTTCTTAGATACCTTTTTATTCGGACAGCTTTTATTCATAAAGACTTTGTGCCGGTTTTTTGCCGGCACGAAGCTTAAGTATTCCCAATTTTTCTATATTTCTATTTTATATCTTTATCTCTTTGTCTTTTTTGTCTTTCCATTACCTTGTCTTTTCTATCTTTCCATTATTTTATAAATATCTTCATTTGTTTGTGCAGCTCTTATTTTATCAAATGCATCTTCATCGTCAAATAACGTAACTATTTGAGGAATAGCTTCTCCATTATGTATATCTGTACTTGTTGCTGCCAGCCCTATTAATATATCCACTTCCTGACCGTCAGGAAAAGTAACAGGTTCTTTCAATGTAACAAAACTAAAACAGTCTTTATTTACACCTTTTTCAGGTCTTTCATGAGGCATTGCAAGACCCGGTGCCAATATATAGAAAGGTCCCAGCTCTTTAGTTCTCTCTATAATTGCATCAACATATTCCTGCTCTATCGTTCCTTTATCTAAAAGAGGTTGCATACAAACTTTGATAGCTTCTTCCCATGTTTCTGCTTCTTTTTTCAGTATAACGGAATTATTTTCCTTCAATGAATCAAGTAAAGTCATTTTTATCCTCCAAGTTTTTATTTTTTCTTACCCAATTCCTACTTCTTTTAATTTTGTTTCCAGTTCATTTGCATCAAGCAGATTCAAAAGTCCGACCATTTTAGTATTAGGTCCACCTTTCAGGTCGTTAATTATATGTGTTGAAGCCAAAACTAAATCATAATTTGACAATCCTGATTTTGCTTCTCCTAAACTGCATGAATTTACATCTGCGTCAACATTCAGTTTTTTCAGTACTTGCGACACTTTCATTTTCATAATCATACTTGTTCCCATTCCGCTTCCACATACTGCCAATACTTTAAGCATGAAAATCACATCCTTCTCTCATTTTTCATTTTAATTTTACTCTAAATCAACAGTCCCTTCGTAATACTGCTCCTTATTTTTGGATTTTATATATTGAAGTTGAGGAATTAACAGCATTACAATGATTACCAGTACATATCCGATTACTCCTAAATATTTCATTACAAAGCCTTCAGCCAGCCATATTGTACTTTGGTCTATATTTCCATGCCATCCGCCTTTCAACTGGAATAAAGCCACTGCCACTGCTCCGCACAACACCTGTAATACTCCCGATACAGCAGACAATATAAATGCTGCTCTCGCTCCTCCCCGCTTGTCGGCATACACCGCTATTGTCGCATTATCAAAGAATACAGGTACAAACCCTGTTATAATAAATACAGGCGATTTAAATATAAGTAATCCCGCTATTGAAATAAACTGAGCTATTGTTCCTACTAAAAATCCGAATAATACCGCACTTGGTGAACCAAAACCGTAAGAAGCCGCACAGTCAACTGCCGGTAATGACCCCGGTAATATTTTGTTTGAAATTCCTTGGAATGATAAAGTCAATTCAGATACAAACATTCTAACTCCTGTTTTCAATATTGTCAAGTACACTGCAAACAATAATGTCGTAGAAACGATATAAGTAGGGAATGAAAGCTTTTTCGGGTCAAATGCTCCCGCTGCCACTCCGTTAGGATTTATAATCGGACAAGTCTGTACTCCGTTTGCAACTGTACATTTATCAAATTTTGCAGTAAAGAACTCAGGTCCTAATACCCACATTATTATTCCGAAAAATATTATCATTATTAGACCTGTTGCAATAATATCATCATGTAGCATTGAAAGCCATTTAGGCAATTTCAGGTCATCCAGCTTTTTTTTCGGATTTCCTATTTTCGGTGCAAGTTTATCAGCTACCCATATTGCAAACATTTGTTGATGTCCTATGGCAAATCCTGCATTTTCAGTTAATCTCTGAGTAGGTTCCACTGAAAGGTTTGACCCTACTGCCCAATATATTCCCGCAAAAATTCCTACTAATATTACTCCTTGTATATTCTGAAACTGAGGAAATAAAAAGAATATCATCCATGCTGCGGTAGAAGCCTGCTGCTGCATAATATGCCCTGTTATAAATAAAGTTCTTACTTTCGTAATCTTTCTGAATAATACTAATACTATATTTATGATAAACCCTATTAACAGTGCCATCATAACTGAAGCCGCCAAATTCGATTTTGAAGGATCCTGCTCAATAAGACCTTTGATTGCATCATCTACAGCCTGTAACCCAAAATAAGGGTCTATAACTGCCGCTTTCAGTTCAAATTTAGTTTTTAATGCTGCCAGTATCGGTCTGAATGTTGTTACCAGTCCACCCGCACCAACATTCAATATCATATATCCTACAGTTGCTTTAATAAAACCGCCGACTGCTTCATACACTTTTTTCCCTAAAAACAGATAACCCACAAAAACTAACAAGCCTACAAAAAATTCAGGTTTAGTCAAAATATTTTGTCCAAACCATGTTCCAATTCCCATTAAAACATTCATGATTTTTCTCCTTTTAAATTATTTAATTATTCATTATTTATTCGTCTTTTTATCTTTTCGTCTTTTCATCTTTTCATCTTTTCGTCTATTCGTCTATTCGTCTTTTCAAAGCGTTTATTTATTTTCTCAAACTTATTCATTTTGCTAAAATCTACTCATTATAGCTACTTTATTAGTTATTTCTCTTATAAGAATGATTTGAACGGTAAATCAGGTTCTATTTCAAATGCATCTTCAAATCCTCTCGGATACATATATTCCATATCGTCTTTGTTATCAGGGAATACAAATTTTCCTCCCGGTTGCCATATATAAGGTTTAAATTTATATTTCATTCTGTCTTTTCTGTAATTCCATAATAAAGTTATTTCTTTAGGGTCAGCCATAAAATTGGACCATATATCATGATGTAAAGGTATGACTACCTGTGTTTTCAGTTCTTCAGCCACTCTCAACACATCTGATGAAGTCAGTTTATCGGTCATTCCTCTCGGATTTTCTCCATATCCTACAAATGCCACATCGACTTTATTTTCATTTCCATGTTTTACAAAATAGTTTGAATGGTGAGAATCTCCTGCATTATATATATTTCCTGCCTTTGTTTCGATTAAATAGTTTACTGCCATATCATCCATATCAGGAGGTAATTTATCTTTTAATACCACATCTTCAGCCACTGTAAGCAACATCGTTCTGTCGAAAGACTCCAACGCTTTTATTTTTGCATCTTTGATTGTTACTTCATCTCCCGGTCTTACAGTTACAAGTCTTTCTTCAGGAACTCCCCATTTTCTCCAAATATCTGTACAAGTTTTAGGTCCCACAAATTTTGCTTCAGGACAATTTTTTAAAACAGCTGCCGCCACATTCTGGTCTATATGGTCGCTATGAGAATGTGTCGCAAGTAAGGCGTCAAGGTCTTTTATAGCAAAAGGGTCTATGACACAAGGCGTTGTTCTAAGATTAGGTTGTAATGCTACACATCCGACTGCTCTCTGATGTTGATGTTTCGGTTTCATTAATTTGTTTTTTGCTGTTCTTTTTCCTGTTGCTACCCATAAATCCATACAAATATTTGCATTTCCTTCTGTTTTTACCCAAAGTCCCATATTTCCGAGCCACCACATTGCCACTGTTCCGGACTCGACTTTTGTTTCTTCGATTTCTTCATTTAACCATGTTCCCCATTCGGGGAATGTACTTAAAATCCAAGATTCTCTTGTAATTTCGTCTAATTTAGCCATTTTTTCCTCCTAAAAAATTTATTAACAGTTTTGTTAGTAATCTATTTTTTTTGTTCGTTATTTGTTAACAATGTTATACCCCAATTTTTTAAAAAGTCAATAGCAAATAATAAAAATATTTTGCCTTTTTTCACAATTTGCTAACACATTGATTTGTATAAAAAAAGAGATAATCTAAAGACTATCTCTTAAAATAATTATCTAATTATGGTAACTATGTCCTAATTTATGGTGCCCGAGGCCGGAGTCGAACCGGCACGATATTGCTATCGACGGATTTTGAGTCCGTTGCGTCTACCAATTTCACCACTCGGGCTTAATCACTTACTGTACTATTTTAATAGATTTCGCTAAATATGTCAACCATTATTTTTTATTTTTCGATTATTTTTTTAAAAACCAATATTTTCAGTATTTTTAGACTGTATTTAAACTATACAAAATTTCAGCAACTTATTCACTAAATTTTATTCTTTTTTCTACTTTCTCATATCTTTCATTTCCTATTATTTTTTCCAAATCAAGGTTTGAATGAATATTTCCATTTTTTATTTCAGGCAACAGTTTATTTATCTCTTTTTTTGTAAATCCTATCATTTTCAGCTTTTCCTCATCGAGTTCATTTATATTGAAAACAGTATAATTTCTTCCGTTATAATTATCTTCAGGATTTTTTATTTTTTCATTGTCTACAAAAAGATATTTTTTAGCCAGTTTTATTCCTGTTTCACCAAACCGTGAAATATTTTTCAAATCATTTATATCGGAAATAATCCCGATTTCATCTCGAAATTCTACAAGCTTTTCAGCCTTTGACTTGGAAAAACCCAGTTTCAGGAGTTCGTCATAACTGATATTATTTACATCGTATTTTTCTTTTGTATCCGACAAATCATTTTCTTTTTTTGCTTCGTCTTTCTGATATGTTATTTCCTCATTAATTTCAATATTAGGAATATTTTTATCCTCTATAACTAACCTTAAAAAATTTCCCAAAATCAAAAGTATTACAAAAATTATTATATTTTTTATTTTCATATTAATCCCCCGTTTTTACAATTCAATGTATTAAACCATTGCATTCTTTAATATAGTTATACTTAAATATATTTTATAGCAGAATTTTACTGACTTTTATCCTGTTCCATATTCTTTTTTCGGTATAATTTTCTAATTTCTTCTTTTTTATTTTCCAGCCTTTCGTCCAGTTCATTTATCCAGACCAGAGGATCTTTAGGGTTGACAAGTCTTTTTATATTGTCCCTATTTTTTTTGCTGTCTTTCCATATTAATTTTGTTATCGCTCCTGCTCCGATACCTATTATTACTTTATTTTCTTCTATCATTTCAATATTGTATACCGATTCGCTTCCGCCCAGAGAATATCCTAAATTTTCTCCCCATTGAAAACTGTTTTTCTGTCTGTACATATAATAAGGATAAAGTCCTTTTTTTTCAGTCACTTCATTTATTTTTTCAAATATTTTTTCATAATCAAGGTTGTCTTCATGTCTATAATTTTTTTTATTTAATTCACTTGCATTTTTTATTGCCAAATTATGTATTGTTAAATTTTCAGGATTATATTTTCCAATTTCTTCGAGCGAGAATAGTATATTCTCCGTAGTCTCTCCGGGAAGTCCTAAAATCAGATCCATATTTATTTCCAGTTCAAGCTCTTTGGCAATATTGTAAACGCTGTCAAACTGATTTTTATTATGATACCTGTTTACAAGTTTTAGAGTTCTCTCATTAAATGACTGAGGATTTATACTTATTTTATTTACTCTCGAATTTTTTATCACTTCCAACTTTTTCCTGTTTAATGTATCTATTCTTCCCGCCTCAAATGTAAATTCTTTCAAATTGTCCAGATTACAGCTCTCTTTTATTGTATTCAGCATTTTTTCTGTTTCTTTGGCTGACAGAATAGACGGAGTTCCTCCTCCTATATATATTGTACTAATTTTCAAGTTTAATTCTTTAGTTAAAGTCCCTATTTCTGTTATTTCTTTTAATATTGACTCAAAATATTCATCATATCGTTCGGCGTATTTTCCTTTCAGCAAATATGCGGGAAACGAACAGTAAGTACATTTTGTCGGACAATAAGCAATTCCTATATATATCCCGATTGTTTCTCTATCAAGATACGGTGCCTGTCTTTTTGCTATATTTAAAAGCAGGTCTATTTTTTCATCACTTACCATATATATATTTTTCAGAATTTCTTTTATTTTTTCATAAGACAGCCCCATATTCAGAAATCTTCCGACTATCTTTGTAGGTCTGACACCTATCAGCGTACCCCATTTATAGTCTTTTTCTTTCTCAAAAAATTTAAGTAGAGAAGTTTTTGCCATTACTTCTTTCTGGTCAATATAGCCGTATCCTATCTTTTCATATTGAAAATTTATTTTTTTTATAATATTTCCGTTTTTTTTCATCGATATATCATTATTTTCAATATTTTCAGTTTCTTTTTTTAGAACTGTCTCTATTTCAATAATATTATTTTTCTCAGTAATATTTATAAAAATATGTTCTTTTGAATTTTTATCAAGAATATAATAATGTTCAGGCAAGAGAATTCTGACAAATTCTTCCAGTTTATTTTTATTGATTTCTATATTGCAAAATATCATTTATTATTTCATAACTCCCGTAAAATATAGAATAAAAACCGCAATTCCTAAAACAATCCTGTAATATCCGAATATTTTAAAATTATGTTTTTTAATGTAGTTCATAAATACCTTTATTACTATATATGCGAATATAAAGGATAAGACAAATCCCAAAGCTATCAGCAGCCATTCATAACCTGTCAGCTTTGCTCCCATTTTTACTATCTTGAGTAAAGTCGCTCCCAACATTGTCGGAACAGCCAGAAAAAAAGAAAACTCCGTTGCGAGAACTCTGTTTAATCCTAACAACACTCCCCCGATAATTGTTACTGCTGACCTTGATGTCCCCGGTATCATTGCAAGACACTGAAAAAGACCTATACCTATCAATTTGGAAATGGGAATATCTTTTACAGTTGAAATCCCTCCATTTCCTCTTTTTCCGTTTTCTACCCATATTAATACTATTCCGTAAAAAACAAGCATACTCGCTACTACCGTTACATTAAAAAGATATTTGTCTATTATATCATCAAATAATAATCCCAGCACTACGGCGGGCAGCACTGCAATTATAATTTTTATCCATTTTAATATTATTCCTCTACTTTGGGCTTTTGTCAATCCTTTTGAAAAAGGCCATAGTTTATGCCAAAAATATACTACTACAGCTAATATCGCTCCTAATTGTATTATTATCTCAAAGGCATTTACAAAAGACTGATTATCAGATAATTTTAAAAATTTATCTACAATTATCATATGTCCTGTACTGCTGACAGGTATAAATTCAGTCAGTCCCTCTACCAGACTGAGTATTATTACTTTCAAAATATCAAAAATCATTGATTTTTCTCCTTTTCAGTTAATATATTCTTAAATATTATAGCATATTTTTTATATTCTTTGGTAGATTTTTATATTTAAACAACTTCCTCTAATTTCAAAATCTTTTATATATAAGTTCGTAATCTGACTGTTAAACAGCTTAAACTCTACAGTTAATATAGATTTTACTGTGTTTATAATTAATTTTCCCGAGATAATTTCATTCCTCTTTTTATTTAATAAAAAAGAAGAAATATACTGCCGTCAATATTTATTGATAACAGATAATTCTTCCTTTTAATTTCATTTATGGATTTTTCTTAGACTTCTACTATTCTTTCTCCTTTAAATACCGCTTCGTCAAAATTTTCCATTTCCTTATCAACCATTGTTAGTACTATGGCTATTTCAGACTTACTCCGACCAAAGAGATAACTATCATTTTAGTATGCTCATAAAGTCTCTGTCGACTGAAGAAGCTGCATTTGTTACATTTTTTTATTAATTTTATTTATTCTTATCTGAAATCACTTTTAAGGAATGCCAGCTCAAAGTCGCACATTTTATCCTTGCAGGCATATTTGCCACATATTCCATTAACACAGCATCTCCTAACTTTTTCTGCTCATCCGACGTCAATTTTTCCTGCTGTTTCATCATTTTGAAAAATAAATTTACCTTATCTTCAGCTTCACTCATAGTTTTCCCTTTTATGAGTTCAATGAGCATAGCAGTCGAAGCAGTAGAGATTGCACATCCGCTTCCTAAAAAAGCAGCATCTTCTATAATATCACCATTCAGTTTTACTTCTAATGTCAAATCGTCTCCACAGTTGGGATTATGACCCCTTTCAACATATGTTGGATTGTCAATTTCTTTTTTCAGGTCTTTCCTGTTGCTGTATTCCAGTATCGTCTGCTGATAAATTTTTTCAAAATTCATATTCCAAACACTTCCTTTATTTTTTTCAATCCCTCTATAAGTTTGGCTATATCTTCATCATCGTTGTATATGCTGAAACTCACACGACAGCACGATTGAATATCCATATAATTCATCAATGGTTGTGCACAATGATGACCTGACCTTACCGCAACGTGGTAAGAATCAAGTATAAATGCAACATCATGAGAATGCACACCTTTTACATTAAAGGCTATAATCCCTGTTTTTTCAACATTTTCAGTACAGTAAGTTTCTACAAAACCAAGCCTTTTTATTTCAAAAAGAGCTTTCATAACCAAATCTTTTTCTATCCTGTCTATTTTTTCATATCCGATTTCTTCTATAAAATTTATTGCTTCCTTTAATGCCACAGCTCCTTCGACATTCTGAGTTCCTCCCTCAAATTTATTAGGCAGAGGAGCAAAAGTGGAATCCTGTTCAGTTACAAACTCTATCATATCTCCACCATATAAAAAAGGAGGCATTTTATCAAGGATATCTTTTTTCCCGTACATAACTCCTATTCCCATAGGTGCAAAAAGTTTATGTCCTGAAAACACAAGAA
Source organism: Pseudoleptotrichia sp. (assembly GCF_057270515.1). NCBI lineage: Bacteria > Fusobacteriati > Fusobacteriota > Fusobacteriia > Fusobacteriales > Leptotrichiaceae > Pseudoleptotrichia > Pseudoleptotrichia sp. The sequence goes on along the minus strand of NZ_DBHIXS010000016.1, from coordinate 8,657 downwards.
AATCAGCGTCCCATTCCTGAACATCATGTCTAAAATGAAGTATTGACTGGGCTGCGTCTATTAGGACGGGAATATTTCTCCTATGAGCAGCTTCTATTATTTCTTTTACAGGTTGAATAACTCCGGTTACATTGACTACCCCTGAAACCGAAACAATTTTAGTCCTATCCGACAATTTATATTTCAAATCGTTTAAATCAAACTGACCGTAATCGTCCAAATCCACATATTTTATTTTCGCTTTTTTCTTTTTAGCGACAAACTGCCATGGAACTATATTCGCATGATGATTGGATATTCCGAGTACAATTTCATCACCTTCATTTATAAATTCCATTCCATAAGAATATGCTATTAAATTAATGGATTCTGTCGTACTCTTAGTAAAAATAATTTCTTCAGTTTTTTCAGCATTTATGAATTTTCTTACTGTTTCTCTTGCATCATTTAAAAGTTCTGAGGCTCCTATAGACAAAGTATGGGAACCTCTGCCGGGATTCCCGTTATGCTTTTCATAATATTCGGTTATCCTGTCCAATACCCTTTTAGGTTTCTGGGAAGTAGCCGCCGTATCTAAATAATGATTTTCAATATTCTGAAATATAGGAAACTCTTTTCTATAATTCATAATAATCTCCTTTTCTAAATTCGGGAAAATATACAGAACTTATAATTAATTTTAACTATATCTCATTGCAATTATATTTCTTTATCTTTTCCGAAAAATATTATTTAAACTTTTATATTCTTCTTTCCAGTTCATCAAGCAGATTTTCTTTTATCATTTCATCATCAATATTATCAAGTATAGGTCTAAATGATGACTCAACAATCAGCTTTTTTGCCCTGCTTTCTGAAAGTCCTCTGCTCATCAGATAAAACAATTTTGCTTCATCCACTTTACCTACCGAAGCCGAATGTTCCCCTATGACATCATCTTCATCACAGAAAAGAGTAGGTATCGAATGGGCATCCACTCCTTTATCAAGAAGTATCGCAAATTCTCCCTCTCTTCCTTCAGATTTACTCGCTCCCTGCCTGAAATAAAGATTTCCTCTAAATACTTTTCTTGCAGTATCTTTGACAGCTCCTCTCGCCTGAATTTCTCCTACTGTTCTCAATCCTTTGAAAACAAGGGAATATTCCAAATCCAGCTGTCTGTCCTTATCCGCAAGATATGCAGGCCATATATATATTTCCGCTCCGTCCTCTTCCATATATGACTTATTGCTTATACCGTTTATTTTTGCCCCTAATTCCACACTGTAGTAACTTACTTTTCCCTGCCCCGAAGCTTCTATCTTTGATGATTCAAAATTTGACGAGTTCATATTCAGTGTCTGGACTTTTATTATTTTTACTTCCGAATTTTTCCCGGCAATTACTTTTATAATCCCGTTATGATAAGCTTCTGCTTCATCTTCAGAATGATATGTTATTATTACAGTAACTTTTGCAAAATCTTCGACTTCTATCAGATTATAGTCAATCAGAAGATTGTTATCTTTATTTGTATTGTATGTTATATACACAGGTTTTGTAATTTCTGCTCTCTCAGTTATTTTCAAATATTTTCCTTCATTGTAAAATGCGGAAATCTGAGAATTAAAAAATTCTCCAAGACCGTATTCATTATCATTTTTTGAGCTTTCTCTTTCATTTACAGCATCTTTTATATCTTTTAATATTATTCCGTTCTGTTTTTCATTTTTTACAGTAGTATTATTGAATGCTTTAAAACTTTGAGGCTCCTCATATTTATATCCTACCCTTTTCCATTCAGGTTTATCAAGAGAAGAATATTTTTTAAAACTCTCCAATCTATGGCTACTATTTTCAAGACTTTGTAAAGTCGCTTCATTTAGCATTTATATTTCCCTCCTAAAATCTCTCTTTCTTTTACTGTTATCCTATAGTTCCTTCTAACTCCAACTCTATCAATTTATTCAGTTCGACTGCATATTCAAGAGGCAGTTCTTTGGAAATAGGCTCTACAAATCCTCTTACTATCATCGCTTTGGCTTCATCTTTGCTTATTCCTCTAGACATCAGATAAAATATGGCTTCATCGCTTATTCTTCCTATTTTTGCTTCGTGTCCTATATCTACACTGTCATTATTGATTTCTATAATAGGTATAGTATCCGAATGGGATTCGTTATCCAGCATTAATGACTCACATTCTACTGTCGATTTGCAGTTATGTGCATTAGGAGCTACTCTTAACAAACCTCTATAAAAAGCATTTCCTCCGTTTTTGGAAATTGATTTTGAATGAACTGTAGACGATGTATAAGGTGCGGCATGTATAACTTTACATCCCGTATCAAGATACTGTCCCGTAGAAGCAAATGTAACTCCTGTAAATTCACATCTCGAACGCTCTCCTCTCAGTATACTCATAGGATAAAGCATCGACACCCTTGAGCCGAATGACCCTGACACCCATTCGATAACTCCATTTTCATCCACAATGGCTCTTTTCGTATTTAAATTATACATATTTCTCGACCAGTTCTCTATTGTCGAATATCTTAATCTTGCTCCTTTTTTTACAAACAATTCTACTGCTCCTGCATGAAGTGCATTTCTCTTGTACTTTGGTGCCGAACAACCCTCTATATAGTGCAAATCCGCTCCTTCTTCCACTATTATAAGAGTGTGTTCAAACTGTCCTGCTTCAGCAGCATTCAATCTGAAATATGATTGTAACGGCATATTCACTTTTACACCCTTAGGCACATATATAAACGAACCTCCTGACCATACTGCCCCATGCAATGCAGCAAATTTGTGGTCATTTACGGTAATTAATTTCATAAAATGCTCTTTCAGTATGTCCTCGTGTTCTACAAGTGCTGTTTCTATATCAGTATATACGACTCCCTGTTCTTTCAATTCCTGATGAATACTGTGATAGACAACTTCCGAGTCATACTGGGCTCCCACTCCTGCAAGGGACTGTTTCTCAGCTTCAGGTATTCCCAATCTGTCAAACGTAGCCTTTATATAATCAGGTACATCGTCCCAATTATCGCTCATTGTTTTTGCATCAGGCTCAAGATAATGAACTATATCATTTATATTTAAGTCCGACAAATCTGCTCCCCATGTGGGCATAGGTTTTGAATTAAATACTTTTAGTGCTTCCAGTCTGAACTCCCTCATCCATTTAGGTTCATTTTTTTTATCGGAAATCTTTTTTACAATTTCTTCCGTCAATCCTTTACCTGTCGTAAATCTGTGATGCATTTCATCTTTTATGTCATAGACGCCTCTTTCAATATCGGCGACATAAGTCTTTTTTCTATCTTCCATTTTTACTATTCACCTCTTCAAATTTCACCGGAATTACAATCCGAATTCTTCTTTCATTTTTCCATAACCGTTTTTTTCAATGTATTCCACTAATTCCTTACCGCCACTTTTAACGATTTTTCCGTCCATAAGAATATGGACAAAGTCAGGCTGTAAATATTCCAGTACCTTGTCATAGTGCGTTATAATGAGCATCGCAGTATCAGGAGTTTTCAATGATTTCACTCCTTCAAACACTATCTTTGTCGCATCAATATCAAGTCCCGAATCAGTCTCATCAAGTATTGCCAGTTTTGGTTCCAAAACTGCCATTTGAAGTATTTCATTTTTCTTTTTTTCTCCCCCTGAAAACCCTACATTCAGATGTCTTTCAGCATATTCAGGATTTATATGTAATTTTTCCATTTTTTCTACTAATTCATTATGAAATTGCATAAGATACTGTTTTTCCCCTGTAACTGCTTCCTTTGCTGTTCTTAAAAAATCTTCGACAGTCAGTCCGGGTATCTCTTCGGGATATTGGAAAGATAGGAAAATACCTTTCTGAGCTCTTTCGTCTACTTCCAGTTCATTTATATTTTCTCCGTCCAGTATTATTTCTCCGTCTACGATTTCATGTTTAGGATGTCCTACAAGAATACTTGCAAGAGTAGATTTCCCTGCTCCATTAGGCCCCATTATAACATGAACTTCCCCTTTATTAATAGTCAAATCTACACCTTTCAAAATAGGTTTCCCTTCAACCTCCGATTTAACCCCTTTCAAGTCTAACAAACTCATTTTTTATTACCTCCAAAAAATTATATAAATTACTTTTTAATAAGTGTATATTTACATTTTACAAAAAAATTGTAATAAAGTCAATTTTAAAAAAATTATATTCTGAAAAGTATTTTTTTTAAAATTTGATTTTTTAAAAATCTTTCAGACTAAATGAATACGTAGGTCCTGTTTATCATAAAGCCTTTTCTTTAAAGCAATCATAAATAATTTATATCCTTAATATATAATCAATTAATTTTACAATTAAACATTTTTATAGTAGAATATTAATGTTATAATTTTCATAAACAATCAAAAAACAATTTATATGATAAATCAATGATATATTGGGGAATATCAGGAGGATTTATTAATAAATGCACAATAATGGAATTGATTGTTTAATTGTGCTTTTTCTGTATGGAGGATTTTTCATGACCTGGATTGTTCTGGGTCTTTTTTGTAGCTATTTAATATTTTTAAATTTTAAGAAAGGAACTTCATAAAGATATATGAAAATAAAAGAAATATATGAAAATAAAAACCCTGTTTTCTCATTTGAGATATTTCCTCCGAACAAAAATTTTCCCGAGGAAAAACTTAAAGAAGTTACCAAAGAGCTTTCCACTCTCAAACCTGATTTCATAAGTGTTACTTATGGTGCAGGCGGCACTACAAAGTCAGGAACTGTGGAAATTGCCTCATATATCAAAAATACTCTTAAGATAGAAACTTTATCTCATCTTACTTGTATCGGAAGTAAAAAAGAAGAGATTATTCATTTTTTAAAAGAATTAAAAGAAAATAACATAAAAAACATACTGGCTCTGAGAGGAGATATTCCTCATGGAAAAGACGAGTCTATTTACGAACAGGGAGATTACAAATATGCTTCCGATTTAATAAAAGATATAAAAGAAAATGATAATTTTTCCATAGGAGCTGCATTTTATCCTGAAACTCATTATGAAAACAATGATTTGATTGATTTGATACATCTAAAAGAAAAAGTAGATATGGGAGCAGATTTTCTCATTTCCCAAATTTTTTTTGAAAATGAAACTTTCTTCAGATTTAGGGAGCAAGCCGAAAAACTCAGTATATATGTACCTCTTATTGCAGGAATAATGCCCGTTACAAATGCCGCACAGATAAAAAGGATTACTTCACTGTGCAAATCAAAAATTCCTTTAAAACTGGAAAAAATTCTTGATAAATATGGAAATAATCCCGAATCAATGAAAAAAGCAGGGATTGCTTATGCGACAGAACAGATTATCGAACTTATGTCCAATGACATAAAAGGAGTTCATCTATATACAATGAATAAAACTGATACTACGCGTGAAATATTGAATAATATTAATTTTGTGAGATAATATAAAAACTTCCGACATTAAAATTTCTATCGGAAGTTTTTTTTGATACTTTAAAAAAATCATATAAATTATAATCTTAATTTGATAATTTTATTTCATTCCATATTTTATCCTGTTTTTCTTTTGCTTCATCTGATAATGCTCCCGGCAGTTTAGCATTTTCCACAACTTGATTTTTATTTACAAGAGATTTTACTTTTGATTTTTCTTCTACACCTTTTATAACTGACGGTGCTTTAAACTGTTCATATACTTTTACAAAATTTTCAGGTCTGTATAAAAATTCTAAAAACTTATAGGCATTTTCTTTATTAGAAGAATTTTTTACAATAGCCATACTATCTATATACATCATTGCACCTTTCGGTATAAAGAAATCAAAATTTCCATATTCGGCTTCATCTAATTCACCATAGACATTTTCTGCATATCCATGAGCTGCATAAAATTCTCCTGTAGCCACACTTTTACCGAATGCTGTCGCATCAAATTTCGCAAGATTTTTCTTCCATTCGATGATTTTCTTTTTAGCTTCTTCCAACTGTCTGTCATCTGCTGAATCTGACGGATAACCTAAATATTGGAGAGCAGCACCTATTACTTCTCTACCGTCATCAAGCATAGTCATTTTACCTTTATATTGAGACTGGTTAAATATTTCAAAAGATTGCGGATATTCTTTCATAAACTTTTTGTTTACTGCTATTCCTGTTGCAGAATATGTATAAGGTATCGAATAATCAAGTCCGGAATCATATATTTTCGACAATTCTTCCAGTTTTAATCCGTCTTTATCCAGATTATTGAAAGTATCTCCCAATTTTTTCTTATCCAGCTTTTCTATCAGTCCGCTTTTTATGAGTATATCTACATAATCCGTAGACGGAGAAACTATATCATATCCTTTTGCACCTGACATCAGTTTAGCTATCATTACATCATTATTATCATAGTAGCTCAAATTTACCTTTATTCCTGTTTCTTTCTGAAAATCATCTATTATTTCCTGAGGTATAAAATAAGTCCATGTATAAATATTAAGCTCCTTACTTTCAGAATTTCCATTTCCTCCGTCTTTACTTCCACAGGCAATCATAAACAACATCATTCCCAACAACAAAACAATCTTTTTCAACTTTGACATCACTCTCCCTTTGATTTTTATCTATTACAGATTGAGTATATCAAAAAATATTGATTATATCAAATATTTTTTTACAACTTCTCTGTCGTCAAAATGTCTCTTTTCTCTCCCTATAATCTGATAAGTTTCATGTCCTTTCCCGGCTATAAGTAAACTGTCTCCCTCTTCAACTATTTTCTGAACAGCGTATTTTATAGCTTGCTCTCTATCGACAATAACTATATACTTTTCTACAGGAAATTTTATTTCGGTAAGCCCTGCTTCGACTTCTTTCAAAATAGCGGCAGGGTCTTCCGTTCTCGGATTATCCGAAGTCAGTATAATATAATCACTGAAATTTGCAGCAGCTTTTGCCATTTTAGGTCTTTTTTTGTTATCTCTGTCGCCTCCTGCTCCAAATAAAGTTATAACTCTGTTTTGAGTAATTTTTCTTAAAGTAGTTCCTACATTCATAAGTCCGTCATCTGTATGTGCATAATCTACTACAATTCTTGCGTTTCTGTTATTTTTTACAGTTTCAAATCTTCCGGGAACGGAAGGCATTTTTTCAAGCTTTCTAACAATCTGCTCCATATCTATCCCAAAAGATAACGCCGAAGCTACGCAGCCTAAAATATTATGTAAATTATATTCACCCACAAGATTGACATTTAGGATATATTCCAAACCTTTATATATGATTTTTATTTTCATCCCGTCGTTCGTATATTCGACTATCTCTCCATATAAATCGGCTGACCTGTCTTTTATGCTTATTTTCAGATATTTATTTTCTTTCTCACTGTTTTTTCCATTGTCTTTCTTACCAATTTTTTCATCAACTACTCTTTTTCCATATCCGTCATCAATATTTACAACACCTGTTCCTTTATTTCTAAGCATAGAAAACATTTTCTTTTTAGCATTAAAATAATTCTCCATTGTTTTATGGAAATCCAAATGATCCTGAGTAAGATTTGTAAATATTGCCGAATCAAATTCAAGCATATTTACACGTCCTATTTCCAATGCGTGAGAGCTTACTTCCATTATAAAATACTCTACTCCCCTTTTTACACTTTCATTTATAAGTTTTATAAGCTCAAGTGATTCAGGAGTTGTATTTACTGTTTCAAATTCTTCATCAAGTATTCTGTTTCCCGTAGTTCCTATTCTTGATGTTTTTTCCAATATATTTTCCAGTATATAACTTGACGTAGTTTTTCCATTTGTACCTGTTATTCCGATTATTTTTATTTTATTTTGAGGGTAGCCATAATAATTGGAAGCTATTATTCCTAAGCTCTTTCGCACATCTTTTATAAATACAAAAGAAATATTTTCATAATCATTGTATTCCTTTATATTGACATCTTTTTCGACAACTATCATCTTGGCACCGTTATCAATAGCTTTCTGTATAAAATTATGTCCGTCAACATTATTTCCGCTCATTGCAATAAATACAAAATTTTCCCTAATCTTTCTGGAATCATACTCAATTCCCTCAATTACAAATTCTTTTCCTTTGTTTAAGACAGTATAGGATATTGTATCAAATATTTTATACATAACAGGCTCCTTTTAAATCTTTTTATTTAATTTTCGACAGTCACTATTTAATAATATTACTGTTTTGTTCTTGTATCGTTTAGCCCAAACATTTATTGTGTTTGGGTTACTATTTAACAATATTACTATTTTATCATGACATCTTTATCCCTTGTATCAGTGCAGACAAGGTTACTATTTGACAATATTACTATTTCATTTGATAATAATATTATTTAACAAATAACAAAATCAACAAAATTTCATAAAAAAAAGACCATCTCATAAAATGAAAAAAATATTAGACTATAAATTTTATATATTTCATTATTTTACTGATTTCTGTTTTTATTAAATAAAAACAGCATTTTTAATATACAATATTTATATAAAATATTTATTTTCAATTTCAAAATAATCACTTTTTTGTTTTCTAATTAAATAAAACTATATTTAATTTTATGATTTCAATGGTGCCCAGACGCGGAATCGAACCACGGACACAGGGATTTTCAGTCCCTTGC
>NZ_DBHIXS010000015.1:0-34648 GCF_057270515.1 Pseudoleptotrichia sp. | reverse complement strand
AATACTATATATTGTATTCTTTCTGTCCTATTTATCTTTTGTTTTTTTCTTTTGTAGATTTAGCATCCAAATTATATACATTTTCTTCAACAGAAATGTTTTCTCTATTTTTTTCGTTTTTTAATTTATAATAAGCAGCAGCTCCTATCATCGCGCCGTTATCGGTACAATATTCCATTTTAGGAAAATATACTTTCATATTTTCAGGTAATTCTTCAAATTTTTTTCTCAATCTTTTATTGGCGGAAACTCCTCCTGCAACTAAAAGTGTATTTACGCTTTTTTTATTGACTGCTTTCAGAACTTTATCATAAAGAACTTCTACAATTATTTCCTGAAAAGATTTGGCTATATCTTCTTTATTGATATTATTTCCTTTCATTTTTTCCTTGTTTATATAGTTTGTTACGTATGTTTTTATGCCGCTGAAACTGAAATTATATCCTTCAACATTAGGCTTTTTTATATTTAATATATTTTTCCCTCCCGGAGAAATCTTCTCAATTTCAGGCCCTCCCGGATAAGGCAGCTCCAATATTCTTGCAATTTTATCATAAGATTCTCCAACTGCATCGTCTAAAGTTTCTCCTAATAAATCTACTGCAATTTTTCCGTTTCTTTCTTCTATATAGTATAAATCAGTATGTCCTCCCGAAACAATCAAAGAAATAGCGGGCAATTCAATATCATTTTCAATAAAATTGGAAAATATATGCCCCTCTATATGATTTACAGGTATCAGCGGTATTTTATTGGCATAACTCAAAGATTTAGCAAACATAAGTCCTACAAGTAACGAACCTATCAAACCCGGAGTATTTGTTACAGCTATATAGTCAATATCTTTTAATTGACAATCTGCTTTTTCCATAGCCTCATCAAGTACAGGCAGTATATTCTCTATATGATGCCGTGAAGCTATTTCAGGGACGACTCCCCCATATTCTTTATGTATATTTATTTGAGAAGACACTATATTACTTAATACGTTTTTTCCATTTTCAACTATTGCTACGGATGTTTCATCACACGATGTTTCAAATGCAAGTATTTTCATAATTATTAATAAAGTTTCAAAAATTCAGATTATTATAGATGCTAATACGATGAATACTGAAATTAAGATAATATAAGATAATATAAAAGATGAAAATCTGTTTATTTTATGTTTTTTGTTTATTTTGTATTTTGATTTATTTTATATCTTTTATTTCATATCTATTTCTGAAACTATTTCTTCTCCTTTCTTTTTATTATATTCTCTGACTATTTTATCATACACTTCATCAACGGAAATATCAGACATACATTTTTCATACCTTTTAGGAAATTTATCATCACCATATAATGAATGAGCAGGACAGTCAGGATTTTTAATTAAGAATGTTGTATCTTCAAAACTGAATAAATTAGGGTCTGTCGGACCAAAAAACACAAAAGTTTTTGTCTTTAAAGCTCTTGAAATATGGAAAGGTCCTGAATCATTTACAATAGCTATTTCTGCGTATTTTAAGATTATTGCACTTTCTTTAAAAGATATTTTTCCACATAAATTTGTTATTTTCTCATTTTCTTCAACTGAGTTATAGTCTTCTTTCCCACCTATTATAAATAGTCTGACATTCATATTCTCTATTATTTTTTTTGCCAGTTCATTATAAAAAGGCCATTTTTTCGTAAATTTTGAAGCACCCGGAGCAAGCACAAAATATTTTTCATTTATAAGATTATATTTCATGATTAATTCTTTTTCCTGTTCCTGATTTACATAAAATTCGAGATTATCACCTTTTCCAAATTTTCTGTCATTATTATCGAAACATATATCCAATTTTTTTAATGCTGTAAAATAGCTTTCTACAATAGTACAGTCAGCACTGTAAGTTATTAATTTGGCTTTTACGAGCAATGTTTTCCACCATTTTCTCTTTTTATATCTAAAATATTGGGTATTACTATTTTCAAGACTTTTACCGATAATCCGCGACAAAAATTTGGAATGAAGGTCTATAACATAATCATAGCTCTCCGACTTTAGTTCATTTATGATTTTTTTTATATATTCTTTGTCTTTACTTTTCTTCTTTTCAAAAATTATAACATTTCTTATGTGCGGATTTAATGAAATTGCTTCGGAAAAAACATCATAAACTATAAAATCTATAATCGCTTCAGGATATTTTTCCTTTATTTTTTTTATTACAGGAGTTGTCAATATTATATCTCCAAATGAGCTGAATCTTATTATTAATATTTTCATATTTTTTCCTTTTTTTAATTATTACTATTTTTATAATATGCCTATATCTTATAATTTAAATCTGCCTTTAGTCAAGTCTTTTTTCAAACTAATTAAAAAAGAACTGTTTTGTAAAACAATTCTTTTTCATTAATTTAAAATAGACGATTAAACACTTCAATAACAGGAGCTTTTTCACATATTTCAACCAGCATTGGTACAATCCTTGTAAAATGAGAGCTTGAATTATGCTTTTCAATAGCTTCATTTGATTTCCACTGCTCTACAAATACAAAATGATTTTCTCTTTTTATATCCTGCTGTAAATTATAGGAAACACAGCCTTCTTCCTGACGACTTTCTCTTATAAGTTCATTACAAAGTTCAACAAACTCTTGTAATTTATCATTTTTCACTTCAAAACTTGCCAATATGTGTATCATAGCTATTCTTCCTTTCCATAAAATTTTATATTTATATATACAAAAATATACTTACTGTTGAAATCAACCGCAAGCATATCTCAAAAATATAAAAATAATTTTAATAGTGGTGCCTAGAAAAGGATTCGAACCTTCGACCCTGCGGGTATGAACCGCATGCTCTAGCCGACTGAGCTATCTAGGCATAATTGGTGGCGGGAGCCGGATTCGAACCAACGACCTTCGGGTTATGAGCCCGACGAGCTACCAGACTGCTCTATCCCGCGATATCTAATATCATTAATCTAAGTCTCAGTGGTGCCTCGGGCCGGACTTGAACCGGCACGGTAATAATTACCACAGGATTTTAAGTCCTGTGCGTCTACCGATTTCGCCACCAAGGCACATTTTTACAACTTATTTCTAACGACAAGATAAATTATATATTAATGATTATTATTTGTCAAGTTTTTTTTCCATTTTTTCAAAAATTATTTTTCTTGTTATTAAACTTTATTTTCAACATCAGCAAGGGAAGAATACCCTTTTTCTTTTACAATATTTTGAAGATTTATTTCAGCTAAATTAATATTTTTTGTAATACATTCTTTTATATATTCAAAATAAAGATTCAACGTATTCAATGAATAAGATAAAAGTTCTCCTTTAAGATAGGTTTCAATCGAAGTAAATTCAGGAGTGTCGTCCTTAGAGTAGAGGGGTCTGCCTTTATCTGTCAATTTAGGATATTTTAAAGTCATTTCCTTTTCCCAGCTTAAATATATTTCTGTAATCTTATTTACAATTTTCATTTTTTCTTCGGGTATTTCTTTTAAAAATCCTTTTATTTTTTCATATTCGTCAGGAGCACTATATTTCATCATTCTTGCATATTTTTCAACAACTATGTTTCTTCTTTCTTTTTCTGCCGTTTCTAAATCTTTCAGATAACTGTCAAGTACATTTAAAGGGAAAGTTTCCCATTGACTTTTTCTCATAATTACAAATTCTTCTCTGTTATCCTGACATTCAGCTCTCCCTCCTGTATTTTGAGCTTTCTGAAAAAAATCCCATTCTATTTCAAGAATTTTATTTATAATATTTTCTTTTTTTTCGCTGTATTTCAGATCCATATTTTCTCCTAATCAAGCCATGGCGACCAATTTCTTAATTTTTCATCTTTTATTTTCAACTGAATTTGAGGTCCATAATCCTGTAAAAAATCACTGTTTATGGATTTATCAGCTATACCTTGATTTTTCAGTTCCTTAATTATATCCTTACATATATTTTCAACTATTTTTACTCTTTCTGTTGTTTCTTCCGTAGGCATTCCAGCCAGATACTTTAGTGAAGCATAAATCTTCTCACCCAAAATAGGTAGTTCTCTCATTTTTCTGTGCATCCATTTATAAAAAAGCTTATATTCTCTATTTAAAAGAAATATCATATGGATACTTTCATCTATAAATTCAGCTTCAGCCATCTTTGCTGCCACAATTTCTTTTCTTCTTAAACATCGGGAAAGATTATATTGTCCTGATTGCGCTATTTTCATACATCTTGTCGCAATTTTATTAAGTCTTATATCTTCGGGAAAATAATTTTGTAATTGTTTTCTTATTCTTGTAAATTCTCCCAAATTGTCAACAAATATCTCCCCGTTTATAGCCGAAGAAAGTCCCGTTTCGGGAATAATTCTCCAATCATACAGATTTAAAGGAGCACTTTCAAAACCTGTAAACTTATAATACCAGTCGTTTATATTCAGTACTCCCCTTCTGTCATTTCCCCATTCACTTGTATTTAATGCACTAAACCCCATAAATTCCTTAGGAAGTTTATCAAGCCTATTCTGAAGAATTTTACCGTATCTGTTATAATCATCATTTGTCAACCATATACAGCACGAAGGCCCAAAATCATGGTCTCTGGAAATTTCATCATCATATCCGAAACATTCGGAGCCTTCTCCGGCAAGTCCTACAGCCATTCTCTCCAGTAATTCGGGAAATTCCTTTCTTAATTCGGGCAGATATATATTTTCAAAATATAATTTTGACAGTTCCAATCCTTTAATCTTTATGTTCATATTCTTTTCTTTTTATTCCTTTTTTATTTCTTCTTATTCTTTCTTTTATAATTTCTCTGTTTATAATTTCTTTACAATTTTTTCTTTTACAATTTCAATATTTGAAATCAAATTTTTATAACTATTACTATTTTCTCCAAAAGAATTTTTGCAAATTTCTGCACTTTCCTCAAAAAATTTAAGAGCTTTTTCAAAATCTCCCTCATTATAATAATGAATCGCAAGATTATTTAATGACGCCGAATACAAACCGTGAGATTTTCCGACTTCATTTTCTATTAATTCAAGAGATTTTTTTAAACTTTTTTCAGATAAATCATTTTTCCCGATTTTCATATAGGGAATTACAAGATTGCTCAATGTAGTCGCATATTGCAATTTATATTTATTATCATTTTCAAGTATCATAAGACTTTTTTCATGCAGTATGATTGCTTCCTCATATTTTGAAAGTTCCTGATAAAATAATCCTAAATTATTACACACTCCTGCATATAGATAATCATTTTGAAGATTATTCTTTTCATATATGGACATCGTATCTTTATATAATTTTTCAGCTTCATCATATTTTTTCATAAATCTGTAAACTTCTGCCAAATTCAGGCTACAGGTAGCATATGCGACATTTTCAGTGTCATAATTATTGGATATAAGTTTTTGAGCTTTTAATAAAGCAGAGACAGCTTCATCAAAAGCACCGATATATTTTAATGTTCCGCCAAGTTCGTTTAAAATTTTTATATTTTCATCACTTTCTATTCCATATACTTCTTCATTTAATTTAGCAAGCTCTCTTAATATTTCAACTTCTTCAAGAGTTTTTCCCTGATCCATATAACTGTTTCTCTGTTCCGTCAGTTCAGAAATTTTATTTTTCTTTTCACTAATAGTCATATCTGCCCTTTCTTTTTATTGTTTATAAATTTCCGCTAATTATATCTTTACATATTTTTTTCCTATACACAGTATAACATATTATATATTTAAAATCTTAATTTTTTTAATATTTTTCTATTTACAGTATTTCTCTCTTAAAATATTCGATGCTCTTACCATTGAACTCAATTTCTGTCTTATTATTTCAAAGGAATTTAAAGGTCTTTTGGAAAATGTTGCAAATCCACAATCAGGGTTTAACCATATTTTTTCAGGAGGAAGAAATTCCAAAACTTTTTCAGTAGCTTTTACTATCTGTTCAGGAGTTTCAACAATAGTACTTCTCGGATTTACACAACCGAACCCCAACATTATCTTTTTATCCAGAAAATTATTTGAAAACAGCTGTTTTACTTCTCCTGCACGCGATGTCGAAAATTCAAGTGCCAGCATATCTACATCCAATGAATCAAAAAACTGTCCAAGCTTGTCATAAGCCCCTTCAAGCAATACCGTTTCATCACAAGTCCAGTTTCCACGGCAGACATGCATACTGCTTATAATATTTTCATGTTTACGAAGCTCTGCAAATACAGGTGCCAATAAATCACCTGCAAATTTTAATTCTCGATCAACCTTGATCTTTGCTGACAAAGCCCCTCAATAAAAAGAATTATCTCCTTTTTTCCTTGTAAAAACTACTTCTGACAAGATAGGCTCATCAATCTGAATAATTTTGGCTCCTACTTTGACAAGTCTTCTTATTTCATTAATCAGCAATTTTACAATGTCATTTCCCAACTCCTTACGGTCTGTATATACTTTTCCCGTAATCTCTTTCAGCCACATGGAACGGGTCAGCAAATAAGGACTCGGCAAAGTCATTTTAAAAGGCTTATCTGTAATATTTCTTATCATATTGACTTCTTCAGTATTAAGTTCAACATCTGTAGAAATCTTGTCTATACATACAGGGCTATTCATAGAATTGTCAGCCGCATCCATTTCTTCCAGACTTTTATTAAATTCTTCAGTATTTCCGGTTATACTTTTTATATCTTCCATAGTCATCAATTTTATTCCCGGTACATGTTCGGCAACATAACTCATATAATTATCCCGAGACAGTTCTCCACTTATGACTACATCTATCCCTGTATCTTCAAGCATATGAATAACTTCTTCAGTTTCCGAAAAGAGTTTTTTTCTGTATTCATTGAGATAAGTTTTGTCTTCTATACTTTTTTCTTTTAATTTCAACAACTCCCGACTTCTCGGCATACTCCCTATCAAAGTTGTTGAAAAAGGCTTGGCAACATTATTCATAATATTTCCTCCATAATTCTTTTATATTATTTAATTTATATTATTTAATAAAATAATAAGCAGACAAACTTTCAGATATGCCTGCTTATAGTTTAGAAATAGAATTTTTTATTAAGGTTCTATAATTAAATTACTGTTAGATAATATTTCTACAACTTCGCCCATTGTAGTTGACACTCCTACTTCAATATTTTCACCTAATTCGTAATAATCAACACAAATTCCGCAGGATAGGACTTTTACACCTTTTTTTTCAAGCTCCTGCAAATCAGCTAAACAACCTGAACCTTTAGAAGTAAGTTTAACTCCTTCACCATAAAAAATAATGTGGGTAGGAAGATTTTCCCTCTGAGCAAGAGTATGAATAAAGGCATTCATAAGATTATCAATTAATACCTGTTCTCCTATCCCCATTCCTGTTCCTTTAATTACAACATCATAAGTCTGTGCCATATTATTTCCTCCTAATTTTAAAATTTAGAGTTTCTTTATCTTCTTATTTTAAGTATACAACTAAATCCTACTTTGTCAACAACGATTTATCATCAGAATTTCAAATATTATATAAGTTTTTTTTATGGCACAAATCATATGATTATACATCAGTTTGTTCGCAATTCATTTTTTTATTTATGTATAATTTTATTTTTTATCAGACTTATATTCCTTTCCGTAATATGCTTTCAAATAAATTTCTTTCAACTCCAAAATCAACGGATATCTCGGATTTGCAGGAGTACACTGGTCATCAAAAGCATCAAGTGCCATTCCGTCTACAGCATCCAGAAAATCTTTTTCGGATATACCATATTCTTTTATGCTCATAGGAATTCCTATTTTTTCTTTTAGATTATCAATATGCTTAATCAGTTTTTCTGTCTTTTCCTCTTTTGTCTTTCCTCCTAATTCAAGAAAATCAGCCATAGCAGCATATCTCTGCAACGCATCAGGGTATCTGTACTGAGGAAATAATCCCATTTTCGTAGGTGCTTCTACGGAATTATATTTTATAACTTCATTTAAAAGCATTGCATTAGCTACTCCATGCGGCACATGAAATTTTCCTCCCAATTTGTGTGCCAATGAATGACATATCCCCAAAAAAGCATTGGCAAAGGCCATACCTGCAAGACACGAAGCATTGGCCATTTTTTCTTTTGCCTTTATTGCAGCTGCCCCTTCTTCTACCGATTCAGGTAAGTATTTGAATACAAGTCTTGCAGCTTCCAAAGAATAAGGTTTTGTATATTCAGTTGCAAGTACGGAAACATAAGATTCTATAGCATGAGTGAGGACATCTATCCCCGAAGCCACTGTAAGTCCTTTAGGCATTGAAAGCATAAGTTCAGGATCGTTTATCGCCACATGAGGAGTCAGCTCGTAATCTGCAAGAGGATATTTTATTCCTGTAGTATCATCAGTAATTACCGAAAACGGCGTAACTTCCGAACCTGTTCCCGCAGAAGTTGCAACTGCAATAAATTTAGCTTTTATGCCCATTTTAGGAAAAGAGAATATTCTTTTTCTTATATCCATAAATCTCATAGCCAAATCTCTAAACCTTATTTCAGGATATTCATACAATACCCACATAATTTTGGCTGCATCCATAGCAGACCCTCCTCCTAACGCTATTATAACATCAGGATTATATTCCAGCATTGCTTTTGCTCCTGCTTGTGTCGAACTTAATGTAGGGTCTTCCTTTACTTCCGAAAATATTCTGTAGTCTATCCCTATTTCATCAAGAGTTTTTGTAATATGTGCTGTATATCCCAATTCTGCAAGGGTTTTATCGGTTACTATAAATGCTTTCTTGTGTTCTCCTTTCAGTTCTTCCAGTGCGGTAGGCAGTGAACCGTATTTAAAATAAATTTTCTGAGGTACCTTGAACCATAGCATATTTTCCCTTCTTTCAGCTATTGTCTTTATATTTAGCAGATGTTTCACTCCTACATTTTCAGATACGGAATTTCCTCCCCATGAACCGCATCCCAATGTCAATGACGGCTCCAATTTAAAGTTAAACACATCTCCTATGGCTCCTAAAGACGCAGGCATATTAATCAATGTTCTTCCTGTTTTCATACTAATTCCAAATTTATCGATTTTTTCTTTTTCAGCTAAATTAATATATAAAAGTGAAGTATGTCCAAGACCTCCTAATTCCACAAGTTTTTTAGCTTTATCAAGGGCATCGTCAAAATCGTCCGCTTTATACATCGCCAATACAGGAGATAGTTTTTCATGAGCAAAAGGTTCTTCTATACCTGTAGACTTTACTTCTCCTATAAGCACCCTTGAATCTTTGGGAATTTTTATCCCTGCAAGTTCTGCTATCTTACAGGCACTCTGTCCTACTATATCGGCATTAAGATTTCCGTCTATAAACATTATCTTTCTTACTTTTTCTATTTCGTCTTTTTTAAGAATATATGCCCCTCTTAATTCAAACTCTTTTCTAACTTTATCATAAATGGAAGCATCTATAATAACTGACTGTTCTGACGCACAAATTACTCCGTTATCAAAAGTTTTTGAAAGAAGAGTATAATTCACGGTCATCTTTATATCGGCAGATTTATCTATTATTACAGGGGTATTTCCCGCTCCGACTCCTATTGCGGGTCTACCCGAAGAGTAAGCGGCTCTGACCATTCCCGGTCCTCCTGTTGCCAATATAAGATCAGAATTGGCCATTAATTCTCTTGATAGTTCTACATTAGGTTCATCTATCCACCCTATCACATTTTCAGGTGCTCCGTATTTTATAGCTTCTTTCAATGCTATTCTTGCAGTTTCTATTGTACTCTGTTTAGCTCTCGGATGAGGGGAAAGTATTATCGCATTTCTTGTTTTTAATGCCAAAAGTATTTTAAAAGCGGCTGTCGATGTAGGATTTGTTGTAGGTATAACACCCGCTATTATTCCTATGGGAGTGGCTATTTTCTTAATTCCGTATGACCTGTCCTCTTCCAGTACTCCACAGGTTTTCTCATCTTTATATTTATTATAAATATATTCTGAAGCAAAATGATTTTTTATAACTTTGTCTTCCAATATTCCCATTCCTGTTTCTTCTACAGCCAAGTTAGCAAGTTCTATTCTCTTATCATTTATTTTTTGTGCTACTTTTCTGAAAATTTTATCCACTTTTTCCTGATCGAATGTAGCAAATTCTTCCTGTGATTTTCTTACTTTCTTCATTAATTCTTCCAGACTCTTTAAATCTTTCACCATACTTTTTCCTCCTGTTGTTATTTTCCTAAAAATTATCCTGTAAAAAATTCCTTGAAAATTTTTTATAAAAAATATATCACAAAAAATTATATTGTGATTTTTTTAACAAAATAATTTTTTTAAAAAATGGAAATTTTTCCATTTCTTTATCTCTTTTATATTACTTTTAAATAATACTATTTTTTATAAATTCTGTCAAGAGAAATTTTTCATTTGTTTGAAATAAAAAATGAAAAATAGCATTTATAATTTTTTGAATATATATTTTTAAAAATTTTACAATGTTATTTTTCATTTCATTTTTTGTTTTATTTTTTATTTGATTTTTATTAATAATATTTCTACTGATTTACAATTTGTTTCCCATACTCTTTGCAGCTTTCTATTTTTTCAGTATCGTCAGGGGCAAGGTTTACCATACATCCTTTTCCTACGACTGATATTCCCGCTTTGGACAGTTCATCGGCCCATAAGCTCAGCCACTCTCCTCCGCCCCAGTCATAAGAACCAAAAATACCAATTTTTCTGCCTTTGAGTTTATCTTTTACACTTTCTATAAATTCAGTTATTTCAGGAGCGACTTCTTCAGAGCCTGAGGCAGGAGAACCGAACGCGATAAATTCAGCATTTACAGAGCTTTCGTCAGCGGCATCTACCGAAATCATCTCTGCTTCGACACCTGCTTCTTTGGCTCCCTGCTCAATATAAATGGACATCTGTTCTGTATTTCCGCTTGTACTGAAATAAATAATATTTAATTTAGCCATTATTCCTCCTAAAGTTATTTTGTCAATCTGTAAGTATCTCTTGCTATTACAAGCTCTTCATTAGTTTCCACTTTATAAACTTTTACTTTGGAATCAGGTTTTGACAGCTCAACTGTTCCTGAAATTCTTTCCTTATTTTTTTCAGAATCGAATTTCAGTCCCAAATATCCCAATCCGTTACATATAGTTTCTCTCGGGGAGGCTCCATTTTCTCCTATTCCTCCTGTAAATGCTATGGCATCTACACCGTCCATTGCAGCTGCATAAGCACCTATGTATAATTTTACTCTGTAACAGAACATATCATAAGCGAGTTTAGCTCTTTCATTTCCTGCTTTCATTGCTTCTTCCAAATCTCTGAAATCGGAGCTTTCTCCAAACACTCCTAAAATTCCTGATTTTTTATTCATTCTTGTGTCTATTTCTTTTAAGGACAGTCCTCTTTTTTCCATTACATAAATTGCTGCCGCAGGGTCGGCATCTCCTGTTCTTGTTCCCATCATAACTCCTGCGAGAGGTGTCATTCCCATTGAAGTATCTACTACTTTTCCGTTTTTTACGGCAGATATGCTTGCTCCATTTCCTAAATGGCAGACTATTATTTTACTGTCTTCTTTTCCTAAAAGTTCTCTTACCGCTCCACTTACATATTTATGAGATGTCCCATGAAATCCGTATTTTCTCACTTTCAATTCAGTATAATCTTCGTAAGGGAAAGCATACATATAAGCTTCAGGGAGCATTGATTGATGAAAAGCCGTATCAAATACTACTACATTCTTTTTATCAGGAAGTAACTGTTTCATAACTTTTATTCCCATTACATTTGCAGGATTGTGCAAAGGAGCAAGAGCAGAAATTTCTTCAAGATTTTTTATAACTTCATCATCCACGACTACGGAATCATCGTAATATTCTCCTCCATGAACGACTCTGTGTCCTATCGAATCTATTTCATCTACACCTGATATTACTCCATTTTCTTTATCCTGAAGAGTTTTCAGTACCAAATCTATCGCGATTGAATGATTTTCCATAGGAGCTTCCTGCTTGTCAATCTTTGTTCCTTTTACTAAATTTTTATAAGTGAAAATAGGATTGGCAATACCTATTCTTTCACAAATTCCTTTAGCCAGTGTCTTTTCATTCGTCATGTCGATTAATTCAAACTTTAGGGATGAACTCCCGCTGTTAATTACTAATACTTTCATTTTTTCCTCCTCTATAATTGTATTAAATTGTGTTAATTTTTGTTCTATAAAAATTATTTCTGTTCTGATTCTACCGCAGTTATCGCCACTACTTCGACAATATCATCTACACTGCACCCTCTTGATAAATCATGTACGGGACTTGCCAGACCTTGAATTAACGGTCCCAAAGCCTTAGCTCCTGCCAGTCTTTGGGTGAGCTTATATCCTATATTTCCTGAATTTAAATCAGGAAATATCAGTACATTTGCATGTCCTGCAATTTTTGAATCGGGAGCTTTAGACTTTGCAACTTCAGGAACAATAGCCGCATCCAACTGGAGTTCTCCGTCAAACTCAAAGTCGACGTTTCTTTCTTTTAAAATTTCTATCGCTTCTCTTACTTTAGTAACCGATTCTCCGTCAGCACTTCCTTTTGTGGAAAATGACAGGAATGCCACTTTCGGCTCTTTAATTCCCGCCGTAAATCTTGCTTTTTCAGCACTTGAAACAGCAATGTCTGCCAGCTGTAACGCAGTAGGATTAGGTATAACTCCTCCGTCGGCATAGATAAATACTCCGTTCTCTCCGTATTCAGGAGTCTTAGTAATCATAACAAAAGAGCTTGATACAGTTTTCAATCCGGGCTTAGGCCCTATTACAAGGATTGCCGCTCTTAATACATGAGCTGTAGGAGAGCAGGAACCTGCAACCATTCCGTCGACTCTTCCCTGACTTACAAGCATTGCGCCAAAAAATCTCGGGTCAGACAGCAATGTTGCTTTAGCTGTTTCAAAAGTCATCCCTTTTTTTTCTCTTCTTTTTCTCAAGAGTTCAGCCATATCGTCTATAGTAGCACAATTTTGCGGGTCATATACAATCGCATCGTCCAACGAAATGCCTAATTTTGCAGCTTTTTCCTTTATTTCCTGTTCATTTCCTACAAGGGCAATTTTAGCAATCCCCTCAGACAGGACTTTTGCAGCAGCTCTGAGAACTCTCTCATCTTCAGTTTCAGGCAAAATCACAGTTTTACCCAGCTTTTTTGCTTTTTCCTTTAAACTTGTAATTAAATCTGTCAATTAAATTCACTCCATTTCTATATATCTTTGATTTATATCACTTTTGATTTATATCACTTTTGATTTATATCACTATTTTATTCTATTAATTACGCTATCAACTATGTTATAATTACACTTTACTCAATTATATAATCTGAAATTATTTTTTATTTTATTCAAACATAGCTTCCACAAATTCTTTTACATCAAACTTTCTCAAATCATCTATTCCTTCTCCTACACCTATAAATTTAATGGGTTTTTTCAGCTCTTCGGAAATAGGAAAAATTATTCCGCCTTTTGCGGTTCCGTCAAATTTTGTGAGTATAATCCCCGACAAATCCACTATCTCATTAAATACTTTTGCCTGCTCCAGACCATTCTGACCTGTCGTACTGTCTATGACAAGCAATGTTTCAAATTTTTCAACACCTGACTGCTGTCTTATGATTTTATTTATTTTTTCCAGTTCATTCATCAAGTCTCTTTTATTATGAAGTCTGCCCGCAGTATCTATTATCGCTACATCAAAATCCCTGTTTTTAGCTGTACTCACTGTATCGAAAATAACTGCTGACGGGTCGCTTCCGTGAGCCTGTTTTACAACTTCTGCTCCCGTCCTTTTCCCCCATTCTTCTATTTGCTCAATAGCAGCAGCCCTAAAAGTATCTCCTGCACCTATTATTACTTTTTTACCTTCTTTTATGAGCTTATTTGCTATTTTCCCTATTGATGTAGTCTTACCTACCCCGTTTACACCTACAACAAGGATAATATTCAGCTGTCCCTCTTTCAAATCCAGTTCTATATTATCCTGTAAGGTATTATTTGCAATAAACTTTTCCTTTAATATCTCTTTCAGCTCATCATAAACTTGCTCAGATGATTTCAATTTATTTTTAGCCACTCTTTTTTCAAGCTCTTCGACTAACTGCATTGTCATATTCATTCCTATATCCGACTGAATAAGGACTTCTTCAAGTTCCTCATACAATTCGTCATTGATAGTCTTACCTAAAAGCATTTCTTTCAGTTTACCGAAAAATCCTTTTTTCGGTGCTGCCAATCTGTCTTTTAATGCCATTATTTTCCCCTTTCTTTCTTATCCCTTTCAGCCTGTGATTTTTCAAGATAATCAGGTTTCAGGCTGAAAATATCCGTATTTTTGAGTTTTCCATTTAAAAACATTTCTGCAAATGTCAGAGAATTTATCTTCATATTTCTGTCTTCTAAAAATCTTATTTTTATATCTTTAAAATTTTCTATTCCGAAATTTTCTTTTTCACTATTTTCCATTTTCCGAATAATCTTATCCTTGTAATTAAATGCTCCGTCCCCTACAAAGTAGACTATTTTCTCCCCTCTACCCTGAATCTCGTTATTCCAATCTTCATTAGAAAATCTGTCTTTTACTATATTTTCTATTATATCGTCAATTATATTATCAAGTTTGTCAACCTTATAATCTTTTATTTTTTCCAAATTATCCGATTTATCAGCTTTATAATCTTCCGTTCCATTTATATTATAAAGTTGAGAACTATCTAAATTTTTCCCTTTATATACTAATTCATAAACTGAATAATAAATTTTTTCTTTTCCCGAATCAATCATCGAATATATTCTTATATTTCTTCTTATATTTCGCATATCCGAATTTATTATATTAAAACTCTCCGTTTCATTATCAATACTGTATCTGATATTATTGTAACCGCAAACATTCCCGATAGTATAATATGCCTGATAAGCCAGTGCATCGAGTTCGTTTACTTCATAAATATTTATATTTTTCCCGTAAAACAACCCTTTCACAACGGAAATCGCTATTCTTACTCCTGTAAATGAGCCGGGTCCTATCGAAACGAGGGCAATGTCTATATCTTCAAGTTTTTTTCCTGTCCATTCCAGCAGTCTGTCTATCTGGTCAAGTATCCCGACAGAATGGGTCTTTGCCACTTCTATTCGTATTTCTCCCAGCATTTTTCTACCGTCATGAAGTGAAACGGAAGCGATTTTAGTCGTTGTAGTTATCGAAAATATTAACATATTCTTTTTCTCCGTTTTTCAGTTTATATATTGAGACTTTTCTTGAATTTTCATCATTATGCTCTATTTCAATATATAGTGTATAATCAGGCATTTCGTCTATAATGTTATTTGCCCATTCCACAATTATGACTGCATTTTCCTCGCCTGTATAATCTTCAAATCCTATTTCATATATCTCTTCGGGATTTATTATCCTGTATGCATCAAAATGATATACTTTCACATTTCCCGAATTATATTCAATAACATAAGTGAACGTAGGACTTTTTATATTTTCATCTATTCCGTAATATTTACATATTTTTTTTGTAAAAGTAGTCTTTCCTGTCCCCAAATCCCCTATAAGTCCAAGACATCCGCCATTTTTCAGATACTCAGCTACTTTTGTTGACAGTCTGTCCAGTTCTTCAAATGTCAATATTTCTAATTTCATAATTTTATTTACAGACTCCTGATTTATTGTAATTGATTGCTTTAATTGAAACAAAATTGAAATAAAAATCAATACTCTTAATATTATTCATATTTCAATTAATTTTTATCCGAATATACATCGATTATTTTATTTATAATATCCGTTGTGGAAAAACTGTCTACAAAACTGAGAATTTTTACTTCTCCGCCATTTTTCTCAACTATTTCTGTTTCTGGAAGCTCTTCTTTTTTATAGTCTCCACCTTTTACATGAATATCAGGCTTTAGTGTATCAAGCAATTTTTCAGGAGTTTTCTCATTGAAAATAACTGTATAATCGACAAATTTCAGCCCTAAAAGCATTTCAGCCCTGTTTTTTTGATTATTTATAGGTCTTTTATCCCCTTTATTGGTCTTTACCGAAGTATCACTGTTTACTCCTACGATTAATACATCTCCCAGTTTTTTCGCTTCTTCAAGATATGTCAGATGACCTATATGCAAAATGTCAAACACTCCGTTTGTAAAAACAGTTTTTTTTCCTGATTTTTTTAATTCCTGAATTTTTTCTTTCATTTCTTCCTGTGATAACAGATTTTTCTTAAATTCACTTTTTGTATTCGGCATTTTTGTCTCCGTTTTTTCTATTTTTTAAATTTTTTATCTTAATATAAATTATAACACATTTTTTTGATTATGGTATATTTTTTTTCTTTTATTTAAAATCTTTCTTTCAAATATTTTTTTCTTTCTCTATTTTCTTTTTTCCATATTAAAATCCCCTTTAAAGCATTTGTAATTTTTTTTATGTTTCTCACATTTTTTATGTTATTTCTGCTTTATAAGAGGATTTTTATTTTTTATTCGACTTTCATTCTAATAACTCTTGCTGCATTCAGTATCGCTATCAGTGCAACTCCGACATCGGCGAATATTGCTTCCCACATTGTAGCAAATCCTACCACTCCCAATAACAGAGTTATCAGTTTAATTCCCAACGCAAAGGCTATATTCTGCCATACTATCTTTCTCGTCATTTTTGCAATTTTTATTGCAGTTACTATTTTTTGAGGTTCGTCGTTCATTATGACTACATCTGCCGCTTCTATTGCAGCGTCGGAACCTACTCCCCCCATAGCGACACCGATATCGGCTCTTGCAAGTACAGGGGCATCATTTATTCCGTCTCCTACAAACATTATTTTCCCGTTATCTTTTTTTTCCTTAAAAATTTCTTCCAGTTTTTCCACTTTATCATTAGGTAAAAGTTCGGTATAAACTTTATCTATATTGAGTTTTTCAGCTATACTTTCACCTATCGCCTTAGTGTCTCCTGTAAGCATTACGGTTTGTTTTACTCCATTATCTTTCATTTCTTTCACTGCTTTTGCAGAATCTTCCTTGATCTCATCGGATATAATTATATTTCCTGCATAATTACCGTCTATGGCAATGTATACTACTGTTCCTGTCTGATTTTTCTGTTCTATATTTATATTTTCGAGTTTCATAAGTTTCATATTCCCTGCAATTATGTGTTTTCCATTCACATCAGCTTTTATACCGTATCCCGATATTTCTTCATAATTTTTTATTAAAGATTTATCTAACTGTAAACTGATTTTTTCATATTGTCTTACGATAGATTCAGCAATAGGATGTGTAGAAAAACTTTCTGCATATGCTGCATACTTCAGAAGCTCTTCTTTTTCCATATTATTTTCAGTATTTATTTGAGTAACTTCAAATATTCCTTTTGTAAGGGTACCTGTCTTGTCCATTACTACTATTTCGACATTATTCAGAGCTTCGAGATAATTTCCTCCTTTGATTAGTATACCTTGTCTGGAAGCTCCTCCAATTCCGCCAAAAAATCCTAAAGGTATGGATATAACCAAGGCACAAGGGCAAGATAATACTAAAAATACCAGTGCTTTGTAAAACCATTCATTAAAAGTTGCATTTTTCAGCACAATCGGCGGCACTATTGCCATAACAGTTGCAACTCCTACTACTGCGGGGGTATAATATCTCGCAAATTTAGTAATAAAGTTTTCGGTTTTGGATTTTTTGCTGCCCGCATTTTGTACCATATCCAGTATTTTTGAAACGGTAGATTCTGAAAACAGTTTTGTTACTCTCACTGTTATCAGTCCTGTTTTATTTACATATCCGCTTAGTATTTCGTCTCCGATATTTTTTTCGGAAGGCATGGATTCACCTGTCAATGCCGACGTATCGAAAGTGGAACTTCCTTCAGTTATTATCCCGTCCAAAGGCACTTTTTCTCCCGGTTTTACTACTATTAAATCATTTATACGGATTTCTTCGGGAGATACTTTTTCTATAACTCCTCTTTTTTTCAAATTAGCATAATCAGGTCTTATATTCATTAAAGAAGTTATGGATTTTCTGGATTTATCCACTGCCATTCCCTGAAACAGTTCACCTAACTGATAGAAAAACATAACGGCTACAGCTTCGTGATACTCTCCAATAGCAAAAGCTCCCACTGTTGCTGCCGCCATTAAGAAATTTTCATCAAATATCTGTCCTTTTTTTATATTCTTAAATGCTCTCCACAGTACTTCTCCGCCTATTATAAGATAGCTTATTAAAAATAAAAGTATCTTTATAGTCAGTAAAATAGAAGTATCCAAATTGAAATTTTTAATAATCAAACTCGAACAGGAAGCTAAAATATAGACCATTACGCCTGTTCCAAGCATTATCAATAATTTTTTCGTATCATCGGAATGGCTATGTTCATGAGAGCTATTATGGCTATGCGAGTGATGATGATTATGAGAATGACTATTATTATGAGAATTATTAAAATTAGGCTTTTCAGTCGAAAATATCCTTACTCCTTCTTCTATAGAGTTTGCAATTTTCTGTATAGCACCTACTAAAACATTTTTATTTGTCTCTTCCGTTTCAAGAAGTATCTTTTCTCCCATAAAATCAATATGTGCTTCTTTTACATAGTTTATTTCGTTGATTTTTCTCTCAATCTTAGCCGCACAGTTTGCACAGTGCAATCCTTTTATATTTAAAATTATCTGATTTTTTCGATCCATTTTTCTATCCTTTCAAAACCGACTATTTGACTATCTTTATTTCACCGTTTCTTTGACTATTTTCATTTTAACTGTTTTTATTTTGGATACTTTATCTGTATTTTTGTTATTGTTACTTTTTTTCCATTATATGGTTCAGACCCTGCTCAACTATTTTTTTTACATGCTCATCTTCCAGCGAATAATAAACTACTTTTCCACTTTTTCTGTACTTTACCAGTCTTCCCTGTTTTAAAACTCTCAACTGATGAGATATGGCTGACTGTGTCATTTCAAACAGTGAAGCTATATCGCATACGCACATTTCGGATTGAAAAAGTGCACTTAATATTTTTATCCTTGTGCTGTCTCCCAATAATTTGAAAAAATCTCCAAGGTCGTATAAGATTTCTTCTTCAGGAAGTTTTGTTTTTATTTCTTCTACTATTTCCTTATGTATTACTGTGTTTTCACATATCGGTAATTTTTTTTCCATTTTTTCTCCTTACTATTTTTTCGATTATATATTCTCAATTATTATTGTTATTATTCTTGATTATATATTTTCGATTACATTACATATGAACAGTTATTCATATATTTGATTATATTACTTTTTTATTTCCTTGTCAATAGTCTTTCGGATAGTTTTATTATATAAATAATAAAAGGAATGTTTTCCAAGTATCATTTTACGTTATACTTTAATTTTCGTCAAGTATAAATATTTTTTTGCAGGCAAATAAATTCATAAAAATAGAAGTTGTTTCAAAAATAAAAAAATATAAATAAAATACATAAAAAATATATTTATTCTTTTCCTGTTTCATATTGTGAAATCATGAATAACTCATAAGCATATTTTTTTATGTTATTTTTTTAATTTTTCTTTTGAGACAACTCCCTATTTCATTTTATTAATAACTTTTTCAATTCAACTGTTTTTTATCAAATATTTACAGCACTTTTATTCCTTTTTCTTTTAATCTATAGGCATATTTTTGAGCAGTCCTGTAATCAGTTATAATTACAAGCTGGTTTCCGCTCTTTATCACTGTTTCTCCGTCAGGAATATATTCTTTTCCGTTAGCACGGACTCCCATAATCAGAAGTTTTTTCGGCAAATTCAAATCTTTTATTTTTTTATTTTCCAGTTCAGAATCGGCTCCTACATGAATTAAAAGAGTTACAATCCTGTTTTCTCCTTTTGAGTCCTCATCATTTTTTTCTTCCGTCTGATTTTCAGGAAACATATTCTGGAACAACACTTCATAAATTGGCTCCATTTTCAGCAGTTCACTTAAAACATAAGTCAATGTAGCTGTTATAACGAGTAAAAACAGATAGGAAAAATTCCCTGTCATCTCAAGTATAAGTATAATCCCTGTTATTGGAGCTTTTACTACTGAAGTAAAATAAGCTGCCATTCCCAATAACATAAAATGAACTGTAAATTCATAAGGAAATGAAAAATAATTTACAAGTATTACTCCGTAAACTTTTCCTATTAATGCCCCTATTACAAGCATAGGCAAAAATATTCCTCCAGGAAATCCCGTTCCGTAACATAACATAGTATATAAAAATTTTAGAATTAAGATAACAGCCAATATTTTCAAAGGAACATCAGCCTGAAACATTCTTTCTATCAGGTTATGTCCGCCTCCTGTTATATCCTTGAAAAATAATGCCGTAAAATAAGCCATTACCATAAATATTGAGATTTTTATATATTTATTGAGTTTTATTCCTCTATATTTCCTCTGAAAATATAATAAAAAGAAACTGAATGCTTTTCCCAATACTGTAGCAATTATGCAAAAAACAACCGTGGCCGTCATAGCAGCTATTGCCGACGGATATTCAGGCAAAATAAAATCATGCCGGAAAACCGTTCCTGTCCCCAACATCAACCTTGTAACATAATTTGAAGCTCCGCTGGCGACAAGTACACAGACTAAAAGTAAAGGTGAAAAAAATTTGTGCAGCTCTTCCAAAGCAAATATCGCACCTGCAAGAGGAGCATTGAACGCTGCTGCCAATCCCGCACTTGCTCCACATGTAACAAGATATTTTTCTTCCACATTCGTCCTTTTGGTCAGTTTATTTATTCCGTCTCCTATTAATGCTCCCAAGTGAATGGAAGGTCCTTCTCTTCCCATGGACATTCCTGCCCCTATGGCAAAAATGCCTCCCCAGAATTTACACATCAATTCGGGGAACCATTTAAATTCAGTTTTTTTCTGTAACAGTCCATTTACCTGAGGGATACCGCTTCCTCCAATCAGCGGATACTTTGAAAGCATCATTTGAACTATTATTCCTGCTACAATAAAAATGAGTAGTCCCGCTATTATCTTCCCTGCTGACAACTCTTTTATAAAGTCTTCTCTCAAATAAGCGACTTTATCCAGCAGTAACCTATAAGAAGCTACAACAGCTCCCGATATAATCCCCGTCAGAAAGCAGAAAAATATCAGAACCGTACTTTTTCTCCTTGATTTCAACGATTTAATACTATACAACTCTCTCAATATACTGTTTGACATTTCTTTTCCTCTTTTATATGAATATACAAATATACAGTTATATGGATATATAAACTTTATATGAATTATGTAAAATTTAATATTCCGTCAAGTTACCTTTTGCTATCGTACCTTTTACTTTATAGTTTTCATCAAAATAAGTCATATCAGCAGTGTAACCCTCTTTTATATATCCATATCTGTCATCTACGGATATTGCCTTCGCAGGATATGAAGTTGCCATTCTGAGTGCTTCCTCCTGAGAAACATGTACATGCTCGACAAGATTTTTTATTCCGTCTATCATAACGAGGGCAGATCCTCCCAATGTTCCTGTAGGAGAAAAACATTTTCCGTCTTTATAAAAGACTTTGTTCCCTTCAAACATAAATTCTGTCATATTGTCGGTACCCGCAGGACTTACAGCGTCAGTTACAAGGTACAGTCTGTCTTTCAATATTTTCTTGGCAATTTCGACAGAAGCAAAATCCATATGAAATCCGTCAACTATTATTCCGCAGTTTGTAGTATCATTGTTGAACAGAAATCCTATAACTCCGGGTTCTCTTGACCCCAGCTGACTCATGGCATTGTACAGATGTGTCGCACAGTTGAAATAATCTTTCTTTTCCACACATTCCTTATAAGTAGCATTTGTATGTCCTATCGCTATATTAATACCCGCTTTTTTCAATGTTTCAAGATGTTTTATTTCAGCTTTTTCAGGAGCTATGGTTATTATTCTTGTTACTTCAGGTCCACTGTCGGCTATTTTCTGTATCATTTCATCTGACAGAACTCTTATATATTCAGGTCTATGTATCCCCTTTTTTTCAACACTTATATAAGGTCCCTCTATGTGAAGCCCTAAAACACCTATTTCTTCCCTGTTTTTTAGTCCTTTCATAAGATTTAAAGCTTTTTCTATTTTTTCATCAGGAGATGTTATCAGTGTAGGCAAAAATGAAGTACATCCATATTTTTTATTAGTTTCATTCATTATTTCCAAAGTTTTTTCTGATATATCATCATTGAAAAGCACCCCTCCGCAGCCGTTCAACTGCAAATCCAGAAATCCGGGAGAGAGCGTCATACCTTTTATGTCAAGTACTTCCTGATTTTCAGTATCTTCTTTTGTCAAATCAGCTTCTTTTATCACTTTTTTTATTTTTTTATTTTCTACAACAACAGTATTTTCTTTTATAAATTTTTCTCCGTCAAAAATTTTTGCATTTTTTATAATCATAATATTTTCCTTTCTTAGATTTTCTTTCGTTAGATACATTTATTTAAGTACACTTATATTGAAAATCTATTTTTTGAAATTAAATATTTCTTCCCTGTATTTTTCCAAATCCAAATTATGAGCTTCTATTTCTTTAAAATATCTGTAAGTCTTTACTTTCAGGTCAGAAGCCGCCGTTTCATCGATAACAAGGATAGCTCTTCTGTGTAACTGCAATGCCGAAACTGTCCACAGATGATTTACTCCTCCCTCAATTCCATGATACACCGCTCTTGCTTTTTTATATCCGTCAGCAAGTATCATTATTTCCTGAGAGTCCATTAATGTCCCCACACCTACTGTCAATGCCAATTTAGGGACTTTATCCACGTCATTGTCAAAAAATCTCGAATTAGCCAGAATTGTATCATAGGTCAGCTCCTTATCCCTCGTTCTCGAAGCAAGGGAAGAACCCGGTTCATTAAAAGCTATATGCCCGTCTTCGCCTATTCCTCCTAAAAACAGCCTTATTCCTCCTACGCTTTTTATCTTATCCTCATATCTCTGACATTCTTTTTCCAAATCTTTTGCAAGTCCGTCCAATATATTTATATTTTCAGGCTTTATATCAATATATTTAAATAAATTTTCGTGCATAAAATAATGATAACTTTGCTTATGTTCAGGAGATAATCCTACATATTCGTCCATATTGAATGTGATGACGTTTTCAAAAGAAATTACGCGATTATTGTACAGATTTATAAGCTCCTTATACGTTTCAACAGGTGTAGAACCTGTGGGCAGACCCAAAACAAAAGGTCTGTCAGGCGTAGGATTAAATTTCAATATTTTCCTTGCGATATTATAGGCACTCCATTTCCCCATTTCTTCTCTGTTTTTTAAAATTATTACTCTCATATTTCCTCCTATATTCTAATATCCGAAAACTACTCAGGAGCTGTCCTTTAGACAGCCCCTTTTTTTAAATAACATTTTATAATTTTTTCATCTCTGTTGCAACAAATTCAACTAAAGGTCCTATAATTACCTGAACATCTTTTTTGGACGGCTTTATTATCCCTGCCGAAACTTTTTTTATCTTTTTATCATCTACTGCGGTAGCATCTTTTACTTCTATTCTCAATCTTGTTGCACAATTATCTATGGATACTATATTTTCCGCTCCACCTAAGGCTTCGTATATGATTGCCGCCACTTCTGCATGATTACTGTTTGAAGATTTTATTTTTAGCTCTTCTTCGTTGTTTTCATCTTCTTCCCTTCCCGGCGTCGCCAAATTGAATTTACTTATCAATATTTTAAATAAGAAATAATATAAAACTCCAAATGCTATTCCCTGAACTAAAAGCAGATAAGGATGATTTGCCATAGGCATTCCCGAAGTTAAAGTAAAGTCGATAAATCCTGCACTAAAACCAAATCCCGCTGTCCAGTGCAGTAATGCCGATATAAACATGCTCACTCCTGTCAAAGCTGCATGAACAAAATATAATAAAGGTGCTACAAACATAAATGAAAACTCAAGAGGCTCCGTTACTCCTGTAACAAATGATGTAACTCCCGCCGCTATCATTAACGATGCTATCTGTTTCTTTTTCTCGGGCTTTGCTGCCTGATACATTGCAAATGCCGCTGCCGGTAATCCAAACATCATAATAGGGAAGAACCCTGCCTGATACATTCCTGTTATACCTTTTTCTCCTGTTCCTCCAAGGAAGTTTCCTATATCATTAATTCCTGCAACATCAAACCAGAAAACTGCATTTAAAGCATGGTGTAATCCCAAAGGTATGAGCAGTCTGTTAAAGAAACCGAAAACTCCGGCACCTAAAGGTCCTAATTTAAGGAATGTCTCTCCGAATGTTACCAATGCTCCAAATACTATCGGCCAGATAAAGAACAGCACAGGGGACAGTATAAGCATAGTCGCCGCTGTCAGTATAGGAACCAGTCTTTTACCGCTGAAAAATGCCAAAGCCATTGGTAACTGTGTCTTATGAAATCTGTTAAATATTTCAGAAGCTATTATTCCCGATAATATTCCTATAAAAGGATTGCTTATTTTACTGAATGCTAAAGGTACTTTATCAGGTTCGATTTTCGTTAAAACTGCAACAGAATCTTTTGATAACAAAGTAGTTATTACAAGAAAACCGACCAAACCTGCCAATGCAGCCGAACCGTCCTTTTCTCTGGACATTCCCACTGCTATTCCTACTGCAAATAATATAGGTATATTGTCAAGTATCGACCCTCCTGATTTAATTAAGAATGCTGCAACAGGACTGTTTGCACCCCAGCCCGTAGGATCAAGTCTGTAACCTATCCCCAACAGGATTGCAGCTGCCGGTAAAACAGCGACAGGTAACATCAGAGATTTACCAATTTTCTGCAAATATTTCATCATTTTAAACCAACTCTCTTTCCTCTTTTTTGTTCATACTCCTTTTATAAAAGAACATAAACTTTCTATAATTATATTATATATCGATTTTACATTATGTCAATATTTAAAATTATTTTTTTCAATATATTTTTTTAACTTATTAATATTTTTCTTGTCAAAAACCCTGATTTTGAGAATTTATAATAAAATTACTTTTTTAACTATAATTATTTTCAAAACTATTTTTCATTTCAAAAAATATTTTTGAAATACGAAACTCTATTTATATAAATTATGGAGTTATTTTAAGAAAGAAAAAGCAACGGTTATTTT
This sequence comes from Pseudoleptotrichia sp., assembly GCF_057270515.1. Lineage (NCBI taxonomy): Bacteria > Fusobacteriati > Fusobacteriota > Fusobacteriia > Fusobacteriales > Leptotrichiaceae > Pseudoleptotrichia > Pseudoleptotrichia sp. The sequence goes on along the minus strand of NZ_DBHIXS010000015.1, from coordinate 9,408 downwards.
TTATTTTGAATTTTCTGTAATATCGTTTTAATAGCTTCTCCGATGTCATTTATATTTGAAAGCTCCTCGTCTTTTATCCATTTGGAAACATCTGCATTAACATATCCCAGACTTTCCAACGCCAGTTTTATATCTTCTTTCATTAATAATATTTTTGTATTCGATGTATCCGAAATTATTACTTTTCCTCTTGAAATTTCTCCGTTTTCATTATAAGTTTCTATTATATTCAGCTTTTTAACCTTATCTTTTAAATCCAGTATTATTTTCTGTGCTTTTTTATCCCCTAATCCGGGTACTTTTGTAAATAATTTTGAATTGCTCTCAACAACTATATCTATAACATCTTTTACATTGTAAGTGGACAAAATTGCCAGTGCCAGCTTAGGTCCTACTCCGCTCGTACTTATAAGGGCTTTGAAAAGTTCCCTTTCATTTTCGGTTTTAAATCCGTAAAAAGAAATGTCATCTTCTTTCACGTGAGTATGTGTATAGAGTTTTTCATCCTGCCCCACTTCTCCAAGTGTTTCAAAGGTTTTCAATGATATAAATATTTTATAGGCAAGTCCGTTTATATCAAGAGCGACATAATCAATTTTTTTTACAGTCAGCTCTCCAAATATGTATTCAAACATTCATTATCTCCTTACTATAATTTTACAAACTCCACATAGTCTATATTTTTATTCAGAAACATTGTGCCTATTTGCTTAAATTTTTCCTGTTCATCAGTTACATAATATTTCACTTCGCAGTCTTTTCCTCCGTCATTTCTCAGCAAATTTTTCTCCGTCAGAACCTTTTTTAAATCCTCTGCCGTTTCTTTTGCGGGATCCACAACTTCGATTTCAGGATAAAGACTTCTGATTGTATTTTTCAAAAGGGGATAATGAGTACAACCTAAAATAAGGGAATCTATCTTCCCCTTAAATTCATCCAAATACATCTTAGTTATGAGATTTACGATTTCCCCCTCTATTATCCCTTCTTCGATAATGGACACAAATAACGGACATGGTTTGGAATAGACTTCTATTTTCCTGTTTCTTTTTTTCAACTCAATTTCATATTTTTTAGAATTTATCGTGGCTTTTGTCCCGATTACTCCTATTTTATTACTTTTTGTAGTATAAAGGGCTGCCCTTACTCCTGCGTCGATCACCCCTATAATAGGTATCCCAAATGTACTGTTCAACTCCTCAAGAGCAAGGGAAGTGGCAGTATTGCATGCCACAACAATAGCATCTACATTTTTTTCAAGCAGAAATTCCGTTATCTGCTTTGAATATCTGACAATCAGTTCCTTTGTTTTTTCCCCGTAAGGAATTCTTGCAATATCTCCCAGATAATGTATCTTCTCATTGGGCAAGACTTTCCTGATTTCTTTTAAAACGGTAAGCCCTCCCACTCCTGAATCAAAAATCCCTATGGACATCTTTTCTCCTTTTTTATGATTATTTCATTATTAATGCTCCTGTATATTCATTCTTACCGTCAGTAGCAACAAATGTACCTACTACCTGACCTAAATCATTTCTGGAAACATTTTCCTTTAATGCGACTTTATAAGTCAATTTAGGTTTTTCAGAATTTCTCTCTCCTTTGATTACAACGTCTTCGGAAGGATATAGCGTATATTTGTCTTTTCCTATCTTTGCATAAGCAACTGCGGTATTTTTATCTATTATTTTTATAGATTTCTGGGTGTTGGTGTTATTTGATACATTACCTGATACTCTGCTCACAGGAACATTACTGTTATTGGAAAAATAATCGTTTATTTCTTTTTCTCCTATAGCGTCCCTATTTTTCGCCTTTGTAGAACCGAGAATAACAACTATCATTCTATTATTATTTCTTCTGGCAGTCAAAATTATATTTGACCCGGCAGCATTGTGATAACCCGTTTTTAGCCCGTCTACTCCCTGTACTTTACCTAAAAGATGATTTGTCGCTGTCAGTTTTATATTCCCGTAGTCAATATAATCCGTAGATTCTTTGGCTATATTCATATATTCTTTATAAGTAATCGCCATCATTGCCATTTTGTAAAGATCTCTCGCATTTCCTTGGTCCATACATGAGCCTGTATAACTTGGCGGAAGCCCATGAGGCGAGCAAAATCTTAATGAATCCCAGCCAAACTGTCTGGCTTTCTGGTTCATCGCATTTACAAATTCATAAACATTTCCGTTAGATACATATTCTGCAAGAGCGTATGCCGCATTATTTGATGATCTTATAGCAGTCGCTTTTAACAAATCCCTCACAGTATACTGGGCTCCTGCGACCAGTTTTATTCCATAAGGAACTGATGCCGCAGTTTCTGAAACTGTAACCATATCATTAAGGGAAATCTCCCTGCTGTGTACTTTATCAAGGGTAAGCATTATAGTCATGACCTTTGTTACTGAAGCCAGCGGTCTTACTGCATAGCTATTATCTTCTTTAAAAATATTTCCTTTCGTATCTCCTACTAAAATAGCCTTATAATCATAATAATTTTCTCCTGCTGAAAAAGCAAATGAAGAAATTATAAAAACTGTCAATATAATAAACATTTTCCTTAAATTTACTTTTCTTAAATTTTTCATCTTATCTTTTTTCCACCTTCTATAATTTTTTTATTTTTTAATTTCATTATTTTTTATAATATTATTTTTTAAAATCTTTAGGTTTTTACTATTTTCTGATTTCTGTAATTTTTAATTCTCTTATTTTTTTTAAATCTTTTTATTTTCCAATTTTCTATAAATTTTATGCTTTTTTGTTTTTATTATTTTTTCTTATAGTTTTTTATTTCTCTTATAACTTTTCTTTTTTTGTATATAAATTTAATTTCTATTCCAAATAACTTTTTTATTTTTACAATTTTTCCAAACATTGTTCTTATATTATTTTTTATTTCTTTTAGATAAAAACATAAAAAAATCTAATAAAAACCTTGAATTAACTGACTTTATACCTATCCTATATTTTTTATCCAGCCTCTTTTTCAAATTAAAAGCAAAGATAGAGAAAAGTGCATTCTAATATTACAATTGTATAATACTTTTGACCAATAGAAAAAGTGAAAACTTTTTTCTTCATAAACTCCTTTTAAGAAACGGGTATCTTCAGCCCGTTTCTTTTTATACTTTTTGTTTTATATTTAAAGAGTTTATATTTAATGATTTTAATTTATTATACTTTTTACATTCCTCATATGTTTTTTGCTTGCACATTTTCACCCTTTCTTTAATATAGAAATTAAGTTATATTTTTATATATTTTTTTATTTTTTATATGTATCTATATACCTGTATATATCTGCTATGTATTTAACTTTGATAACTCACTCTTTATCTTCTATATTGCCGATTTTTTCACTCCTTTCCATATTTTCAGTATAAATTTTCCTAAAGTTTATTATATCATAGCATTATTAGAAAAATCAATTGGAGTTTTTATAATATAAATAATATAATCCATTATTTATAAAAAAATAACCTTTTTATATTATTATTTTCTGATATTTTCTATCCTTTGATATTTTCCGAACAGAAAATTTATACACTTAACGGCAAAATAAAAATAATTTCTTTATTTAATATTCCTGTTCATCTTTATCAGTATGTATCCTACCCCATTCACACATATCTTTCATAATAGGCAGAAAAGTTAATCCTTTTTCCGAAAGAAAATACTCAACTTTAGGAGGAATTTGGAGATATTCTTTTCTGACAATCATACCGTCCTTTTCCAAACTTTTAAGCTGTGAAGCCAGCATTTTATGAGTAATCGGCACTAAATTCCTTTTCAGCTCTCCATAACGTAAAGTAGTTTCACACGCCAGTTCATACAATATTCTAAATTTCCATTTCCCTTCAATAATAGAAAGAGTTCTTAAAAATGGAGCCTGTTTTGTACGACATATATTTTTCATAATTTATTACTCTCCTTTTAGTTAGTATCACACAAAAAAGTGCGTACTTTCTTTTATTTTCATAATTTATTATAATGAATTGTAAATAAAAATACAAGCACAGGAGGTAAATAAAATGAAAAGAGATATATACATCATACACGGTTATGGGGCTTCTCCCGAAAAACACTGGTTTCCATGGTTGAAAAAAACAATGACAAATAAAGGAGATAAAGTTACTGTACTGACAATGCCTTCTCCTGAAACTCCTAAAGTAACTGATTGGCTTAGTACGCTCAAGGAAAATATAAAAGAAATAAATGAAAATACTTATTTTATAGCCCACAGTTTAGGAACTATTACAGTATTGAGATATTTATCCGAACAAAAAAATCTGAATAAATTTGGAGGATTTATATTAGTTTCGGCATTTGACAGAATTATTCAAGGATTTGAGGAATTGAGACCTTTTATAGAAACGGATTTAGATTATAAAAAAATAAATGCAAAATCAGCATTAAAAGTTATAATTGCGGCAAAAGATGATTATATAGTACCATTTGAATACAGCAAAGAAATTGCAGAAAAACTTAATGCCCAATTTTATCCGATAGAAAAAGCAGGTCATTTTTTAGATAGAGACGGCATTACAGAATTACCTTTAATTCCAAAGATATTTGATAATTTCAAAAAATGATATACATAAAAATAGAATTACAGAATTTATGGCTTTTATTACTTCATTTTAAAAATAGGCTATTTTTTCAGCCTATTTTTAATTATATAGATTTATTATTTTGATATAAATATTCTATAGAATTTTATGCATAATATACAAAACATACAAAATGAAAAAAATAAAAATATGGCATATGTCATTAATAATACTAACAATTTTTTCTCTTTTCTACAATAAATTATTTTTTTTATTAGATATATGGAAAAAACAATATGTAGAAACAATGCCATAAATATCTCAAACTTGTTTTTAGTATAAATAACCATAGAAGAAAAACAACTTGAAACACTTGAAACTATTATGTACAGCATCATTACTTTAAAAAATACTTTATTGACTTCTTTTTTATCGGACTCTTTCATTAGTTTTCTCATCTTTCCACAGTCTGTTCATCTGAGGTAACAGCTCTACTCTTCTGGGTTTGACATAGTAATCAGGGTTACCTTTACTTTCTTCATATTTAAACAGTTTCCATAATCTTGTCTTTATCTGATACATACTGTAATTAGTATTTTTAGTCTTATTATATTCATCCAATTCTTTCTGTGTAGGCATTTTTCCTTGTGAATAATTAGAATAGAAAGGACTTAAACTGGCTAATTCTCCGTGATAAGTCTTTTTTCTGTAGCACCATAAAGAGAAAGTAGTCTATTTGGATCGTTATTCAAAGATTTCAAAGTAGATTCTGCATATTTGTAATATATTGAATGTTCTAATTTAACTATTCTTTCCAATGGACCAGCCATATTCATAACATCGCCTCTTTTCTATACTTTTTATTTCTCTTTTGTTTTAAAATTTAAATATTTTTATAAAATAAAAAATATTTATTTTACTAATATTTACATTTATTTACATTTTTCTTATCTTATAATATCATAAAACATTATTAATCGTCAAATTTTATTAAACTACTTTCAATATTTTCATTTATCATATTATTTCTATCTGTGGATACTTCTATATTATTAAACATTTATCTTTTCAAAAAATAAAAAAATCAAAAAAATTATTTCAACAAAATTTTTAATAAAATTATTATAAACATATATTTTTATAAAATATCTCTGATATCTTTCAATACTTTACTAATATCATCTTCTATAAAAACAGTCTGATTTTTTATCGGTTCAGGATAAGCAATATCATTCAGATTGACAGTAATATAATCAGCATTTTTATTCTGATAAGTCATCTGCCAGAAAGGATATTTTATAATTCCCGGTGTATTGTTTCCTATTCCCAGTTCAAGAAAGACTGTTTTTTTATCTTTATATTTTTTTAAAAATTCCGCATAATTTTTATTAGCTTTATACCACCCCTCGTCCTGAACAAATTTCTCATCTTTTCGCAAATTCATTGTCATTTCTTTGTCACAAATAGGGCAATGGGGAATTAAACTTGTAGGAATTTTCATATTTTCCTGCTCTCTTATCATTTTCCTTATGATTTCTTCATTATCATAAGTCTTATCATGACACGGAACGGAACATTGGAACAAACCGTAATCTCCTTGTGTATAATAAAGCTTTTTCTTATCAAATCCCGCTTTTTGTAACTGGTGATCAACATTAGTCGTTATAACAAAATAATTTCTGTCTTTTACGATATCCAGCAAATCTTTATACGCCTGACCTGCCCCTACATCATAACGATTGTAAAACACGTGTCTGCTCCACCACGCCCAATACTCCTCACTTGTTTCAAAAGGATAAAATCCCCCCGAGTACATATCATTAATACCATATTTATTGTGAAAATCGGAAAAATATTTCATAAATCTTTCTCCTGAATAGCTCAATCCCACCGAAGTCGACATTCCTGCTCCTATTCCTATTATTATAGCTTCGGAATTTTTTATTTTTTCTGCGATTTTATTCAGTTTGTCCGAGTAATCTTCTATATATTTCATAGTCTCTGTCTTTGAAAACATTAAATACCACCTCTGTTTCACTATTATTTTCTTTTCTATATTCGTATACTGTATCAACTGCTATTTTAGCAGCTTCTTCATTCGGAAAATGAAATTCCCCCGTGGAGATACAACAGAATGCTATACTTTTTAATCCCTCATTTTCTGCTACTTTCAGACAGGAATAATAACAGGACTTTAATATTTTTCTGTCTCTTTTCGTCAATTCCCCGTATACTATGGGTCCTACCGTATGAATGATATATTTACTTGGAAGATTAAATGCCGGAGTTATTTTTGCCTTACCCGTTTCCTCTTCCTTTCCCTGAAATGTCATCAGTTTATTGCAGGAAAGTCTAAGCTGTATTCCTGCATAAGTGTGAATCGCATTATCTATACAACGGTGATTAGGTATAAAGCAGCCCAGCATTGCACTGTTTGCAGCATTGACTATCGCGTCCGTTGCCAATGTTGTAATGTCCCCTTGCCACAGATATATCCTGTCTTTTAACGGTTTCAAATCACTTAATTCAGTAATTCCTTTTTCTTTTAGTTCATTTTTTAAATATTCGTCCTGTATTCTTAAAAACTCACTGTCAGCTTCTTTAGGCGGTCTTACATTGAATAATGCCCTAAGCAGCCACTTCTGCTCTTCATCATTATCAGAAATTTTAGTATCAGTATACTGACTGTTCTCTTCTATCAATCTTTTCAGTAAATATTCTCTTCTTTCTCTCTGGTTCATAAAACTCTCCTTTGTTAATCCGTTGCATGATATTTTCAAATAAATATTATTTTCCAATTTTAAAAATTTCATCTATTTTAAAACTCTTTTAATTTAATAACATTATATCAGACACTTTTTAATATGTCTATTACAATAATTTTCTAAATCTGTTATTTTTTAAATTTTCCTTTTAAGATATATATCTCTATCGATGAATTACAAATAACAGTTTTATAATATTCGACTTTTCAGCTTTCTTTCAGGTTATTCTGATAAAATAGAACTATAAAAGAAATATTAATATTTATGGAGGTTTTTAAATGAAAATTAATTTTAAAAAAATAATATTAGGCGGATTTTTTTTAAGTAATCTATATATATGGGGAATTTCCATACCAATAGAAAAGTATACATGTCCTATCGGAAATGAAAAATTTGAGGACCGTTATCCGGCTCAATGTCCGACTAATAAATTTGTGATATTTAAAAATGATTTTACTGAAACTGAACTGAAGAAGTATGAAAAGGTTATCAACAGCAAATCATATCGTGAAATCCCGAAAAATGCGAGCAGATACTATTATTTAGCAAGATTTTATGAGCTGATCGGAGAATTTTCCGACAAAAAGATAGGAAAAGCATACTTTGATGCATATTTTTACGATCGTTCATCCGAATCGATAACAAAAGAATCACTTCAAAAAAGTATACGATATCTTGAAAAAACAGTTAAAACAAAAAATGATGAGGAAGCATTAGACTACTTGGCAACTCTATATTCCGAAACTGAAGAATATGACAAAATGAACAAAATTTTAGACAGACTTTCAAAACTGAATTTAGAAAAAACGGTAGAATTTTACTACAATCTCACAGCCATTGATTCTAACAGAAGTGATTATTATGATTTTAAAAATAAAGTCAGAGACAAAACTGCTAAGAAAATGATAGCATCCAAAGCTCTCGAACTTCTCCAAAAAAAATTAGATAAAGACAGAAAAAACAAAAAAGAAATTACTGAAAAACAGTTATTACGTCAAGCCAAACTCTACCGTGAACTGGACAGAACATCTGAAATAGACGGATTATTTTCAAAAGTTGATAAAAAATTCGGAAAAGCAGCAGCCCTGTTTTATATGGATGAACCTGAAGAATTTTTAGGATTTGTCTATAACAATGATATTCTTTCCACAGAAAAAAAACTTGAACAAGCTATAATTTATATAGATAAATATATTTCATATCTGGATAGCATAGAAAATACTGAAGATAAAAAAACTGAAAAAATAAGAGCTTTGCTGATTAAAGTTGAGACAAACAGACGTTTAAAAAGATTTGATGAAGCTGAAAAAATTTTAAAAAATATTCCTTTAAAAGATATAAATAAAACTGTCAAACTTGACTACGACACACTTAAAGAAAAAGTAAAATCTAAAAATTCAGAGGTAATACAATATTTCCCACCACAGATAATGTATTAATTTTTTGTAAATTTCAATAAATCGGGCAAATAAAGTTTCAATAAATTTGATATATTTTATATATTTATAAAGATTTTTAAAATAGTAAAATAAAAACAGTCAATCATTTTTTTGTTTTCAATAATTTTATTAAGTGTTATTTATATTCTTTATATTTAATTTTTTTTAAAAATTCATACAAAAAATAAAATAAAAATGAGGACATCTCATAAGTCATGAGACAACCTCATTTTTTATTTTTATAATGACAAGTTATCTTTTCCTTTTGGTTTTTCCTCCCCGCATTCCACCAAGTCCGGGTATCGCACCGCTATTGAACATTTTCATCATCTGTTTCATCTGCTCAAATTGTTTTATAAGCCTGTTTACATCATTGACTTCCACTCCACTGCCTTTTGCTATCCTGATTTTTCTGCTTCCGTTCAGTATTTTCGGGTCTCTCCTTTCCTGTATCGTCATTGAAAATATTATCCCTTCCACTCTTTTCATTTCCTTTTCAGCCATAGCCATATCAATGGCACTTGTGTCCACTCCCGGTATCATTTTCATAATTCCGGCAAGGGAACCCATTTTTCTTATCATTTTAAACTGTTTCAAAAAATCTTCAAAATCAAACTGATTTTTTCTAAATTTTTCTTCCATTTT
>NZ_DBHIXS010000014.1:21293-42274 GCF_057270515.1 Pseudoleptotrichia sp. | reverse complement strand
AAATTATATTACCAAATTTATTCCCTTTTGTCAATACCTTTTTTTATCTTTTTTTCCTTTTTTTTTACCCCCCCTTTTACTCCTTTATCCTCTCATTACTCCCTATACGCACTATATATCTTCTACTCTTCCCTTCCCAAATACTATATATTGTGTCCTTTCTGTCCTATTTATCTTTTGTTTTTTTCTTAATACTTTTCTTTGATTTTGTATCTCTTCAATTTTGTATATAAAATATATTTTGGAAGTAAAAAATTTAATTATATATTTCTTGATTATATATTTCTTGCTATATTTTTTATTACTAATCCGATATTTTGAGATTACAGTATTACTTCAAAATCAAGAGATTCAAATTGCAGTTCTTCGGTATCACCTTTTCCTATTATACAAATTCTTCCACTTCTGTCTATTCTTAAAAATTTGTATGCTTTTTCTCCAAGCTGTTTTTCTTTTTTTATTTTAATTACTTTATTTTTAAGATAACTGTTTTCGTTTATTGTTTCTAATATATTTTCCCACTCTTTATTTACATTCTTGAATTTTTCTTCAAAGAAAGTTACAATTTCTTTTATTATATTCTCGACAGAATATTTTTCTCCACATATCTGAAAAAGAGAAATCGCTCTTTCTTCAAATATTCCAAAATCATTATTATTAATATTTATTCCTATACCGATTATTATTCGTTCTCTTATTTTTTCGCACAGAATACCGCATATTTTTTTATCTTCATAATATATATCGTTGGGCCATTTGAATTTGAGCTTTTTTGAATTTTCTTCATTTCCAAAAGTCATATCTATATATTTTTTTAAAATTTTGAATACTGCATATCCGCTGAAAATTGTTATTTTATCCTGCAAAGCCTCTTTGTCTTTTACCGCAAAAGAAAAGAGTGCAGCCCCCTCATTAGAGAGCCACACTCTTCCTCTTTTTCCTCTCCCGGCTGTCTGTCTTTTCGCTATTACTACATCAAATTCTTCCAATCCGTTATTTTTTCTTAAATAATCATTAGTAGAATTTATTTCTTCAAAAACTATAAACTTCAAAAGCAAAACCTCTTTTCAATAATCTTTCTTCATAATTTTAGCTCAATCTCGGGAATACAAATACTCCATAAACAGGTCCCGCATGTGCTCCTATAACTGCTCCAACCTGTCTGTTCAGTATAGGGAAACTTATTCTTGAACTTTCTCCTATTTCTGAATGGATTTTTACTATACTCTCAAGTTCATTTGGTCCGCCTCCCCAGCCTGTAAACACTATAAGACTTTGTTTTTTACTTTCATCTTTTATATATTTTTCGATGTATTTTTGGGCATTACGTTCTCCCAGTACTTTTTTTTCTACAGTTATTTCTCCCTGACTTACTGTCAATATAGGTTTCAACTGTAATGCTCCTGCTATTACAGAGCTTGCCTTTCCTATTCTTCCACCTTTTTCGAGATATTTTAAATCAGGCACAACTATTAACAGTTTTCCTTTGTTTTTAAAAGAATTTACCCAATTTACAATTTCTCCGAAACTTTCTCTTTTTATGGATTTTCTTGCTGCTTCCATTGCCAAAAAACCTTCAAGAAGAGAAGCTCCCGTACTGTCAATAAGTTCTATATCATTTTCTCTGTTAGTGAGCGATCTTCCGACTCTCGCAGCCTGTAATGTTCCACTGAATTTTGCCGAAGGATGTATGGAAATTATTTTTTTATATCCTTTTTCAAATAATTTATTATAAGCATTCAGGAATTCCTGAGGAGACGGCTGAGAAGTTTTTATAGTCAAATCTTTTTCTATCATATCTTTCCAGAATTCTGTTTTTGAGATTTCTTCTCCGTCTTTAAATACCTCTCCGTCTATATCTATTTTTAATGGAACTATTTTTATAGGCAATCCTTCTATATCTTCTTTGGATAAATCCGATACAGAATCCGTAAGTATTGCTATTTCAGGCATATTCGGGTCTTTATTTTCGATGTATATATAATAATAATAATTTTCCTGATTTCCTTTAATATAAGTTGTTTTTATATTTTCCAATTTATTTAGAATTAACTGTTTTATTTCCTCATCTTTTTCATTTCCTTCAGATATTACTACTTTTACGGTGTTAGATGTTACAAGTTCAGACAGCATTGTATTAATCAGTTCTTTTAGTGATGAATCCGTATATTTGATTTTTCCGTTTACCAGTCCTATAAAGTTATCCTTTTCTATTATAAGATTATCAACTTTTGTATCTCTAACAGCTTTAGTTATTTCGATTGAATAGTTTCTATGAGCATTATTTTTTATTTCTTCTATCTCATCTTCCCTATTTTTCAGACAATAATATCCTTCAAGCATCGTTTTTGTTTCATAGACTATCACATTTTTTTCTGATTTTTCGGCAGCAAGTTTTGCTGTAGTAATAACATTTTTATTATTAGGCAATACATAAATATTATTTTTATCAACTTTATCCACTGCCGATAAGATTTCCTGTACACTCGGATTTTTACTTTGTCCTCCGAGAATTACTACATCTGCTCCTTCTTTCAGAAATTCATCTTTTAGATTTTCCGAATCGGCAATAATAATGTAAGCATTTTCAGTTTTATTTATTCTATTATTTTTAAATAATTTCGCTTCATCTTTTTCACTAAAAATTTGCAAATTATCATGCTGCAATCTCATATTTTCCACTTTCATTTTTTCAAGAGGACCATATTCAAGTGCAATTTCCATAGCTTTTCCCGGATGATTTGTATGAATATGAGTTTTAAACTTTTTAGACGTTTGGGCAAATACGGCAGAATCCCCTAATTCCAAAACTCTTCTCTTATATTCTTCCACGTCAAATTCACCATTCAGTATTATATATTCAGTACAATACTGGAATTTTATACTTTCAGGGTCATGGTCTATGTTTGCTATTGTTTTATCAAACTCATTTTCTTTAACCTGTGCTTTCTGTAATTCAGCTATTAGATTTAATTCAGTTACTACTTTATAAAATCCTTCGAAAAGGAAGAATAACCCTTTTCCTCCTGCATCTACAACTCCGGCTTCCTTGAGTTTAGGCAATAATTCCGGAGTTTCTTCAACCGCCCTATTTCCTTCTTCCGTTATTTCTTTTAAAAACAGTACAAGGTCATCCATATTAGGAGCAATTTCCATAGCCTTATCTGCTATTTTTCTTATAACTGTAAGCATTGTACCCTCTACAGGTTCACTTACCGCACCGTATGCAGTTTTTTTGGCACTTTCAATAGCTTCCGCGACATCAAGAGGAAGTAATTTTATTTTATTTCCAATTCCTTTAAGAAAACCTGTAATAACTTGAGAAAGTATAGTTCCTGAATTCCCTCTGGCACCCATTAATACAGCTTCTTCAACTATACTTATCAATTCTTCCATAGGAGTTTTTTCATTGGTACTATTTTCCAGCTCAGTTATCATCGAATTTAAAGTCATAGCCATATTACTTCCTGTATCTCCGTCAGGAACAGGATAGACATTCAATTCATTTAACATATCCTCATGCTTTATTACCCATTTTCCGCCACCCATTAAAATCACTCTAAGTCTTTTGGCATCTAAGTACTTTATTCCCATTATTCCTCCTAAATAATTGTTTTTATATTAGCATTAATATTCTTGGATATTATTTTACATTTTCTAAAAATTTTGACCATTTTTCTTCTTTTTTCAATATAAACTCCACAAATTCTCTTACCGCGCCTTCTCCACCTTTTTTTGACGACACAAAATCAGCTATGTCTTTTACTTCGGATACTGCATCCTGAGGAACTCCTTTTAATCCCGCTTTTTTCATTATACCGAGGTCATTCAAATCATCTCCCATATAGGCAATTTCCTCTTTTTTTAGATTATGACTTTCCATTAATTCTTCTAAAATAGGGACTTTCTCAGAAATTCCCTGATACAAATATTTTATTTTCAGTTCTTCGGCTCTTATTCTTACAAGTTCTGATTTTCTGCCTGTGATTATTCCAAAATCTATTCCTAATTTTCGTGCATTAATAATAATATACCCGTCTTTTACGTTAAATTTTTTAAATTCTTTACCGTTATTATCCCGATATATTCCTCCGTCAGTCAACGTACCGTCAACATCCAATAAAATTAGTTTTATCATAACTTCTCCCTACTTATAGATTATATATTATAACTTTTATCCCTGTAAATGTCAAACATAGAGTTATTTTTTAATTTAAAGCTAATACAAAGACAATTCATAACAATATTTAATTTAACTTATTTACACTATTCTAATTAGAACAGATTAAGGAGGAAAATACAATGAAAAAAAGTAAAATATTAATTACGTTATTGTTATCAATAATTTTAAGCTGCTCCAATCCTTTAGAACAAAAAAAGGATGAAACTACTGATAATAAAAAAGATATTTCGATTTCTCAGAAAGAAATAGAAAAACATAATAAAAATGCTTTAGAAACTCAAGGAGCATTCATAAATGTATACAAGGAAGCCAAAGACTCTATTGTAAATATAAGAACTAAAAAAACTGTAGTAGTAAATACATACAATCCTTTGGAAGAACTTCTCTTCGGAAATTCAGGAGGACAGGAAAAAAGAGAATCAGGGTCTTTAGGTTCAGGATTTGTAGTTTCGGAAGACGGATATATCGTTACAAACAATCATGTTGTAAATAATGCCGATGAGATTTATGTTAAATTTACTGACGGTAGAGAATATCCTACACGGCTTATAGGTACTTCTCCTGAAGTGGATATTGCTGTTTTAAAAATAGATTCCAATGAAAAATTTAAACCTCTTCAGTTTGCCGATTCCGATAAAATAGAAATCGGTCAATGGTCAATAGCTTTTGGTAATCCTTTGGGATTAAACGATTCTATGACAGTAGGTATTATAAGTGCTGCCGGAAGAAGCTCCTTAGGAATTGAAGAAATAGAAAACTTTATTCAGACAGATGCTGCGATAAATCAGGGAAACAGCGGAGGTCCGTTAGTCGATATCAGCGGAAAAGTTATAGGTGTCAACACTGCCATTCTTTCCACATCAGGAGGAAGTGTAGGTTTGGGATTTGCCATTCCTTCAAATCTGGCATCTGTTGTTAAAGATTCTATAATAGCTACCGGAAAATTCGAAAGACCTTATGTAGGACTGTACTTGGAAAATTTAGACTCTCAAAAAATAAAAACTCTAAATATTAAATCAGGAAATGGAGTTTATATAGCTCAAGTTGTTCAGGGGTCTCCGGCAGAAGCAGCCGGGCTAAGACCTCAAGACGTTGTAATTGCTGTTAACGGAAAAGCTGTGAATTCCGCGGGGGCATTCATAGGAGAGCTGGCTGCTAAAAAAGCAGGAGAAACAGTGGAACTTCGAATAATAAGAAATGCTCAAACAATGAATGTAACTGTAACTCTGGCACAATCTCCAAAAATTCAGCAACAATAATCAATTGATTTAAAAAAAGACTATTCTTTAAAATAGTCTTTTTTAATTATACTAATGATTTTGCTACTTCCAGTGCTTTATCATAATCAGGATGTTCCCCAATTTCCGAAACATATTCTACATATTTTACCGTTCCGTCTTTATCCACAATCACAGTTCCTCTGGCAAGAAGTCTCAATTCTTTAATTACAAAACCGTATTTTAATCCGAAATCAAGCTCTTTATGATCCGATGTCGTCAGTGCATTTTTAATTCCTTTATCTGCACAAAATCTGCTCAATGCAAAAGGTAAATCCACCGAAATAGTCAATAATTGGATATCTTCAGGAAATTTCCCCGCCTCCTGATTAAATCTTGTAGTCTGTAAAGCACATACTCCCGTATCAATCGACGGAAATACTGATATTATTACAACTTTACCTCTATAGTCGCTTAATTTTATTTCTTTTAAATCTGTTGATAAAACTGTAAAATCTTTAGCCTTATCCCCCACTTTTACTTCTTCCCCAACTAATGTTACAGGATTTCCTTTGAATGTAACTATATTTTTTCTTTCTGTCATTTTTATTCTCCTTTCAATTTATATTGATTTAAGTTGTTTGCTTGTTTCATTGTAATATAAATCAATTTCATTGTCAAGAAATATTTGTATATAAAAACAATATATTAATATGAAACCATATTTCAGAAATTTAAAATAGAAAACTGTATATATAAAAAAATATATTCATAAATTCTTTGAAATTCCATGATTTAAAATAGAACACGAGTTTCAGAAAAAATCATTTATTTGAACCATATACGAGTTTTTGACTTTTTCTTAGTAAATAATTATTTTAAATCAGTAGAATTTTAGCGAATAAATAAATATATTTTTACATTGTATCTATTAAATTTTTTTATTTTTGAAATAATTTCATTATGTTTAATTCATTATTTATAAATATTGTATAAAGCTGCCTTTCCTTCATAAACTGCTTCATCAGCCAAATCATCTTCAATTCTTAATAATTGGTTATATTTAGCCATTCTGTCAGTTCTTGAAGCGGAACCTGTTTTAATTTGTCCTGCATTTGTAGCAACTGCTATATCTGCTATAGTATCGTCTTCAGTTTCTCCCGATCTGTGAGATACTACTGCCGTATATCCTGCTTTTTTAGCCATTTCGATAGCATCCAGAGTTTCTGTCAATGTACCGATTTGATTAACTTTTATTAATATTGAATTTGCAATTCCTTCTTTAATTCCTCTTGATAATCTTTCAGTATTTGTAACAAATAAATCGTCTCCTACTAACTGAACTTTTTTACCTAATTTTTCAGTTAATAATTTGAATCCTGCCCAGTCATCTTCTGCTAAACCGTCTTCAATGGAAATAATAGGATATTTAGCACATAATCCTGCATACCATTCTACCATTTCTTCTGACGTTCTTACTACTCCGCCTTCTCTCTTGAATGTATAAACGTATTTATCTCCCTCTTTTGTAGCAAATTCAGATGATGCAGCATCCAAAGCGAATGTAATATCTTCTCCTAATTTGTATCCTGCTGCTTCAACAGCTTTAGAGATAATATCCAATGCACCTTCAGTTCCGTTAATATTAGCAGGAGCATATCCTCCTTCGTTTCCTACGTTTGTAGAATCTCCGTTAGCTTTTAATAATTTTCCTAAATGATGAAATATTTCAGCTCCCATTCTCAATGCTTCTTTGTATGTTTTTGCTCCTACAGGTTGTACCATAAATTCCTGAACGTCAACAGCAGAATCCGCATGAGATCCTCCATTTAGAATGTTCATCATAGGAACAGGTAATTCTTTCGCATTAACTCCGCCTAAATATCTGTATAAAGGTATTCCTAACTGATTAGCCGCTGCCTTTGCCACTGCCAATGAAACTCCAAGTATAGCATTTGCTCCCAATTTTCCTTTGTTAGGTGTTCCGTCTAACTCTATCATAGCTTTATCAATAGCAACCTGATCTAAAGCATCCATTCCGATTAGATTTTCAGCTAAAACTGTATTTACATTTTCAACTGCTTTTAAAACACCTTTTCCCAAGTATCTGGATTTGTCGCCATCTCTAAGTTCAACTGCTTCGTGTTCTCCTGTAGATGCCCCTGACGGTACAGATGCTCTCCCCATAGCTCCGCCTTCCAAGAAAACTTCCACTTCAACAGTCGGGTTTCCTCTTGAATCAAGTATCTCTCTTGCATAGATATCTTCAATTCTAGTCATTTGTAATTACCTCCATTTTTTTTATTTAAATTTACATTTTGATTATATCACAATGTCTATTTATTTTCAAAAGAAAATTTTATTTTTTATTTTTCAACTTCTTCATTTACATATTCAAAAGCAAGCTCCAGTCTTATTCTTTCTTTGACTTGTTCAAATGTAACTTCTTTAAACGGTATTTCAGAAATTTTACTCAACAGGAAATATCCGTATTCAGTCTGATGTTCAAGTATATCTCCGACTTTTGATTCAAATAATTTGTTACTTAATTCGGAATCAAATTTCCCTATTCCTGGAATAGCCTGAGATTTAGTCAGTTTTTTAAACTGTTCTTTCACTTCAAATTTATATTTATCCTGAGTATTTACCTGCTGCCATGTAACTTTTTTAGCAATAATCTGATCTTTTAAACTCTTCATTTTCTTGATTATTTCCTGTTTTGTAGCTTCCGATACGGTAGGAGTAATAAGAATATGGCTTACTTTTGCCTTATTTTCATTTGAGGCATCTTTATCTTCAACATATATAATATGGTATCCAAATTCTGTTTTTACAGGTCCTGTAATTTTACCTTTTTCAGCTTTTTTGACTGCTTCTGCAAATTCAGGAACTAACTGTGTCAAATCTACTTCTCCAAGCTGTCCGCCATTCTCTTTTGATCCGGGATCCTGACTCAGTTCTTTGGCTTTCTGTGCAAAATTCTCTTTAGTTATTGTTTTCATTATTTCATCGGCTCTTTTTTTGAGTTCTGCAATATCAGCCTGAGAAGCTTGAAAATAATCTCCTACGACTTGTCCTGCAATAGTATTCTGAATATTATAAGTATCCTTTTTCGAATTAAATCTTTCAAGCATTGCCTGTTCAGTAGGTTTATAAGTATCTATTAAATAATTATAATATTTTTTCGCATAATCGTTCAGTTCCTGTATTCCTACAAATTCAGGAGATGCTTTCAATCCTGCCGCTTTGGCTTTTTTAGCTACTTCCAGCAATTTATCCAAATCAGCCTGCAATGATTTCTTAGCCTCTTCCTCCAATGATTTATCATAACCTTTTTCGGATCTGATAAACATTGTTACGATTTTTTCATTTAAAGAAGCTCCGTCAAATTTATATCCGTCTTTTTCGACTACCGTTCTTGTGATGTTTTCATACATTTTTTTATAATCAATATTTTTAGTGTCGTCATTTTTCACTTTTATTTTTGCATTTTTCCATGCTTTAGCTAAATGTGAGCTGAAAAGCATCTGTGCGTTTTCATCTTCCAAGCTTTGAGTTATCTGTTCCTTAGCTTCTTCAAAAGTCTGGTCCTGAAAATTAAAATATTTATATCTTTCATAAGTCTTTTTCAATTCATCATCACTAATTTTTAATGAACTCTGTATTTTTTCACTCACTTTTTCAAATAAAAGATTATTTTTTACAAGTTCCTTAAAAGTTGTCAAATTGTACCCGTTTATAGTCAGGAACTGTATAAAAGCTTCTTTTCCTCCCTGCTGTTTCTGAGTATCTTCGACTATTTTATTTACATCTGCCGAGCTCACTTTTACTTTTAAATCTTTAGCCGAAGACAAGAGTAATTTTTGGTCAATTAGGTTCTTCAACGTATATTCTCTTATGATTTCTTCAGGCAGATTTTTAAATCCGTTAGGGTCTCCACCTAACTGGGCTATTTGCTGTTTTCTTTGAGCAACTACAGAATTGAGTCTTGATTCAAAATCTGAATAATTTCTTTCAATTTCCTCTGCATAAATTTTTTCTCCATTTACTTCTGCTATAACTTTTCTGTGTTCGACAAACACATTATTTTTAAGAAAAGCCCATCCTGCATATATCATTGATGCTGCAAAAGCTAAAATTAAAACAATTGATATTACTTTAATGGTACTTTTATGTTTTCTTACTGACATTTCTCCTCCTAATTTTATTTACAAGTAATTTTATTATATCAATAAATTACCAATGTTGCAATAAATTTATCATTAGATAAATGATAAATTCTAACTGCTTCTACTTTCAGTTTCTTTTTTCAGACACTTGGCACATGTTCCTTTGAGATAAAAGTGCGTTTCCTCAATTTCTACATTTCCCAATTTTTGCAAATCAAGTTTCGATAAATCCACATCAAAATCAATAATATCTTCACAGACTTTACATTTGAAATGTCCGTGAGTTCCCGTTTCAACATCGTATCTTACTTCATTTTCTTCAATTATCACTTCGTGTACAATATGATTCTCAACAAAAATATTTAAGGTATTATAAACCGTAGTTTTGGATAAAGTAGGAATTTCAACCGAAAGACTTTGAAATATATCATCAACTGTAGGATGAGTGTGATGACCCAGCAGATATTCAAATATCTTTATTCTCTGTATGGACGGTTTTATACCGTTTTTTTTCAAGTATTCTCCTATATTTTCTATATACATTTTTCCTCCCGATTTTAATTTATTCAATATCATATAAAATAATCTTATAAATTTGTATTCATTTTAATTTTATAATGTATCTCAAAACTTGTCAATTATTTTTTTTGCTTTTATTATCAAAACGCATATTTTGATAATACATATTTTAAATATTAAGTTGCCAATTCATTTAAATCAATTTTTAGAATATATATTTTGATGATACATATTCTAATATATATTATTTTATATATTATTTATTAATTCTATTTTTTTATTTTGTATTTTTAGTATATCTCATCAAATATCTCTGACCGTCATTTCCGTATTCATTCTTTAATTTTTTTACTATTTTAAATCGGGATTTTAAATACATATTTATAGCTCTTTCATTATTTTCACTCACTGTGAGTTCAATAATATCTATATTGTTTTTTAACAGATAATTTATCACATATTCGAGCAATTTTCTTGTATGCCCCTGTCTTTCATATTTAGGAACAGCAGAAACTCCATACAGATACCCTTTGTTCCCTTCAAAATTTCTCAAAACTTCAATTACTGAAACTAAAGTTTCCTTTTCCTCTTCTTTATATAGCATTGCAAAAACTTTTCCATATTTTGCAAAGGGCTTTATATTCCAGTTTCCTACGGAAGCTTCTCCAAACACTATATTTTCATGTGCTACTATATCAAACAGCAATTCCGTATCTTTTTCAGCATCCAATTCCCTTATATAAAAATTTTCCATTTTATTCCTTTCCGAAAATTAATAATTGATTTTATAAAGATAAAGCCCCTGAGCCGATGAAAGTATTTTATGTTGATTTTTATCCGGATTTTCCAATTTCATTTTTATATAGTCCTTATCTTTCTTTTTAAAATATACCGCCAAAGCTGAACCTATCATAATCCTTATCATTGTTTTCAGAAAAGAGCTTCCGCATATTTCAATATAAGTTTTTCTTTCTTTTTCTTCGTATCTGCATTCTATTTTATAAATTTCCCTTACCGTATTTCTCATTGCTCTGTCATTTTTCATAAAACTGCTGAAATCGTGCTTCCCTTTAAATATATTCATTATTTCCTGAAAACTTTCAATATCTATATTATCTTTTATTCCTGTTATGTAACTTGCTTCAAAAGGAGTTATTTCATCATCTTTTTTCATTATATATAAGTATGTTCTGTCTTTCGCATCAAATCTTGAATTAAATTCATCATTTGTTTCTTCTACAGATAAAACTTTAATTTCACCATACATATTTTTATTAATTTGTCTTTTTACAACTTCTAAAGGAATTTTTTTATCAATAAAAAAATTTGATACTTGCTCTAAAGCATGAACTCCCTTATCTGTTCGACCTGATGAAATCATATTTATTTTCTGTGCAAAATTTTTAAAGATGATTTTTTCAATTTCTCCCTGAACCGTTTTTTTATTTTTTTGTCTTTGAAATCCATAAAATTTACTGCCGTCATATTGATAAATTATTTTAACATTTCGTTTTTTTTCATTTTTTTTCAATTTTTCCATTTTTCTCCAACTCAATAAATTAAATTTTATCCGCTTATTTTCTTAATAATCTTCAATCTTAAATCAAAATAATATTTTTTTAAGTTTTTATAAATCATTTAATATGAAATACTAAGTTTATTCTAAGTTTTTTCGTTTATTATATATTTAATAAAAGTAGAAATTAACTTTTTTCTTCATAACTTCCTTAAGAAAAGACTTTGTCTAACTGCAAGGTCTTTTTTTACTTTAAAGTATATTTTTTCTTTTATTAAAACTCTCGACAAAACACTTGAAAATTGTTTTTTTATTACATTTAACTTTAACACAGTCTGTGTTATTTCTCTTTTCTAAAATTCTGCTATTTCTTTCATATATTATAAAATCGGTAGACTATCTTTTTACTCTGTAGAAAAATTTCTATTTATCCTAAAATGAAAGTTTTCTTACAAACAAATTTCATTTCTGTATTTAGAAAGAATATGCTGATTTTATATCGCTCCCACACAGAATAATTTATACAAATATTATTTCTCCGTTATCAAAAGCCACTCTGACTAAAGAATGCAAATTGATACAGTCTTCTCTTAATTTTTTCCCGCCATTCTGAAATGCTTTTTCTATTACAATTCCTACTCCTACAACTTCGGCTCCTGCACATTTTATAAGTTCAATCAGTCCCAAAGCGGCTGATCCGTTTGCCAGAAAATCATCAATTATAAGGATTTTATCCTTTTTATTCAAATAATCTTCGGATACTCTTATTTTATAATTCCTGTTTTTCGTATAGGAATAGACTTCACTTTCATAGACGGAGCTGTCCAGATTGTTACTTTCAGTCTTTTTGGCAAAAACAACAGGAACATTGAAATATTGGGCAGCTATTACAGCAATAGCAATTCCTGAAGCTTCAATTGTCAAAATCTTTGTTATTTCTACATCTGAAAACTCTTTTTTAAATTCTTCCCCAATTTTATTCAAACATATTACATCCAGCTGATGATTTAAGAAAGAATCAACTTTTAAGACTCCTTCTCTTTTTATTTTTCCCTCTTTGAGTATTTTTTGTTTCAAATATTCCATATCCTCTTTCTCCTTTCCATATAAAATTTATAAAAAAAGAGCATTTTAGGAAACACGCTCTTGTCAATTAGGTTATTTTTACTATGAAATATCGCAAAGTTAATTACGATTGTTAGGTTATTTAGGTTATTTGTTCAGAATTATTTCTTATTTTATAAATGGTGCGAGAGGAGGGACTCGAACCCTCATGTCGTAGACGCTAGATCCTAAGTCTAGTGCGTATACCAATTTCGCCACTCTCGCATTCTTTATATGATTATATATTCTTTAAATTATATATTTTTTAGTGGTTTATTTTAATGGTGAGCCATACTGGAATCGAACCAGTGACACCATGATTAAAAGTCATGTGCTCTACCGACTGAGCTAATGGCTCATAATGGGGTGATCGACGGGACTTGAACCCGCGACAACCAGTGCCACAAACTGGCGCTCTACCAACTGAACTACGGTCACCATAATATTTATAACCAAATTGTTCTTATAAATAAAATGGAGCGGGAGACGAGGGTCGAACTCGCGACATTCAGCTTGGAAGGCTGACGCTCTACCAACTGAGCTACTCCCGCAAGAAAGGTAATATTATAAAATTAGTACAAAATAATGGTCGGTGCAGCAGGATTCGAACCTGCGGCCCCCTGCTCCCAAGGCAGGTGCGCTACCGGACTGCGCCATGCACCGACTTTCTTTATTCTATCGGACAGATGTTATATTACCATTTTTTATTATTTTTGTCAATAATTTTTTTCTATTTTTTTATTTTCTATGGAAATTATTCGAGAATATATATTTATTATTAAAGGTTGCCTAATTTTATATTATTCAATTTTGCTCATAGAAATTATATGTATATTTTTTATATTATTTTTTATTATTTTTTGCGTTATGCTTTATTATAAAATTTTTTCTTAAGAGTTTCTATTTGTTATAGTCCTGCAATGGAGTGAAATTTATCCATTATTCCGAAAGATAACATATTCATAAAATCACTGTCCAGATTAATTTTATCCCAATTTCCCACTTTTTTTACTTTTAGTTTCATTCCTTTTTTATTGTAATATTTAACATCTCCATTTTTTAATTCTTTTACCATATATTTTTCAAACTCTTCTGCAAAATATTTTTTTGAGTCATTTTTTGACATTTTTTTGATTTTTTCGTTTATTTCAGGAGATTTTTCAAAATTTTTCCGAAACTTTTCGGCTTCCTGTCTCAAATCGGGACCTCTGTAATCTATGATAATAACTGCTTCATTTCCATCAACACGGATATTGTTTATTTTGTATTCCGATTTTCTGTGTCCTTCCGTCATTATCTCTCCGATACTGTTCATTATAAAATAACCTACAGAGTCTCTGTCCAGTCTGTTTGCTATCAGGAGTTTTTCTCTTTCTTCTTTCCCTCCTGTCTTATGATAAATCATAATTTTTTCTATTTCTTTTTTTATTTTTTCTTCGGCTTCTTTATTATCGTGGGCAGAAAAGCCTAATACAGTTAGAAGCGGAAATATGAACAAAATCAGTCTTTTCATTATTTTATATCCCTCCGTTTTATTTTAAATTTATTAAATTGGTAACTGCTTTATTTGCTTAATTGTACATCATTTCCCTTATAAATCCCTTATTAACTTGTGTTTTCCGTTGGGTTGTATATTTTTAATTTTTTTATTATGAGATTTTCAAAGTAATAAAAAATTTAAATGAATGTTTTGATTTTTTCCAATACTGATTATAATTTATTACTAATCGAAATTTTATAGTAAATACCGAAAGATAGAACAGAATAGGGATGAAAATACAGAATATTAGAAGAATTAAAGGAAACAATGGAAAATTATTATATTATTTAATTATATATATTATTATAACAATAAAAGATATAGAGAAAAAATTATAAGGATTGGCTCCTGCTTCTTACAGAAGTCAATCCTTATTTACAAGTTAAAATCAAATATGTCCAACTTTTTGAAATCAGTATGGAATATTTTATTTTCCAAGGATATATTCATAATAATTTTTATATTGTAATCCTACATTTTTTAAATCTCTTTCTTTTGCGATATTGTAGGCATTTTCTATTATTTCATCCATATTTTTTACTTTTTCATTGACAATATTTACTATTTTTTTATAAAATTCGTCATTATTTTTAGCTTTAAAACAGTTTATCCCGTCTTTTAGCCAATCTTCATAAACAGGAATATCTCTAACTACTAAAGGCAGTTTTGATGAAAAAGTTTCCAATACGACTATTCCCTCATTTTCTTCATAAGTCATGAACAAAAACAGTTTTGCCGCACTAAATGCTCCTATAAGCTCTTCTTTTTCCACATATCCCGGAAAAACAAGATTTTTAGGAGGATTTTCTATTATTTTCTGTATTTTTTTAGGAAGCATTGATTTTATACTTGATGAACCGAACCATAAAAACTGATAATCACTGCATCTTTCAACTAATTTCACAAAATCTTTTATTCCTTTTCTTTCAAAAGGCAATCCCGCAGTTATTATAAGCGGTTTATTGATTTTATATTTAGTTAAAAACTTTTTTTTCAGTTCTTCACTTTTTTTGAAAATATTAATATTTACACCATTTGATATAACTCTTATTTCTTTTTCTTTCTTTAAATATTTTTTGCTTATAAGGTTTTTCGTATACTCTGAAGGAGAAATAAGATAATCTGCACCATTATAGGATTTTTTTGCCCAAAATTTTATTATCGGAGCAAGCTGATTACTCCAATGGATACTTCCTTTAAAATCTTCATAAGTAGTATGAGTATGGTAAATAACCGGTTTTTTCTTTTTCTTTGCTTTTTTCAACATTTTCCATGATTTTACCCCTAATGTATTTATATGGACGATGTCATAATCATCGTCAGGATTTAGAGTGTACTCCACATTATTTGCTCCAAGGGCTTCTACCTGATGATTTAATGCTTGCCCAACGCCTGATCTGCTGAATGTACTTTTCCCCTCTGAAAATAGTAAAACTTTCACGACTATCATACTCCTCTATTGTTTTTTTATAGACTGCTTCTACTCTGTCTCCAAATTTTTCAGCTGTAAAGTCCTGTGATACATTGTAGGCATTTTCTATTATTTTTTCTCTAAATTCCTTATTCTCTTTCAACAATTTTATATTATTTATAAATTCTTCCTCATCTTTGTAAACAAGACCCGCCTCATTTTTCACAAGTAAATCTTCCAGATTTAAATCATATCTTGCATTTACAGGAGTCTTTGCAGCCATAGCCTCAACAAAAGTCAATCCCTGTGTCTCTGAAATACTTGCGTTTAAAAATACATCTCCCATTTGATAATAAACAGGAACTTTATCGTGAGGCACTTCTCCTGTGAAAATAACTCTGTCATTTATTCCAAGCTTTTCTGCCTGTTCTTTTAAGTCCTCTATTACAGGCCCTCTACCGACTATCATAAACTTGTAAGTTTCATCGGTTATTTTTGAAAACATATCTATTAGTACATCAATACTTTTTTCTTTTGCTATTCTTCCTATGTAAACACATAGAAAATCAGTGTCTTTTATTCCAAAATTTTCCCGCATAAACCTGATTTCTTCATCCGTATAGTTTTCCCTGTAAAATTTATCCAGTTCTATTCCCGTAGGAATTATATTCATATCTTTATCCACATCATAAGAATAAAGTATATCCTCAACTTTTCTTGTAGGTACTATGAGGGCATTGCATTTTTCACAGTAAAATTTACTTATTGCAGCTGCAAGTTTTTTTGCAGGAACTGTAAAATGTCCTCTTGTTACATAATGAGTGTAATATTCATAAAGAGTGTGATATGTATGGACTAACGGTATTTCCAAATTTATTGCGGCAAATCTTGCAAAAGTTCCTACTCCCCATTCAGTTTGGGAGTGTATTATATCAAGTTCCAGTCTTTTTATTTTTTTTATTATTTTAGAAGAATACAGCATTCCCAGTCTATACTGGGGTAATGGTTTAAATTCCACACTCGGTATCCTTAAAACATTAGGTTCGACAGTCGGTGCATCAGGGTCTGTCGTAGTTATAATATAGACTTTATGCCCCTTTTTTCTTAATTCTTTTTCCAATGTCAGTATTGAGCTTACAACACCGTTTACTTGAGGTCTGTATGTATCGGAAAATATTCCTACTCTCATATTTTCTCCTTTTATACCAAATACTTTCAATCTCTTTCAGGCAGTTCCAAAAAAAACTTCCCTGTTTTTCCGCTTCTGTAATCTTTCAGCACTCTTCTTGCTATCGTATCATAACTATGTTCCCCATTTTTGGAAATGCCCAGTCTTTTTTCAAGCAGTTCAAGTATTTTATGATTTTCCATTTCTTTTATATTTTTATCTTCTATGTATTCTTCAAGGTCATACACTTTTACAATGTCCTCTATCTTATTTAAAATTTTTAATTTATCAAAAAATTTCATCGCCACTTCTTCTATAGGCAGAACATTATCTTTTATAGAGCCTGTTATAGCAAGATTAAATGCTGTATTTTCGTCTTCAAATTTAGGCCATAGAACACCCGGTGTATCGAGCAGTTCCAATTTATCATTTATTTTTATCCACTGTTTTCCCCTTGTGAACCCGGGAGTGTTTCCAACTTTTGCCTTATTTTTATTGACAAATTTATTAATGAATTTTGATTTTCCGACATTAGGTATGCCTACTATCATTGTCCTCAGTTCAGTCTTTCTAAGCCCCTTTTTTTTCATTTTTTCGAGTTTCTCTGAATAAATGCTGTCCGTTATTTTTCTCAGTTCATTAAAATTTGTACCTTTTTCCACACTGAGGGCAACAAAATAATCCGACATTTTATTTTCGAGAAAATAATCTTCCCATTTTTTCAAGTCTTTAGTATCAACTAAATCCAGCTTATTTAACACAACTATTTTCTGTTTATTTTTAGCTAGTTCCGATATATCGGGATTTTTACTCGATAACGGAATTCTCGCATCCAATATTTCAATAACTAAATCTATTATTTTTAAATTTTCCACTATCAAATCTTTAGTTTTTTTCATATGACCGGGATACCAGTTTATATTCATTTTATTCTCCTTCTACTTCTTTTTTCAAATATATTCCGTCATCATCCAATGCCCTTATAAATAAAACTATTTCTCCCTTGATAGATTTTTTTTCGAGTTTTTCTATAATTTCAGAAACATTTCCTCTTATAATTTCCTCATATATTTTAGTGAGTTCTCTTGTAATCACTACATATCTTTCCCCTAAATATTCCTTTATATCCTTTAAAGTCTTCAGTATTCTATTAGGAGACTCGAGTATAATTATAGTTCTTTCTTCCTCTTTCAGTTTATTAAAAAGTGTTTGTCTGCCTTTTTTTTTCGGAAGAAATCCCTCGTAGGCAACTCTCCGCATATCAAGTCCCGAGATACTCCCTCCTGTTATTATTGAAGAAGCTCCCGGAATTCCTGTTACTTTTATGTTTTTTTTCAATATTTCATTTACAAGCTCAAAGCCCGGGTCGGAGATACAGGGAGTCCCTGCATCCGTTACCAAAGCTATTTTTTTATTATCTTTCAATAAATTCAAAATATTTTCTATTTGATGAAATTTATTATGTTCATGATATTGGTACACCGTTTTTTCTATTTCATAATGATTGAGCAACCTTTTGGTTACTCTGGTATCTTCGGCAAATATATAATCTACTTCTTTCAGAACTTTTAACGCCCTGAATGTTATATCCTCCAAATTTCCTATCGGTGTACCGACAACATAAAACATTTTTTTCTCCTGTGATTACTTATTTTATCTGATTATTTTTTAACTCCGAGTTTTTTATTCATTTCTTCTATTGCTCTTTTTAGCTGTACATCTCCCGCAGCTATGATTTTTTTAGCTTCTTCTTTTCCTTTTTCCTTTATGAGTATTTCTTCGACTTCTTTTTCCCTGTTTTTTCTTGCCTGTTCGGAATCATTTGTATATCCTTTCAGTGCAAGCAACTCTTCCATAGGGACTTTTATATCAGGCTCTATTCCTTTTTCATGGATATAATTTCCTTTAGGTGTAAAATATTGAGCGATAGTCAGTTTTACAGCATCTCCTGTTCTCAAAGGTAAAACTTGCTGTACAATTCCTTTACCGAAAGTTTTTTCACCTATTATTGTACCTCTTTTATAGTCTTTTATCGCTCCTGTAACTATTTCCGAAGCGGAAGCACTACCTTTATTTACTAATACTACCAAAGGAAAATCTCCAAGATATTTACCCGTTCTGTTATATTTTTTCTCCTGACCGTCTTTATATTTCAATGAAACTATAAGTTCCTGTTTTAAAAATAGCGATGAGATATCCTGTGCTTCCTGCAAAGAACCTCCCGGATTTAATCTGAGGTCTAAAATAAGTCCTTTCATTCCCTGTTTCTGAAGTCCCTCTATAGCTTTTTGAACTTCCGCTCCTGCATGATTTCCAAATCTTAACAGACTCACATACCCTATTCCGTTATCAAGCATTTTGCTTTCTACAGTTTCAAGTTTTATTTTTGCTCTTGTCATAGTTAATTTTAACGGTTCTTTTCTTCCCGCTCTGACAATTTCGACATTGACTTTGGTTCCTTCTTTACCTTTCAGTAGTTTTACCGTTTCATTCGCAGTAAGAGGCAATATATCCTTATCGTCTACTTTCGTTATCTTATCTCCGATTTTTATTCCCACTTTTTCCGCCGGACTTCCTATGAAAGGTGATGTTACTTCGAGAGCTTCCCCTTTTTTCTTCTGGATACTCATTCCTACGCCTACATATTCTCCCTCCATATCCTCGGAAAAGTTTTTCAAATCTTCCTGGGACAGATATTCGGAATAAGGATCGTTCAGTCTGTTTACCACTCCTGTTACAGCTGCTTTATAAAGTTCATCCTTATTAGGTGTTTCCTTTCCGACAAATTTATTATCAATAATGTTGATAACGTCGACTATTCTGTTCAGTTCAGCAACATCTTTGGAATAATTGGCGTTGCTATTTTTATCGTTTCTTGCAGATTTTATTATTGTAGCAGTACAAAATACCGGTATACTTATCAGTATAAATCCTAATATCAGGTACAGCAGTTTGTTCTTTTTCATCAATTTCCTCCTAAATTTTGTTTAATTCGATATAATCAGCATTAAAAACTCTTTATTTCCTTTAGTTCCTCTTATAGGTGATTCTTCTACACCTATCAATTTATAACTATTATCTTTAATAAAAGAAATTATTTTTTTTATTGCCTCGTCATGATACTGTTCTTCCGTTACAATACCATTTTTTCCTATTTTTTCCTTACCAACTTCAAATTGAGGTTTTACGAGCATTATGACTTTTCCTTCGGTATTCAGGAATTTATTCAAATAAGGAATGACCTTTGTCAATGAAATGAATGACACATCAATAACGATAAAATCCATTTTTTCGTTTTTTAGATTTTCTGGCTCTAAATCTTTTATATGCATATTTTCAATGGAAACTACTCTTTCATCGTTTCTCAGTTTCCAGTCAAGCTGGTTTGTTCCTACATCTACACTGTATACTTTTTTAGCACCATTCTGCAATGCACAATCTGTAAATCCTCCTGTAGACGCACCTATATCGAGGACTGTCTTTCCCGAAAAATCAAGCTCCCATACTTTTATAGCTTTTTCCAGCTTTAGCCCTCCACGACTGACATATTTCAGCTTGTCTTTTATTCTTATGACAGTTTTTTCATCGTCATTAAAATTTGTACCGGCTTTAGTAACTGTCTGTTCATTTACAATGACATTGCCCGCCATTATTTCCCTTTTGGCTTTTTCCCTTGTTTCAAAAATTTCCCTTTCCACAAGAATTAAATCCAGTCTTTTTTTCATAATTTTCCTTTTTAAACTGAAATTGATAATTATAGTAACTTAAATGATAAAACACAATTCTTATTTTTCTATTTATTTTATATTATTTTAACTATTGGAAGTCTGTTAATTATCCTGATATATACCCTTTAAATAATATCCCTACGACTATTCCCAATATACATCCCCAAAACACTTCAAGAGGGGTGTGTCCCAAAAACTCTTTAAATTCTTCACTGATTATCTCGATTCCGTCTCTTTTTTCTATACTGTCTACAAGTGTATTCAGTGCTTTTGCATGCTTTCCTGCCT
Organism: Pseudoleptotrichia sp.; assembly: GCF_057270515.1. Lineage (NCBI taxonomy): Bacteria > Fusobacteriati > Fusobacteriota > Fusobacteriia > Fusobacteriales > Leptotrichiaceae > Pseudoleptotrichia > Pseudoleptotrichia sp. The sequence goes on along the minus strand of NZ_DBHIXS010000014.1, from coordinate 21,431 downwards.
GTCTTCTTACTCCTGTCGCATCATACAGAACTATCCCTGAAAATACCATAGCTATGGCAAATTCTATGGAAGCAGCTCCTTTCAGTAAAAACACCGATGTTGCCAGAGAAACTACTGTAGATGCATGGGAACTCGGCA
>NZ_DBHIXS010000014.1:0-21283 GCF_057270515.1 Pseudoleptotrichia sp. | reverse complement strand
TTCCTCCTGTCTGAAACATACGTACCCACTGTATTTTTTCTCTTTTCAGCAAAGGATAGAACACTTTATAAAATTGTGCCAGAAAACACGAAATTGCAGCTACATCAAGCAATCTGTTTCCAAATATTATCCCACTACTCATTTCTTACCTTTCTTTTTAAACTCATTAAATTCTTTCGTTATTTTTCCATCTTTGTTATTAGCCTTGAAGAAAATCAATATTCTCCCTATACTGTCGACAAAAACCGATTTTGTCTTTGAAGCCAGCTCGTTCCCCAACTCCCTTGCAACTTCCACTTCCGAGTTTTGCAATATTTTTACTTTTATCAGTTCTCTTTTTTTTACAGCATTTGCTATACTTTCTATAACATCATCATCTATGCCGTCTTTTCCTATTCTGACAACAGGGTCTATTTCATGTGCCATTTTTTTCAGAAAAGCTCTCTGCTTACTGGAAAGTTCCATTTTAGACCTCCATTATTATAGGAAGAATTATAGGTTCCCTATCAGTCTTTTTATTTAAAAATTCTCCCACTTTGACTTTTAATCTCTGCTTTATTTTTCCTATTTCTTTTACACCCTGTGTTTCCATATTTTCCAGCTCAAGTTTGATTAATTCCTTTGTTTCCGACAATAAACTTTCTGCGTCTTTATTATATACAAATCCCCTTGTTACAAGCTCTATCTGTTTATTAAAGTTTCCTGTCTTATATTGGGAAATGGATATTATTACAATTCCGTCATCGGCTAAATTTTGTCTGTCTTTTAATACCGCGTTTCCTATATCTCCTATACCAAATCCGTCTATGAGCGTAACTCCGCTCGGCACTTTTCCTACGTCTTTAAAACTGGATTTTGTCAGCTCCAGCTTCATTCCGTTTTCGGCAAGTATTATATTTTTCGAAGGTATTCCTACAGCTTCGGCAGATTCCTTATGTTTTTTCAACATTACATATTCTCCGTGGACAGGCATAAAAAATTTAGGTTTTACAAGATTTATCATCAGTTTTTGCTCTTCCTGACAGCCGTGTCCCGAAACATGTATCCCGATACCTTTTTCATATATGACGTTAGCATGTCTTTTCATCAGCTGATTTATGTTTTTATAAGCCGCTTTTTCGTTTCCCGGTATCGGACTTGCAGATATTACTACCGTATCTCCGTCCCTAAGTGATATATATTTATGCGAACCGTTTGCTATTCTTGATAGTGCCGCAAGAGGTTCTCCCTGTGTTCCTGTACATAAGATAAGGACTTTATTTGCGGGAAGGGTTTCCACTTTATCTATATCTATCATTATTCCTTTTGGAATTTTTAAATATCCTAAATTTGAGCATATTTCAAATATTTTCAGCATACTTCTTCCGTCAATGGCTATTTTTCTGCCATTTTTTTCGGCTATGTATATTATCTGCTGCAATCTATGAACATGGGAAGCGAAAGCCGCCAATATTATTCTTCCGTTAGCTTTTGCAAATTCTTCTTTCAGACTTTCTCCCACGGTTCTTTCTGACAATGTAAAGCCGGGTATCTGCGCATTTGTACTGTCCGAAAGGAGCAAATCCACTCCTTCTTCCCCTAACTGTGCAAATCTTGCAAAGTCAAATCCCTCTCCGTCTACAGGCGTCAAGTCGACTTTAAAGTCTCCTGAATGAAGTATTGTAGCGGCGGGAGTTTTTATACAGATTGCATAACAGTCGGCAATACTGTGAGTTACACTTATAAATTCCACTGTAAAATATTTTGATATTTTTAAAATACTTCTTCCTTTTATTATTTTTTCTTTAGGAAGTTTTGCGTCTTTTTTTTCAAATTTAGCTTTTGCCAATTCCAATGTCAGTCTGCCGCCATACATCGGTATGTTTTCCGTTCCCAATTTCTGATACAAATAAGGAATTGCCCCTATATGATCCTCGTGTCCATGTGTCAGAAGGAGTCCTTTTATCTTATCCCTATTGCTTTCCAAATAAGAGAAATCAGGAATTATTACGTCTATTCCCAAATGCTCGTCCTCAGGAAAAGTAAGCCCTGCATCTACAATAATTATTTCATCTTTATATTGAAATGCTGTCATATTTTTTCCGACTTCTTCTATTCCTCCGAGAGGAATGATGTACATTTTTTCTTCTTTTTTTCTGTTATCATTTTTTGCATTTGTCCCTTCATTTCTGTCAGGGAAAAATTGCGGGTTGTTTGTTTCGTTTAAACGTCCTTCACGACTCAATGCGTTATTTTGGATTTTAGTTCTGGTTCTATTCATAATATTTTTTGAATAGTCTCTTTTAAAAGGATAATCTGCTTTTTCATTTCCTTTTTTACTTTCTTTTTCCGACATTCAACGACCTCCTTTTCTTATATTTTATTTAATATTATCTTCTTCTTTTTTTTCTTTGACCTGTCTTTTGATCTGCCTGCTGTTCGGCAGTTTCTATTTTCTGTTCAGGCAGGATATTCTTTTTAAATTCGTATTTGTCCCTGTATTTTTCAATAAATGTCCTTGCCAGCTGTCCTGATGCAACTCCTCCATATCCCGCTCCTTCAATTATCGATACAAAAACTATCTGAGGATTGTCTGACGGGAAATATCCCGCTATCCATGAGTGATTATCTCTGAACCCCGTATTTTGAGCAGTACCTGTTTTAGCTGAAACAGGATAATTAGGTATATATAAAATTCTGGCAGTTCCTCCAACCGAGCTGACAGGTAGTTTCAGTGCATTTTTCATAAGTTTCAGATTTTTCTGACTTATATTTATTTTTCTTCCTACTTTAGGCTTATTCATTTCAACTTTACCGTCATAAGAAATAAATCTATCAACAACCGTGGGTATCATCATCACACCGTCATTGGCTATAATCTGATAAGCTGAAAGCACCTGCACAGGAGTCATAAGTACGTATCCCTGACCTATGGACATATTTATAAGATCTCCCGGCAGCCATACCTTATCCTGCTTTTTCTTAAACCTTTTCTTTTTCCATTCAGGAGTAGGCAGAACTCCAGCCTGTTCTCCCGGAATATCAATTCCCGTTTTCTCTCCCACTCCCATTTCTTTAGCATATTTTATAATCCTGTCTTTCCCTGCTCTCTGCGAGAAAACATAATAATACGTATTTACCGAATGTTCTATAGATTTATTGAAATTTGTAATCCCGTATCCTCTGCTGCTGGAATCCCTAAAAACCAATTTTCCGAATTTATACTGTCCTGTGGACATTACCGTATCATAAGGAGAAATACCCGCTTCAAGTATTCCCAGTCCTGTTATAGCTTTAAAAGTGGAACCCGGAGGATACAATCCTGCTATTCCTTTATTTACAAGAGGTTTTGCTTTGGAATTTACAAGCTCGTTCCATTGGTCGTCAGGTATTCTTGAACTTAATAAATTCAAGCTGATTTCAGGATTACTCACAAAAGTGATTATTTTTCCTGTCTTGACTTCCATAGCTATAAAAGCTCCGCTTTTTCCTGCAAAAGCCTGTGTCATATATTTTTGCAAATCAAGGTCAATGGACAGATAGACATTTTTACCTGTAACACTGGCAACGTTTTTTATTTCTTTTATTACGTTTCCGTGTACGTCTACTTCCACATCTTCTACTCCGTCCTGTCCTTTCATTATTTTATCATATTCTTTTTCGACACCTTTTTTACCTATCAGGTCATCATTCTGATATCCGTCTTTTTTCAGCTCATTATACTCTTTTTCGCTTATAGGCTTTACATTTCCTATTACATGCGAAGCGATACTATCTTCAGGATAGTATCTCTTATTATATTCTACTATATTTATTCTGTTATTTTTTATTTTTTCCACAGCTTTTAATGCTATATTTTTGTCCAAATCCTCTATAACAAGGATTGTCTTATCTATTCCCATACGTGGTTGCTTGTTAAACCTTGTTATAATATAGTCAGTAGTATAACCTGTCAGCTGACTGATCGTTTTTATATCTGATATCGTTTCTCTTATCTTTTCAGCTCGCTGTTTTTTTTCTTTAGACAGTCTTTCTTCTATCTGATTTTCATCAAAATTCTGAATTTCCCTGAGCAATGCTATATCATTGTTTGACAGCTGTTTTGTATCAATATGTATGAGTTTATATCCTGTAGTATTTTTAGCCAGCAGTTTCCCTTCTCTGTCATATATTTCTCCTCTTGTGGCTTTGATGACGTTTGACCTTATCCTGTTTTGTAACGCCCTTTCTTCATAAGTTGCCGCATTTAATATCTGAAGAGAAAACAGTCTTAATACTAAAATCAGAAAAATCAACGCTACCGTCAATATAAACATTATATATCTGGGGTTTCTTTCTTCTTTATCCAATTCTCTCATAGTTTTTCTTTTACTCCCTGAACCCTAAATTATACTTCCTTCGTGATTTACATCTTCATAAAATTCGTCCAGCTGATAATATTCCCTCGCATCCCTGCTGAATATACTTATTATTATATCTCCCGAATCTATCAAAACCCAGTTACATTCTTCAAGACCTTCGATACTTTTTATATTTTCAGAACTTTTCTTAATCTCATTTGCTATTGCTTCAATATTTCTTGTCGAACTCCCCGTGCATAATATTGAGTAATCGAAAAACGGAGATTTGCCCTGCATATCAAATACTTTTATATCCTGACCTTTCTTATCTTCGATTATCGATATAATCGAATCAATTTCTTTTTTCAGTTCTCTGTCCTGTTCCATTTTACCTTCCTTAATTTAATTATTATTCCATTTATTTTAATTTTTAGAAACTATTACTATTTTTCCGTTTAATTGATTATCAGCGATCAACTTTATTCCTCCGCCCAGCTGTTTTGCGATTAATTTAGCAGTATAAATGTCGGAAGGATTGTAAACAACTTTTATATCATTTATTTTGTTCAGTTTTTCACCTTTATATTCAGAAGATTTTACATTTTTCAGTTTATATCCTTTTATTTTGTCGGCTGTTACCGATTTATCTCCCAATGTAACTATTTCAACGGGGAAATCTATCTGATTATCATTACCTGTGATAAGCACAAAATCAGCTTCAGGTTTTACAGTTTTATCTTCCAGTACTTTTGCATATTTTAGCCCTGCTTCATCTATTATTGCTTCTACTTCCTTTTCATTCAGCTTACGTACTATGACAAAATTCATTGTTTCAGGTTTAGTGTAGTTTTCAGCATTATATTCTATTCCAAATTTTGCTTTCAGTTTTTCACCTATATTTTTAGCAAAACCGTCGATATTGTTGGCATTTAGCACTTCAATTTTTTTGCCTTTTAATGTTTCCGCAGGATTGATATTTACAACAGTTTCTTCGGAATTATTTTCATTTTTTACTGCATTGGTTCCTTTAGGCATTGAAGCCAGCATTTTTTCAAATTTCACACTGTCCACATGCTTTTCATTTCCTACTGATGCTACGGGTATCATTACACTTCCTATTGGTTTTTCATTTTCAGTTATATATTTTATTCCTGAAGGAAAATATTTGTTCAAATCATTTAGCAATTCCGATTTGTCCAACACTCCGATATTTAGCTGTTTCAATATTCCCGTTGTAAAATACTGTTCGACTTTTTTTGTATTTGTCAGATATAAATCCTTAGGCAGCTCAAAAGTATTTCCGTCATAATAGACATAATATTTGTCATTATTTCTGAATATTCTGTTTTCACTCTTTAACTTTTCCGCATTATCAGAACACGAAACAAAAATCAATAAACTGATTATTACTAATAAAATCTTTTTCATATTATATCTCCTTCTAATAGTATTCCGTCAAAATCAATTATTTTAATATCTACCAAATCCGAAACCTGAACATCAAGATTTATTTTATCATCCTTTTTCAGATTGATAAATACTTTAAGATAATTTTCAGTATAGCCGAAAGCTTTGTCCTCAACTATTTCTTCAATATAAACTCTCTGTTTTGTTCCTATAGTTTTTTTTCTAAATTCAGCGTATTTTTTATTGTTTAATTCTTCAATTTTTTTTACTCTTCTTTTCTTTTCCTGTGCGTCTATTTTACCTTCCAGTAACATTGCGGTTGTTTTTTCTCTGTCCGAATAAGGGAATACGTGTAAATCAGCAAATCCCAAAGAATTTAGATTTTTCATCGTATTGTTGAAATTTTCTTCTTCTTCCTGAGGAAATCCTACAATTATATCCGCAGTGAGTGCAACTTCAGGTACTTCCCTTTTTACTTTTTCAAGAATATTTACAACAAATTCGGCTTTATAATTCCTTCTCATCAAATGTAATATTTTATCATCCAAAGTCTGTACAGACACATGCAGATGAGGCATTAACTTAGGATTATTTTTAAGCATATTTAGAAATTTGTCAGTTATAGTATCAGGGTACACGGAGCTTACTCTCACTCTTTCCACCGATTTTACTGCCAAAATTTTTTCAAGTAATGTATCAAAATCCGTTTTCGGCTCCAGATCAAGTCCGTATTCACTCATATTTATGCCTGTCAGAACTACTTCCTTATATCCCTGCTCTCCAAGATATCTTATCTCCTCAAGGACATTTTCCGTATCCCTCGACCTGCTTAATCCCCTTGCATAAGGTATCTTACAATAAGAACAGAATTTTGAACAGCCGTCCTGTATTTTTACAAAGGCTCTCGCCTTTTCCCTGAGTACCGTATATTTTTTTGAACTGTATTCCTTTTCGTCAAATATATTGCTCACCTGATAATGAGATACATTTTTATTTATTATGTTAAACACATTTTCTTTTTTGGAATTACCGATTATAAAGTCTATCTCTTTCATTTCCTTTAAATCGTCCAAATTTGTCTGGGCATAACATCCCGTAGCCACTACTACCGAATCGGGATTTGTGTTTTTTGCCCGTCGAAGCATTTTTCTGTTTTTCTTGTCGGCAACATTGGTAACCGTACAAGTATTTACAATATATACATCGGCTTTCTCATCAAAATCCACTTCCCTGTAATTATGTTCCAGAAAATCTTTTTTTATGACTTCCGTTTCATATTGGTTTACTTTACAGCCCAATGTATAAAAAGCGACCGTTTTCTCCGCATTGTTTTCACTATTTTTCATTCTTTCTTTTTCCGCATTTTCAATTTCTGTATTTCTAACCATAGACATTTGCCAGTATACCTCCTATGACAATTGCCGCTGTTTCTGCTCTTAATATTCTTTTTCCGAGACTGATTTCTATGGCACCCTTTTCTTTTAAGAATAAAGTTTCTTCCTTTGTCATTCCGCCCTCAGGTCCTACTATGTATAAAATATTATTATCATTTTCATCTATTATATCTGCTAATGAAGCGTTTTCAGAACTTTCTTCGTAAGCATAGACAATCTTATCATATAATTCATAGTTTATACTTTGTAGCTTTGTAATAGGAGCTATCTCCGTAAACTTTACACCTTTACACTGTTTAAGGGCTTCTTTTACAGTTATATCCCATTTTTCTTTTTTTTCATTTATTTTTACAACTACTCTTTCAGTCTGAAGAGGAATTATTCTATTAATTCCAATTTCAGTCAGCTTTTTTATGGCCATATTCATTTTCTCGTTTTTCAGAATACCTATCGCAGCATCTATATTGATTTTCAGCGAGTAATCATCGTTATTTTTCTGTATTATTTTTAGTTTTATTTCTTTTCCGGATATTTCCTTTATTTCAGTTATATATTCAAATTCCCCGTCAACTATCCTTACATCATCTCCAGCCCCAAGTCTGAAAACATTCCGTATATGATTGCAGTCGGATTTATCGGTTATTTTGATTTCATTTCCATTTATATTTTTTTTATCTGCTATAACTGTCAACAAATTTTATTCACCTCTATATATGACATCCGTATATCATATTAATGTTATCTTTTATATAATGTAGTTTTTACTTAATTTCAAAATTTTCATTTCCAAACAATGTATTTTCATTTTTATGACTATTTTCCTGACTATTCTTTAGAGCTTCATTATTTCCGTCATTTTCTTTTTCTTCAAATATTTTTTCAAGCCCCAAGTGTTTATAACCATACTCGGTAACTACCCTACCTCTTTGAGTTCTTTTTATATATCCTATCTTTACAAGATATGGTTCGTAGACTTCTTCTATTGTCCTTTTGTCTTCACCTAATAAAAGTGAAAGAGTTTCTATCCCTACGGGACCGCCATTATACACATTTATAATGGATTTTAGTATATTTCTGTCAAGCTCGTCAAGACCGCTGTCATCTACTCCTAACAATCTCAAAATGCCGTCAACACTTGCTTTGTCGAGTATACCCTTTCCCTCTACAAGAGCATAATCCCTCGCCCTTTTAAATAACCTGTTGGCTATTCTCGGTGTTCCTCTGCTTCTTTTGGCTATTTCAGTTATACCGTCCTCATCATAGGAAACCTGAAATATATTTGCTCCCCGTCTTATTATTTCTTTCAGCTCTTCAAGCTTATAATATTCCATACGATGAGTTACTCCAAATCTGTCTCTTAGTGGAGTACTGAGCTGTCCCGCTTTAGTTGTCGCTCCTATAAGTGTAAATTTGGGCAACTCTATCCTTATACTTCTCGCTGACGGTCCTTTCCCTATCAGTATATCAAGCTCCCCGTCCTCCATTGCAGGATAGAGTATCTCCTCAACGGAAGTATTCAATCTATGAATTTCATCTATAAACAGAATGTCATTTTCTTCAAGAGACGTCAAAATGGCTGCCAAATCTCCTGCTTTTTCCAGTACAGGTCCTGTTGTTATTTTGAGATTTACCCCCATTTCAGTAGCAATAACTCCCGCTAAAGTAGTTTTACCCAGACCGGGAGGTCCGTAAAGCAATATGTGATCCATTGCTTCATTTCTCATTTTTGCAGCTTTTATAAATATATTCATTTTTTCTTTCAAATCTTCCTGACCTATGTATTCATTAAATGTTTTAGGTCGAAGCGTTTTCTGAATATTGTCTTCACCTAATTCTTCAGAGGCCAATATTCTTTCATTGTCCATTCATTCTCCTTAATTGAACTAACTAAATCTGTTTTAGGAACAGCATTAAAAAAAATTGGAATACAGCTATAATCCCTCCCAGAACTCCTCCTATTATTTCAATGTGTTTCAACTCTTTTTTAGAAATCTTCAATATTATATTTTCTATTTCATCCAAAGAAAAATTAGTCATTTTTTCAACCATAATTTCTTTAAAATCAATCTTTTCTTCTACAACTTTTAAAATTTCTGCAAGTATTTCCTCTTTATTTTCTAAAATCGCCTTTTTAAAATATGACTTCAATTTCTCCATTAGCGAATCATTTACAATCATTTTTAAGAGAGGATTTTTTTCAAGAATACTTTTTTGCAGTTTTACTCCTATTATTTTATCGACAATGTCGTTTACAATTTCTTCATCCAGTTCGCTGCCTTTAAATTTTTCAGCTATATCCGCTACGGAAATCAGCTCCTGCTCAACAACTCCAGCTATGTTTTCAGTAATCTCATCTCTTCTTTTAGGAATTAGCCCCTGTATCTTAAACAACAGAAAATTTATCTCCCTTTGAGGTCTAAAAAGAAGCTTTATCGCAAGATAATTTGTAAACCAGCCTATAAGTGTCCCTACAGATACCATTATTGCGAATTGTACTATCAAATGTTCCAATTTTAATTTCCTCCGTAATTATCTCTGTTAGTTATCTATTTCTTTTTTTATTCTTTTCTATTTTCCCCTAATGTTTTCTTAGTTTTATTTTCTTATTATTTAAAATCTTTCCTCAAATACATACTTATTACATTGTATAGTATCATATTTGACTTTGTTTTTCAAGTTAATAGTAGGGGGACGATTCCCCCTACTACCCCCCTGCCCCGCTTCTCGTTTGCTAAGCTCGAAATATCTTTCTTTTGCTCTACTACAAATCTCCTCTATTTCTCGTTAAGCAGTTACTCGAAAATGTGAGGAATAGTTATATTTCATCATACTTTTCCTTGTACTCAAACATCTCCATTATCTTTTTTGCTAATTCTTCATAACTTGTTTCTTCTTTCTTTAAAGTATATTCCATTTTATTATTGTTTTCATCTCTAAATGTTCCATAATATCCTTTTCCTTCTTTTTTCCATAATGATAATGTATATTCGTTATTTTCAAAATCTAAACTTATATGGTTATATTCTTTAGAAAATTTCCCAAATGTTGTATACCTGCTTGCCATACTCCAAATCTGTTCTTTTATATCTTCACTTTCTAAAACTTTTTTATTTTTTGAAAGTTCTAATGCTATTGACAACATCTCTCCTATTTCTTCATAACTTGATTTTGTATTTATTATCAATGCTTTGGCATGATTTGTTGATAATCCTATTTTTCCTATACCTGCTGGTATTATTATCATTTTTACTTTTCCTTTTTGTTTGTATATTCCGATACTATCGTACATTTTTATCCCTCTCTTCCTTATTTTAACATAATGTCTATTTCTATTTTCACATTATTTAAATTTCCATAATCTATTATCCTTTCTATTGCTTTCAACTATGATTGATTTAATTCTCTATTCGGTATTACAAATTTTACTGCTCTTTCTTTTAAAAACACAGTAGGGGGACGGTTCCCCCTACTACCCCCCTGCCCCGCTTCTCGTTTGCTAAGCTCAAAATATCTTTCTTCTGCTCTACTACAAATCTCCTCAATTTCTCGCTAAACAGTTACTCGAAAATGCGGAGATTTTATATTTTAACTGTCACACTTAATCCTGTATTTAAATATATTTCGTTATTTTTTTTGAGAAAAGCTTCCCAAATATTTCCATTATCTAAATAAACATCTATCACTTCGCATTTTGAATTATCTATTTCTTCTATTATTCCTTTATTTTTATTAAATAATTCAATAAATGTTTTCTCTATATTTTTATTTAATTTTTCTTCCGATATATAATAGATATTCCTTGATAATAATTTTTTATATTCTTCCATACTTGTACAATGATCTTTAAAATTACTTGTTAGCATCCATTCTAATACTATTTCTTCTATTGTTCCTTTTTTTATTTTTGGATTTGTAATTGTTATTTTTCTTATTTCATCCATATTAAACTCAACAGGAATATAAATATAATCATATTTAAAAGCTAAACTGTCATCAGGTATTGTATAAACTTTATCTCTTTCTTTTCGTAAATATACATTGTGTCCTTTATTCAATCCATAATTTAATTCAAGACCAAAATCTTTATCTTTACAAGAAATTATATTGTAATTTTCTCCATAATAAATTACAGTTTCTCCTTTTAATATTTTCATATAATGATCATAAAATCCCTCTGACCACTTGATTATGCTTATATCCATAATAATTCCTTTCTTAATTTATTTTATTACGTCATAACTTGGAAGCGATTTATCTTGCATATAATCCGCCCAACGATTTTTTGGAATAAAGTTTTTATGTATAATTCTATTCCCATTTCTAACTGTTATGTGGTATATTCCTTCTTGTCCATTAATATAACCTTTTCTCAAATATTCTACTCTTCCGTCATTTCTTATAAGAGCAGGCTTTTCTTTTATCATTTCTAAATCAAATATTGCAGGTGTTTTATGATAAGTGTCATTTGATTTTTTTATAACACTTTCACTATACTCTAATTGTTTACTATTAGAATTATTATAATTTTCATTATTCTGATTATTATTTTGAAAATCAGGTTTTGACGTTTTTTCTGTCGCAGGTGCTTCTTCTATCGGCTTCTCATATATTGGCTGCTTGCTCAATGCTTCTTTTGCTATCATTGATGATGTAACTGCTTCTCCTACCTGTGAACTCCACACTGCTCCCTTAAAATCTATTATTACCGGCTCTTTATCTCTTTCCCTGAACGAAGCTTGCGTGAATATATCACTCGTCGCCATCTTTATTTCATTCTTTGATATTACTCCTACAAACTTTACTAAATCTTCATATGTTCTTACACTTGTTATATACGTGTTTCCGTCATATATCTTATATCTTCCCCCAAAGTTTATCCCTGCATTCTTTATATCCGATATTAGCTTATTTTCATTGAATGTATATCCTTCCGATTTTTCAAATGCTTCCTTATTTTTTTCTCCTCCTTGGGATATATATGCCTGATACATTTGAAGATAATTAAATTTTGCAAGCATTTCTCCTGCTTTTATTTCTTCTCTGTTTGCTTTTGACCTGTCTTCTTTGTATTTCTTACTTTCCTGTGCGTGCTTATATTCTTTTTCCCTGTTTACAAGTCTTATCTCATCTTTTAATCCTGACTGTTTTAAATACTTTTCGTACTCTGATAATTTTTTTGTATCATAAAATTCATATTCTCCCTTTTTAGTGGCTCTGCATACATTACTATGTTTAGCACAGTAGTCATTTAAATTTTTTATTGCATTTTTAGAACTTTCATAAGTTTTTGAACCTCTATCGTCCATACCTCTGAAACCTGCCATAGTAGGTTTAATTGCAGGTGTATTTGGATTACAGTTGAGAAGTGTTTGTCCATTTTTACGGCACGCTCCTCTGTCATCTCCGACATGTTCTCCAAAATCTCTACTGCTGTAATCTTTTCCGTCCGATTTTGCTTTTATCGGGATGTCATTGTCCTTGTACTTATCCTGAAAATATTGGTTCGTTGCTCTTCCCGTACTCTCAAGTCCAAGTTCTTCTGTTCCTGTCTTTCGTTGTCTTCCCTCTACTTTTCCTACAATGTGGCTTCCCTCTTCTGCTATAGTTCCTATTATTCCTGAACGTGTGCCGTTTTCGCCTGCTTCTGTATTTACAAGGATTGTATGTGTTCCGTCTTTTCCTACATATGCCGTTCCTGCTAATGCTTTTCCGTCCTTACCTATCAGCTGTGGGGCATTCTTAGGGTCTGTATATATTACTTTTGCCTTGTAACCTAAGTCCCTGTATGCGTCTTCAAGGGCTTTTCCTATCTCCTGCTGGTCTCTTGCTCCTTTCAGTCTTTCTCCTGCTATATTTTCTAATGTCTCCGAAAGTCTTGTTTCACTTAGCTGTCCAAAGAAGTTCCTGTTATCATCTCCCCTGTCATTTACAGCTTCCTTTATCGTTCTTCCTATGTCCGTTATTTCCTGTTTTGCCTTGTCTATATCCTTTTTGTAATCCTCAGGATTTGTTACTGCCCTTATTGTCTGTCCTTCTACATAGATATTTGTATTTCTATGAGTGTCTCTTGTTGTTTCATTAGCTTTACTTAAATCAGTATTTATTGGACTTCCTTTTGATTTTCCTATCTCCACGTTTCCAATTACTGTGTTTCTTGTTATTCCCTCTTTGTCGTGTCTTTCCTGATTAAAGCCTGCTCCCGTTACAGGATTTTTACCTGTCTGTAAACCTATTGAACCGCCTGTTGTTTTAAGGGTGTCTGTGTTGTATAGGTCTTTTCCTGTGTACTCCTTTATTTTTAGTCTGCTGTTTTCTCCTTTTGTTCCTACTATTGCTCCTGTGTTAGTAGCTTTTCCTACTGTAAGGTTACTTCCCTCTCCAAGTATAAACGTGCTTTGATTGTCGACATAAGTTCTGTTTCCATTTGTTTTACTTCCGCTTACACTTATAGAATTAGGTGTTCCTGTTGAACTTACTCCTACATTTATTCCGCTGCTGCTTCCTGTTGTTGTACTCTTATTCTGTACTGATGTGATTTCAAGGTTTTCTATGTTTCCTGTTACTTTTCCGCCTGTCTGATTAAAGCCTATTAATCTCATATTCTTTGTGTTGTTATGGACTTCGTCTACATTATTGAAGTTTCCGTTGTAGTATATTGTTTCATCAGTATTTAAATGGCTTCTGTTTGTTGAAAAGTTTACTCATTTAAAAACACAGTAGGGGGACGGTTCCCCCTACTACCCCCCTACCCCGCTTCTCGTTTGCTAAGCTCAAAGTATCTTTTGATTATTCAAATTTTACATTTATTCAACTTTTCGCTAAGCAGTTACTCGAAAATGCGGGGTTTTTGTTCTATTTCTCTATTTTTTCTTTTTTGTATACATTTTCTGTGTCTATTATTTCTTCATAACTTCCGTCTATTATTTCTCTTTTTAAAAAATCTCTCCATTTTGACATTGCATAAGCTACTTCTTCTCTGTCTATGTAGGCTCTTTCATCATCTTCTTCACTAAAAATTAATGCAATATCGACTTTTTTATCCTCAATATATGCTTCCCACCTTTGTGAACCAATATCACAATAACTTACATCTTTATCATTTAAATTTTTTAATATATATTCTGTTAAACTTAAATCTGAACTATCAATATAGCTTGCTAAATATGTCTCATTTAATATGTTATTTCTTAAAATATAATCTGTGTATTCTTTATAATCCATTTTTTTCACTATATCATTATAAGGCATTTTAAAAGATTCACATATTCTGATATATTTATTTTCTTCATATCTATATTTAAAAATTAACTTCATATTTCTTTCCTCCATTTCATTTATGGTTTTATCGGATAAGCTTTAAAACAATTCAACTAAATGCTATCTAAAAATAACAACATTTTTTTAATTTTTTCTAATATTAAAATCTTATTTCTTTCCCACTTTTTTTCTTCTTGTACTTCATTATTACAAATAATTGTAGCATTTTCTATTTCAAGCTCAAACCATAAATTATTATATTGCTTTATCTCTTCTTCTGAAAAATAATGTCTGTAACTATCAAAATAATATTCTGAAATAGCTACAAATTTTTTAAAATTATTATAACTTTTAAGCGATTTGATACATTCCATAAATAAATTTATTAATAAATCCTTTTTCTTTACTTTCAATTTTAATAAGAACCTTTTTATATCTGACAAGAAAAAAATCAATATTTCAATATTCTCTTTAATCCAATCATTATTTATATTAGAAATATAAATATACTCAAAATTTTCTATTATATTCTTATATTCTTCTATTTCTTCATTTGTGAAATATTCACTAAATTTTCTTAAATCATTTTTATAATTAGAAATTTCTGTCATATTTTTATCCAAATTTAATATTTTTTCTATAAATTCTTCCATTAAATTATCTATTATCTCTGTTCTATTTACCACCATATCTCACTGTTACCACCTTTCCATTTTCAGTTATGACTGTTATATTATTTTTATAATCAATATACATTTTCCTTCCATTACGTGCTTCTATTACTATTCCATAAGTTATAGCTTCTTTAACTGCACTTGGAGTAATTCCCCTATCCTGCATTCTGTCCAATGCATGACCTCCGTATTCTATTCCGTCTATTACAGTATTTTCATTTCTGACTTTCTGATAATATGGATTTTTGGGTTGATTATATTGATTATTTTTACTTCCTGATACTCTTGAATTATAATCTTCTAAATTCTCGTTCGAATTATTATTAGAGTTATTATTTTCAGTTTTATTTACTGTCGTTTCGCGATTTTTCTGATTACTTCCATAACCTTTGTTTCCTGTTTCACCCGCTCTGTTATTTGTTTCCCATTCACTGTATGTTTTCCTACTATTTTCATTCATTCCTGCATACAATGAATTTACTATCGGAGCTGCTGAATTATTTATTACATTTGCTGTCGCTCCTATTACTGCTCTGTAATTCACTTCTGCATTGTAGTTCTTCCATTGCTTTTCACTTATTTTCCCCTCTTTATATAACTGTTCAGGACTTTTTCCCTCATTCTTGGACAGCTTCAAGTCTCATATTCTTTGTGTTGTTGTGGACTTCGTCTACATTTACAAAGTTTCCGTTGTAGTATATTGTTTCATCAGTATTTAAATGACTTCTGTTTGTTGAAAAGTTTACTCATTTAAAAACACAGTAGGGGGACGGTTCCCCCTACTACCCCCCTGCCCCGCTTCTCGTTTGCTAAGCTCGAAATATCTTTCTACTTATAAACTACAGGCTTCCTCAATTTCTCGCTAAGCAGTTACTCGAAAATGCGGGGTTTTTGTTTTATTTCTCTACTTTTTCTTTTTTGTATACATCTTCTGTGTCTATTATTTCTTCATAACTTCCATCTATTATTTCTCTTTTTAAAAAATCTCTCCATTTTGACATTGCATAAGCTACTTCTTCTCTGTTTATGTAGGCTCTTTTATCATCTTCTTCACTAAAAATTACTGCAATATCAACTGTTTTATCTTCAATATGTGCTTCCCAGCCTTGTGAACCAATATCATAATAACTTATATCCTTATCATTTAATTTTTTTAATACAAATTCTGCTAACTCATAATCTGTATCATAAAGGTAATTTGATAAATATACCTCATTTAATATATCATCTTTTTCTAACATTCTTAAATAATTTTCTGAACTTAATCTTTTGGATAATTCATTTGGCATTCTGAAAGCTTCACAATCTTTGACATATCTTTTTTCAAACCAATCTTCTTCATATCTGTATTTAAAAATTAATTTCATATTTCTTTCCTCCATTTGTTTATGGTTTTATCGGATAAGCTGTTATTACTTCTCCTTTTTCATTTAAAATCACTCTCATCTTAACCCCTGTCGATGACTTTCCTTCCCATATATTTCCTTTTTTATAATTATTTGGATTTTTAAGTACATTATCTATTTCTACTTTTATCCTGTTTTCTGTCCAATTGTCCGGAAACATTGTCGCTTTTCCACCATTATTTGTTTTTTCTAAATACTTTCCGGGATTATTCGGGTCCGGTACTTTTATCTTCGCTTCATATGCTCCTCCCGGAAATTCCTGTATCTTCTCTTCTACTATTATTCCTCCTCTTGTCGAATGTCCTCCAACAACCTCTGTTCTTCCATTCTTTCCAACTTTTACTTCTCCTTTCGCTATATGGTCAAAATTTTTATAACTTGTTGTTATATTTTCTACTTTCTTATCAGCCTGTTGATTTAAGTTATTGTTTTCGGTATTATTTACTGTCGTTTCATTATTTTTCTGATTACTTCCTGAACTGTTTCCACTTCCAGAACCTTTGTTTCCTGTTTCACCCGCTCTATTATTTGCTTCCCATTCACTGTATGCTTTCCTACTATTTTCATTCATTCCTGCATATAACGAATTTACTATCGGAGCTGCTGAATTATTTATTACATTTGCTGTCGCTCCTACTACTGCTCTGTAATTCACTTCTGCATTGTAGTTCTTCCATTGCTTTTCACTTATTTTTCCCTCTTTATATAACTGTTCAGGACTTTTTCCCTCATTCTTGGACAACTTTACTACTCTGTCATAGTCTTTTTCTTCTTTTGCTTTCTGACTTGCATTATTGTACGCTCTGTCTATTCTTTCCTGTGAGTCAAATCTATAATTCCCTCTTATTCCCATTGCTTTCGCTTTTTCTGAATATTTTATCAACTCTTCATCTGTCTTGAATATTATTAGCTCACTTGTATTGTCTGAATTCGGCTTACAATCCTTTCTATCTCTTGCTCTACACGCCAGTCTATCTGCATAATCTTTCCTTAAATCATCTGCTGTCTTCTGCTGTTCTTTTTTACATTTCCCGTTACAGTCTTTGCTACTTAGCTCTTTTATGAACTCGTCTCTTATTCTTTTCTTCTCGTCCTGTCTCTTTTTAATAGGAGCCACTACTTCCTTATCTATTGCCTCTTTTGTTTCATTTATTACTTTTTCCTGTGCCTTTCCTCCTTTAGCTATGTCATTTGCGTTGTTTATTAAGACTTTTCCCGCTTTTCCACTTAGTCCTAAAAATTGCCCTGCTGCTCCTTTTAAGTCTCCTTTTACTATCTTGTTTCCTATTTCTTTCAGCTCTTTTTTTCCTTTTCTTATCTGTTTGGCTGTTATGTCTGATGTTATTTCGCTGTCAGGGTCAAATTGGGCATATTCAAAGGAATTAGGGTCTATCTTGTCATTTTTACCTTTCAGCCTGTTTTCTATCTCTCCATAGGCTATTTCTCCTGCTACTGTCGCTTTTAGTTGTCCTTCGTTATTAGGTTTGGCTTTTCCTTTGTCAAATCTGTCTCTTATTCCCCATTCCCGACCTATTCCTGCTCTTACTGTATTTTCGTCCGCATTTTCATTGATGTATATCTTTCCTGTTACCTTGTCATAAAAATACGGTATCTCTTTTCCCTGTTCTCTTGCTTCTTCTATTCTTTCCTTTATTTTTTCAGGTAAGTTTGGGTCGTCAGGATTAAATTTACCTCCTATTCCTAATTTATCCTGTATTTCTTTATTTTTTAAATCTCCTTTTGCTATCAGTTCTATTTCAGGAGCTGTTTTTACCCTTAATATATCCTCTTTGATTTCTTCGTATCTTCTCTTTTCTGCTTGTGATATGTCGCTGTCATCGCTTCCGTTCAGTATATTGTCTATTTTCTTTATTGCTCCCTCTACTGTTGCTTTTCCCTCAAGTATTGCTATATTGAAGTCTTCTACAAACTGTTTCGGGTTTGACACCGCTTTTATTGTATTGTCCTCTACATAGACATTTATATTTCTATGAGTGTCTTTTGTTGTTTCATTGGCTTTACTTAAATCAGTATTTATTGGACTTCCTTTTGATTTTCCTATCTCCACGTTTCCAATTACAGTATTTCTTGTTACTCCCTCTTTGTCGTGCTTTTCCTGATTAAAGCCAACTCCGCCTGTTCCTACTGAACCTCCTGTCGTTGTCAGTTTATCTGTGTTGTATAGGTCTTTTCCTACATATTCTTTTACTTTGAGAGAAGAGTTACTTCCTGTAGTTCCGACTATTGCTCCTGTGTTTACTGCTTTTCCTACTGTAAGGTTACTTCCCTCTCCAAGTATAAACGTACTTTGCTTGTCTACATAGGTTCTGTTGCCGTTTGTCTTACTTCCGCTTACACTTATATAATTAGGTGTTCCTGTTGAACTTACTCCTATATTTATTCCGCTGCTGCTTCCTGTTGTTGTACTCTTATTCTGTACTGATGTGATTTCAAGGTTTTCTATGTTTCCTGTTACTTTTCCGCCTGTCTGGTTAAAACCTATTAATCTCATATTCTTTGTGTTGTTATGGACTTCGTCTACATTTACAAAGTTTCCATTTTGGTATATTGTTTCATCAGTATTTAAATGGCTTCTGTTTGTTGAAAAGCTTACTCCGTTTCCTTTAGTCTGTACTTTCTGTCCATATCCTACAGTTACTCCTGTATTTACTCCAGAGCTTTTTGAGTTCGTTCTGTATGTATTATGTAACTCTACTGCTTCCTTGTTTATGTTTTCTACATTGTTGTATATGAATTTTGTGTCCTTAGCTTGTGTTCCCTTATACGTTATGTTCTTTACATTATTGTACGTTATACTTGAGTTTTCGTCAAGTCCCCTTATTGTTGTTACTACCGCACTTTCTTCGTGGGAACTGCTTTCATTTTTTGATTTAGTAAAGCCGACATTCACATTGATATTTGCATAAAAGTCGTTGTTTGCAAGGGCGTCTTTTACTCCGCTCTTTCCTACGCTTCCATTCTGGTCGTAGCTTGTCTGTCTGTTTCCCTGATTTCCTGCAAGTCCTGTTATCGTTCCCGTTACAAAGTTTACTGCATTTACTGCTCCTCCTACCTTATCCCCTCTTCTTATCTGTCCTGCTGCTTCTCCTGCCTGTCTTGCTCTGTCCATTATCGGACTTCTTACTCCTGCCGTTACTCCTATATAGCTGCTCTTACTTGTCGTCTTCGTTTCCCTTACATCTTTTCTTGCTCCGTATACTACGTCTCCGTTGTTTATCTCTATTCTTCCATGCTCAAAGTCCGTTGCCGTTATCTCCGCTCCCTTATTTAAGACAGTATTATGTCCTATATGCAGGCTTGATTTCGCATTTATTATGCTCTTTTCACTGTTCGTGTTCTGTGTCTTGCCATATCCTGCCGTTACACTGCTTCCTGTCCTGTTTACGCTAAATCCTTTCCTGTTTTCTTCGTGATAGTAGCTGTTATGCAGCTCCCTTGCATCTGTCGTTACCTTTCCTCCTATATAGCTGTTATCCCCTATATGGATATTACTTCCCACTGCATTCAGCGTTCCTGTTATGTTAGCATTTGCTCCTATCTTAAAGTTGCTTGCCACATTTTCTTCATTATGGCTTTCCGTATAGCTGCTTCTCTTTGAAAATGAACCCTTACTGCTTCCCCTTATCGTCTTGTCGTATTCATTTACTTCGGATACTGCATTTACTTTTCCTACTGTCAGTCCTTTTCCGTCTTCAGCTATGAATGCCGACCCTTCAAGGTTTATCTCATTTACTTTCCCCCTTATCTTTTCCGCTACTATTCCTGCTCCTACATACTCTTTCGACTTGTATGTCTGATTGTTCTTCTCATCTCCGAACCTGTCATTCCCTTTCAGTTCCAGACCTTTTTCATTTATGTTTCCTTTTAAATCAAGTTCTACTTCCTTTCCTACTAATGCTCCGCCTGTACTGTTATAGTCCTTTCCCTCTATCCTTATTTTCTTTCCTGTTATTTCTCCTATATTTCCTATCGTTTCATATTCCGTATGGTTATTTTCACCTAAATTGAACCCCTGTCTTTCTTTTGTCGCATCGTTAAATATATTTCCTTTCTTTGCGACAAGTTCAACCCCTTCTACTCCTGCTATCTTTCCTCCTATATTTTCTATGTCCCCTTTTATTGCTTCTATTTTTACTGTCTTTCCTACTATCTCCCCTCTTTCATTTGTTACTGTCAGGTTCTTTATCCTGTCTCCCCTTATTTCAGTTACTCCTGTCAGGCTTCCTATTCTTAATCCTCTGTTCTCAAATTCTCCCTCCCCCCTTATTATCGTCTTTTCTGTTCCGTATATCCTGCTTCTTCCGTCCACTTCCAGTTTTTCCATTGTCGCCTTTGACAGATATATCTTCGGCACAAGGGCTTTCTTTCCGTTTACCGTCTCATATTCATACCATATTATGTCATTCTTTAGGCTGTTTATCTGTTCCTTTGTCAGTGCCACTCCCTGTCTTAGCTTCAAATCCTCTTTTGCTGTCGTCGCATTGTCTATCAGTCGTCTTGTAAGCTCGCTTCCCGATATCCCGTTTATTAATCTTGTTCCGAGTTTTTCTATCAGTGTCTGTTCTATTAAAAGATTGTCATAATATGCGTCTCCTAAGAGTTTTACCCTGTCCCAGTTCTCCCTGTATCCCATTCTTTCAAGAAAATATTCTCCGCCGTAATAGTTTCCTCTCGTTATGAATTCCGTCCTGTCAGCTTTACGTCTCCTCCGCCTCTTATCTTTCCTACCGTATTGTCTATTTTATCCGCTGTCAGTGTTATATCTTTTTGCGACAGTATTTCAGCTCCTGCATTTTCTATGCTCC
>NZ_DBHIXS010000013.1:0-46179 GCF_057270515.1 Pseudoleptotrichia sp. | reverse complement strand
TTTAAAAAATATCACAGAATTAGCAGATAAAACTAAAAGTTCACTGAAAAATAATGATTATCCGTATAATGTAATGAGAGCTGAACAAATTGGGAAAGCAGGAGGAGATTTGTTTAAAGCAGGATTAAAAAGTTTAGTAAGTCAGTTAACGGCAGAACCCATTTTAAACTCAGAGACAGGTTCAATGAATGAAGCAACAAAAGGAAATGCCTACTATGGAGACGGAAATGCAGTTGATAAAAATGGAAATAATTATAGAAAATCTTTATATAATCCAGAAGTGGAAGTTCAAGGAAATAGTTATATAAATAATGTAATAAATACGTATGTAAATAATCTTGAAAATCTGAACAGAAACAATCCTAATAGAATTTTAGAACAACAATATAATAGTTTTGAAGATATAGGCAATATAATCAAAGATTTTCGTAAGAAAACTTAATAATCATTAAATAAAGGGGATTAATTGAGTATAAAAAATTATGATAATGGAGATGATATTATATGAAAAAAATAATTATGTTAGTTATATTGATATCTACAATTTTAAGTTGCTCTTATCTTGATGGGAGTGAAGCTAAAAGAAGAGGATATGAATGTACTTATAATTCTAAGGGGGAAGTTCAGGTTTGTGGTTATATAAATTAATATAGAAAAAGTTTAATATCATAAAATATGCAAAAAACATAATTATGAATTATTTAAAAATTTTCAATTTAAAACAGGAAGTGAACTTAGAAAAAGTCATCTGTTTGAGCCATAGGCGAGTTTTTGACTTTTTCTTAGTGAACGAGTGTTTTAAATCAGTAAATTTTTTCAAATGAAATCGGGGGGTTAAAAATGAAAAAAGAAAAAAATAGCGGGTTTACACTCGTTGAAGTTTTAGTCTACATATCAATTATTACAATTCTGTTTACGATTGTTTTTAATATTTTGCAAAATCAGAGGCAAAAACAGGAATTTACCATTCAAAAAAGAAATATAAGTCAGTTTATAAGAAAAATTCAGCAATATGCCCAGTATAACAAAAAAGAGTATATACTGGATTTTAGAATATCTGAAAATATCGCATATTTCGTGGATAAAGAAAACGGAAAAGAAGATATAATCGGAAAACTTGAAATCTCAAAAAACATATCCTATATGACAAATAACAATGATAAGAATGCTGATTTTAAAAGAAAAACAACTAATGAGGGAAATTTTGAAAAAGGATTTTCTATTTATTTACTGGATAAAAAAGGAAAGAAAATATATTTCAGAATATCCACAAATACCATAAATGCGGCTAAATATCCGATAATAAGCATTTACAGGGCAAAGACCCCCATAGATATAGACAGCGACTATACAAAATCAAATTTATGGGAAGAGGAACTTTAAAATGGGAAATAAAACGGGGGAAAAAAGATTGATTGAGGAAATGAAAGATATTTCGACAGTGCTATGGATAGGAATGCTCATAATACTGGGTGTTTTTTATGTAAATTTTGTTACATATAAAGGGAAATTAGAGGGAATACAGACTCTGTATGTAAAAATGGACGGGAAAAATGGAGCAGTCTTGAAAATAAATAATAAATACACAGGGAAACAAATAACGATAAAAAATAGTAAAAATATGAGTTACGGTTTTTATCTCATAAAATTTAAAATAAAAAACTCAAGAGAAAAGAACGGGTTTATAATTCTCGAGGGAAAAATTTTAGGATATAAGGAATCAGGATTGAACGGCGTACGAAGATATATTTTAAATATATTTGATGAGCTGTTTATGACGGAAGACAATCTATATGCCTTTTCCAAGGCTGCAATATTAGGAGAAAAGTCGGATATTTCCAAAGATATGAACGATAAATTTAAATATACGGGACTGGCACATCTCGTAGTGATATCAGGTTCACATATAAGCCTTGTGATAATCGGGATTGTGAAAATGCTTGACAGGATATATGTCGGTTATAGGATAAAATATATACTCTCTCTCGTAATCCTTACGTTTTACTGCACTATTACGGGAATGTCTGCGGGAATATTGAGGGCATATATAATGGGAGCAATAATGATACTGGCAAGAATAATGTTTGAACGGGAGGACAGTAAAAAATCCCTTGTGATTTCAATGATTATAATATTGATTTTAAATCCTTATTCCCTGTTTGATATATCATTGCAGCTGTCTTATGCCGCAGTTATTGCAATAATATTTATTTATCCTATTTTTGAAAAAATATTTGAAGAAAAATATTTTTTCCGAATGAAAGACGGTATAAAAAAGGATATTATTAAACTTATAATTTTGAGTCTGGTAATACAGATAACAAGTATTCCGCTATTTTTATATTATTTTGATAAATTTCCTCTTTTTTCTTTTTTACTCAATGTAGTAGGAGTGCCTGTAGGAACGGTGTTAATAGAGTTCCTCTTCGGGATAACTTTACTTAATATTCTCCGTATAAAAATAATTAATCCTGTTTTTATATTATCCATAAAAATAATTTACGGTGCTTTTGAGGGCTTTATTTATTCAGGAAGTAAGCTTCCTCTTTTGCAGATTGAAATCCCTTTTAAAATAAATATAGTTACCGTTTTTACATATTACGGAGTGTTGATTTTGGGTTGTTTAAAATTGAAAAAATACCTCAATAGTTTAAAGTCTAATAATTTAAAATGAATATAATTAAGTGTAATAGGAAAATAAAAAAGAGGTTGTTTCATAAAATGAAAAAAATACTCTAATCATAGATTATATATATTTATTATTTTTATAAAATTAATGAAAATAATGATTATTAAAATTTTAAAATATATTATATTTATGTTTTGAAAATTATTTCTGACTTATGAAACAATCTTCTTTGTGATGTAAATAACTGTAACATAAATAAAAAACAAATAAATATATCATTATGACAGTGAAAGGGCATTAGCGGAACATAGAATAACATCATAAATAGTAATAAGGAGATTAAAGGCAAAGATTATTTTTCAATAAAAATCTTTTCATTTAATATTTCTCCGAAAGAAAAAGATTGAAGCTCATCATCGACTAAAATTTCTATTTCTCCGTTATCATTTATATCCTGTGCTATTCCAGTCTTAAGGTTTTTCCCTGTCTTTATACTGATTTTTTTGTTTTTTAAGTAATTTCTCGAATTAATTTCAGAAAGTATTTTCTTCCAAAAACCGTTAATAAAATTATTATACAGATTTTGGAATTCCTTTGTAATTGAAACTGCTATATCAGTTGTATCATATTTTTCACCTGTGATTTCTGAAAGGGATATGGCAGTATTTTCAAGTTCTGTAGGTATAATGTTATTAATATTTATACCTATTCCGATAAAAAAATTGTCCTGAACTCTTTCGACGAGAATACCGCACAATTTTTTTTCCGATAAGTAAATATCATTAGTCCATTTAAACATATAGTTCAACTTTTTAAATTTTTCCAGTCCTTTTATAACGGCAAGTCCCGCGAGTAGAGGAAGCTTCAAATATTCTATATCATCAAGTTTTTCTTCTTTTTTTACGAGAAAAGTAAAAAGAGCCATGCCCTCGTCGGAGAACCATGTGTTTCCTCTCCGTGATTTCCCCTCAGTCTGCATTTTGGTAATTACAATGTCAAATTTTTCAAATGATTTGGCATTATTTTTCATAAATTCGTTTGTGGAATTGAGAGTATCAAATTTATAAATTTTCATATTTTTCCTGCTTTCCTGTTTTTCATTTCTTGTCTTTATATTATAATTTTATATTATAATAATAAAAAATTCAATAAAAAATCATATTAAAATTTGCTTTTTAAGAAAATGATAGTATAATTATATAAACGGTAAAGCTGCTACAGGATAGCTATAAAGACGAAAGAATACATAACCTGATGCCTGAAAATAAATATTGCAAATATAGTTATTATAGAAATAAAGAGATAAAAAAATTTATTTATAAATAATAATTTTAAAATATTTTAAAGCGGAGGTAATAACATGAAGACTTACGGACTTGAAAAATTAGGAATAATCAATACCGGCAAGGTGTACAGAAATCTTTCATCGACTGAACTGAGTGAAATAGCTCTTAGAAGAGAAGAAGGAAAATTATCAAAAACGGGAGCTTTAGTAGTAACGACAGGGAAGTATACAGGACGTTCTCCTGAAGATAAATATATCGTTGATACTCCGGGCATTCATGACTCCATTGCATGGGGTAAAGTGAACAGACCCATTGAAAAAGAAAAATTTAACGCTATTTACGGGAAACTCGTATCTTATCTCCAAAACAGGGAAATCTTTATCTTTGACGGAATAGCAGGAGCGGATCCTGTATGCCGAAGAAAATTTAGAATTGTAAACGAGCTTGCCAGTCAGAATTTATTTATACATCAGTTATTAATAAGACCTAATGCCGAAGAACTTGCTAATTACCATACTGCCGATTTTACGATTATTGCGGCACCCGGCTTTAAATGCAATCCCAAAGTAGACGGTACTCATTCGGAAGCCGCCATTATTATCGACTATGAAGCTAAAATAGGAATTATATGTGGGTCCAGATATTCAGGAGAAATTAAGAAAAGTGTATTTTGTGTAATGAACTATCTGATGCCGAAAATAGACGTGCTTCCTATGCACTGTTCTGCAAATATAGACCCTGTAACAGGAAAAACGGCTATTTTCTTTGGACTGTCGGGAACAGGGAAAACTACATTGTCCACAGATCCTAACAGAAAGCTCATAGGAGATGATGAACATGGCTGGTCAAATCATGGAGTTTTCAACTTTGAAGGGGGATGCTATGCAAAATGTATAGACTTGAAAGAAAAAAATGAGCCTGAAATATTTCACGCGATAAAATTTGGAAGTCTTGTCGAAAATGTTGTGATGAACCCTGATACGAGGGAGCTGGATTTTTTTGACAGAAGCCTTACTGAAAATACTCGTGTCGGATATCCGATACACTACATAGAAAATGCACAGATACCGGGAGTGGGTGGAATACCGTCAGTGGTGATATTCCTTACGGCAGATGCTTTCGGTGTGCTGCCTCCTATTTCCAAACTAAATCAGGATGCGGCAATGTATCATTTTATAACAGGATTTACTTCCAAACTCGCAGGAACCGAACGTGGAGTTACGGAACCTCAACCTACTTTCTCGACTTGTTTCGGAGAGCCGTTTATGCCTATGGATCCGTCAGTTTATGCAAAAATGCTCGGAGAAAAAATTGAAAAATACAATACTAAAGTATATCTCATTAATACAGGCTGGTCGGGAGGACCTTACGGCATAGGCAAACGTATGAACCTTAAGTATACAAGAGCTATGGTAACTGCCGCATTAAATGGTGAACTCGACAATGTGGAATATAAACATGATAATATTTTCAATGTAGACGTTCCTCAATTCTGTCCTGAAGTTCCAAGTGAAATTATGAACCCTGCCGATACATGGAAAAATAAGGAAGAATATGAAATCTATGCGAAAAAATTGGCTAAGATGTTTGAAGAAAACTTCCAAAACAAATATCCGAATATGCCTGAAAACATAGTAAATGCAGGACCTAAGGCTTAAATTTGGAAATAGCTCGGAAAAATCGGAAAGGCAGTAAATTTATAAAAAGATAGATTAAGACAGTTCATACGAGTATAAAGGAGGAAGAAACATTGAGCAAAGTGAAAATAACAGAGACATCGTTAAGAGACGGTCATCAGTCATTAATGGCGACAAGGCTCACAACGGAGGAAATGCTTCCCATAGTAGAAAAAATGGATAGGGCAGGATATTATGCCCTCGAAGTATGGGGCGGAGCTACTTTTGATTCGGCGATAAGATTTTTAAATGAAGACCCGTGGGAAAGATTGAGAGAAATAAGAAAAAGAGCCAAAAATACTAAATTACAGATGCTCCTGAGAGGGCAGAACTTATTGGGATATAGACATTATGCCGACGATATAGTAGATAAATTTGTAGAGAAGTCCATAAAAAACGGTATAGATATAATAAGAATATTCGACGCTCTGAATGATGTCAGAAATATAAGACAGGCGTCCGAAAGTACAAAAAGATACGGAGGACACAGTCAACTGGGGATATGCTACACTATAAGCCCCGTACATACAGTGGAATATTATAAAAACCTTGCAATGGAAATGCAGGAAATGGGAGCTGACTCCATAGCTATAAAAGATATGGCGGGGATATTGCTCCCTTACAGGGCATATGAGCTTGTAAAAGAACTGAAAAAAGTAGTAAATGTTCCGATAGAAGTGCATACTCATAATACTGCGGGACTTGGTGCAATGACAAACCTGAAGTCCATAGAAGCGGGAGTGGATATAGTAG
Source organism: Pseudoleptotrichia sp. (assembly GCF_057270515.1). NCBI lineage: Bacteria > Fusobacteriati > Fusobacteriota > Fusobacteriia > Fusobacteriales > Leptotrichiaceae > Pseudoleptotrichia > Pseudoleptotrichia sp. The sequence goes on along the minus strand of NZ_DBHIXS010000013.1, from coordinate 39,835 downwards.
ATACCGCAATTTCTCCATTATCAGGAGGGACTTCCCAGCCGACTACGGAGTCGCTTGTGAGAACTTTGGCAGGGACGGAATACGATACAGGGATTAACCTTGATTTGTTGAAAGAGATAGCCGAATATTTCAAACCGATAAGAAAAAAATATCTTGAAAAAGGAACATTAAATCCGCAGGCATTATTTACAGAGCCTAATATAGTGGAATATCAGCTTCCGGGAGGAATGCTCTCAAATATGCTTTCCCAGCTGAAAGCACAGAAAGCTGAGGATAAATATGAAGATGTACTGAAAGAAATACCGAAAGTAAGAGCCGACTTGGGTTATCCTCCGTTAGTAACGCCTATGAGCCAGATGATAGGGACTCAGGCAGTATTTAATGTATTGACGGGTGAAAGATACAAAATGATACCTAAAGAAATAAAAGATTATGTAAAAGGGCTATATGGAAAGTCTCCTGTACCTATTTCGGATGAAATGAAAAAGAAAATAATAGGAGATGAGGAAGTGTTTACAGGGCGTCCTGCCGACCTTTTAAATAATGAATATGAGGAAATAAAAAAAGAGGCGGGAGATTTAGTGCGAAGTGAAGAGGATATATTGACTTACGCTATGTTCCCTCAAGTAGCCCGAACATATTTTGAAAAAAGAAACAATCCTCAGGAAAAAATAAAAGTACAGACTATAAATGTCATATTTTAGGAAAGGAGAGATATGAATAGAGTTTTCTTTATATTTTTCGGATACTCTATCATATGAAAATATATGAGAATACTGTATGGAAATTCTCCCATAACATTCGGAGATTCACTATGGATAACAATAGTGAGTATGGCAATAGTGTTTTTAGTATTAATCCTGATTTCGTCCATATTGTCGCTTTTAAAATATTTACCGGTTGAAAAGGAAAAAACGGAAAATAAAAAAAATATCAATAAGCCTGTTTTAAATAATTCTTCGATTTCCTTGGCTGAAAATAAGAAAATAAAACCCGAAGATATAAAAGATGACAGAATGCTTGCAGCTGTTACGGCAGCAGTAATCGATGCGGCAGGAGAAACTGAAAATGCCTATATAAGAGTAAAATCAATAAAAGAAATTAATTAGGATTAAAGATTAATCAGATTTATAAAGGTTTGTATTATTACCTTTATGCTCCGAAAAGGATTATGCGTTACCTGAAAAACGTAAATATATTTATAGGGAGAGAATTATGATAAAAGTATATAAAATAAAAATTGGAGAAAAAGTTTATGAAGTTGAACTGGAAGCAGTAAGTGAAAAAGAAGGGAAAATAGAAACCGAAGCACCTAAGAGTAAAGAAGTAAAGGAAGAAAATTCTCCAAAACCCGCAGCAACTGAAGGAACTGTAAAAGTGGAAGCACCCATGCAGGGTCTTGTAGTAAGTATAGATGTATCCTCAGGGCAAAAAGTCAAGGCGGGAGAAACGCTTATTGTCCTTGAAGCGATGAAAATGGAAAATCCGATAGTTGCTCCTGTGGACGGAACCGTAGCGGGGATACACGTATCCAAAGGGGATACTGTGGAAACCGGAGCATTGCTCGTTAGTTTATCTTAGGTAGTGAAAGGAGAAAAAAATGGAGTTACTGAAAACCCTTTACAATACGACAGGATTGTCAATGCTGACATGGCAGCAGTTCATAATGATAATAATAGCATTAATTTTACTATATCTGGCAATAAAAAGGGGGTATGAGCCTTATTTATTATTACCTATATCATTTGGAATGCTGCTCGTGAATTTGCCGGGAATACCTAAAGAAGGTATGATGGAATCGGGAGGACTGCTGTATTATCTGTATCAGGGAGTGAAACTTGGAATATACCCGCCATTAATATTTCTGGCAATAGGGGCAAGCACAGATTTTGGTCCTCTGATTGCCAATCCTAAAAGCTTGCTATTGGGAGCGGCAGCACAATTAGGAATATTTCTTGCGTTTATAGGTGCGATAATGCTCGGTCTTACGGGCAGAGAAGCTGCTTCCATAGGGATAATAGGAGGAGCTGACGGACCTACAGCTATTTATCTGACTACAAAATTGGCACCTGATTTGTTAGGACCTATAGCCGTAGCGGCTTATTCATATATGGCATTAGTGCCTATAATACAGCCTCCTATAATAAAACTGCTCACAACAAAGCAGGAAAGACAGATAAAAATGGTACAATTACGGGAAGTAGGGAAAAATGAAAAAATTCTGTTTCCTATAGCCGTTACAATAATAGTAACATTACTTATACCATCAGCAGCTCCTCTGATAGGAATGCTTATGTTGGGAAATCTCATAAAAGAATCAGGAGTGGTCGGAAATTTGGTCGAACATGTGAGAGGTGCAATGCTTTACTGTATAACAATAGTACTTGGAACAACGGTAGGAGCTACAGCTAATGCTCATACTTTCCTTAATGTTACTACATTGAAAATATTGGCATTAGGATTATTTGCCTTTGCTTTTGGAACTGTGGGCGGAGTACTGTTCGGGAAAATAATGTGTAAATTAAGTGGCGGAAAAGTAAATCCGATGATAGGGGCAGCGGGAGTATCGGCTGTACCTATGGCTGCCAGAGTAGTCCAGAAAGTAGGACAGGAAGAAAATCCGGGAAACTTTCTGCTTATGCACGCAATGGGTCCTAACGTTGCGGGAGTAATAGGATCGGCAGTCGCTGCCGGAGTGCTGCTTATAATATTTAAATAAATATATAGGATAAAATGGAGATATACGAATATCTATGAGGGCTTACCGTTGCCCTCGTTTTTTATTTATTAAAAATATTTAGATAATTTCTATTTCTAAATAATGTCAAGAAATATATGAGTGTTATACTTTTTTAGTTTTCACGAAATTAAAAAACTGTATATTAGAATAAAAAAAGAAAAAGTTAAAGAGAGTAAATTTCAAAAAGATGATATAATATAAAAAAATAATGGAGGAAAAAATGGAAAAAAGGAAACTGAATAACAGTTATCTAAAAATGGCTATGGGATTTACTCTTTCCACTCTTACAATACCGCTATTGAATTCAGTGGATACGGCAGTAGTAGGGCGACTGGAAAGCCCTGTGTATATAGGTGGGGTGGCTTTGGGAGGTACAGTGTTCAATACGATATACTGGATTTTAGGTTTTTTGAGGGTGAGTACATCGGGTTATTCCGCAAAAGCATACGGTATGAAAGATGAAAAAGAGGAAGCCCTTGCCCTTGTAAGACCTCTTATAGTTTCAGTTGTAATGGGATTGCTATTTTTTATATTTCAGGATGTTATATTGCAGATAGCCATCCGTTTCTATAAAGCCGATAATCATATACTTCATTATATGACAGTTTACTATAAAATATTAATTTGGGGGGCACCTTTTGTACTTCTGAATTATACATTTTTAGGTTGGATAATGGGGAGAAGACAGATTAGGGAATGTCTCATTTTACAGCTGGTAACAAATATAACAAATATAATTCTCGATTTGTATTTTGTAGAAAGTCTGGGAATGGATGTGGCGGGAGTAGCCTATGCTACGCTTATTTCTCAAATTATGACAACTATTTTGTCAATAATCATAATATTAAAAGGAAAAAAAGATAATCCGCTGAAAATAATTAGTGCAATAAGAAAAATAGACTTTAAAAAAATATTTGACAGACAGACGATAAAACAGATTGGCGGAGTAAATTCAGATTTGGTAATAAGAACGGTGTGCCTGCTCACGGTTACCAATCTTTTTATGGAAGAAGCTTCCAGAGAAGGAGAAATAATGCTTGCTGCAAATTCCATATTATTTCAGATACAATATTTGATGTCATATTTTTTTGACGGATTTGCCAACGCATCAAGTGTTTTTGCAGGAAACGGAGTAGGAGAAAGAAAAATAGAAAAAGTGGAATGGACAATAAGAAAGTCATTTCATATATGTATTATGAATGCTATCGTTCTTTTCTCCGTGTTTACTGTATTTAGGACAGGACTTATCAGTTTATACACAACTAACAATGAAGTGATAAATATAGCAAATGCACATAGTTTTTGGCTTATGATTTTTCCGGCAGTCATAAATGCAGGACTGATTTTTTATGGTGTTTTCACGGGAGTAACATATACGGCACCGATAAGAAATTCCATGATTTTTTCATTGGTTTTATTTTTTATGGGATATTTTACTTTTATCCCTTTATATGGAAATCACGGATTATGGCTTTCATTTATAGTATTTTCTTTCGGAAGGTCAATGTTTTTACTTATGTATATGAAAAAATTAAGAAAGAGGGTATATTCAGAAATTAGAAATGAAAGTTTGATAAACAAAATGTCGGTAAATGAGAATAGATAAAAGAGCTGTTTTATAAACTGTCAAAAAATGCTAAAAAATACTGATTATAAATTTATATATTTTATTATTTTTTATAAAATATATAAAATCAATAAAAATAATTATATCGGAGAATTATTTTGAACTGTACCCGAAATCTTGGATACAAGATTACAGGTACAGTTCATTTTTTTGAAATAACTCTTATTTATTTATATTTATTATTTCAAAGTTTATGGCTTTTTGAAATAACTCTTTTTATTCATTTGCATTTATTATTTCAAAATTTTTAAAATTTATAGTTCACATCAATTTATCCAAATTTTCACATTATCAACTCGTAAAAATAATTATTAAGGATAAAAATGTGGTATTAAAGATTACATATATTATTTACATCTTCATGTCGTCAATGCTGTCCAGAAATTCTTTTATTTTAGGAATTACGGAAGCTATAGTCCCGTTTATAAAAGGATTTTTCAAATTAGCTTCTTTTAGCAGTTCAAGGAAAGGTTTGCTTCCTCCCAGTTTGCATAAGTGTAAATATTCTTTCCAAGCTTTTTCCCTGTTTTCATTTGATTTAATCCAGAATTGGAAAGCACACACCTGTGCAAGTGTATAGTCGATATAGTAAAAAGGTGTTCCAAAAATATGTCCCTGTCTGAACCAGAAGATACCCTCTTTCAGTTCTTCAATTTCTCCATAATCTCTTGTAGGCAGATATTTTTTTTCTGTTTCCAGCCATTTTTTTCTTCTGTCTTCGGGAGTAGCTTCGGGATTTTCATATACCCAGTGCTGAAACTCATCGACAGTAACTCCGTAAGGAATAAATAAAAGGGCTTCTGAAAGATGAGTAAATTTGTATTTGTCAGTATCATTTTCAAAGAATAAGTTCATCCATGGCCATGTCAAAAATTCCATGCTCATAGAATGGATTTCACAAGCTTCAAGGCTCGGCCATAAATATTCAGGTATCTCATAATTTCTACTTTCATAGACTTGGAAAGCGTGTCCTGCTTCATGAGTAAGGACATCTACATCATGGGAAGTACCGTTGAAGTTTGCAAAAATAAACGGTGCTTTGTAATCAGGGATATATGTGCAGTAACCTCCGCTCATTTTTCCTTTTTTTGAAAGAAGATCCAAAAGATTGTTTTCAGTCATAAATGTAAAAAAATCGTCGGTTTCTTTGGAAAGTTCATGATACATTGTTTTACCGTGATTCAGAATCCATTCGGGTTCACCATGAGGGTCCGCGTTTCCTGAATTGAACTTTATAGGTTCATCATAAAATTTTAGCTTGTCAAGACCAAGTCTTTTAGCCTGTCTGTTTCTCAATTCCGAATGGAGAGGAACGATGTTTTCCAAGACCTGTTTTCTGTAGGAAGCTACCATTTCAGAGTTGTACTCAAGTCTTGTAAGTCTTGCATAACCTAATTCGATGAAATTTTTAAAGCCTAATTTTTTAGCTATTTCGGTTCTGACTTTTACTAATTCATCGTATATGTTGTCAAATTCATTTTTATACTCCGTAAAAAATTCTGCAACTTTTTTAGCGGCATCTTTTCTTATATTTCTATCTTTGGATTGAGTATACGGAACCATTTGTGAAAGATTTTTTTCTTCTCCGTCGAATAATATTTTAGCACTTGCAACTAATTTGTCATATTTACTCGTCAGTTTATTTTCTTCCTGCAAATCAGGGATAATACTTTCATTAAATGTTTTTAATGAGCATTCTGCGATATTAAATAAAAATTTTCCGTATTTTTCTTCGAGTTCGTTTCTAAATTTGGATTTAGTGAGAGCTTTATAAAAATCAGTAACAAATCCGAATAAAATAGGGTTTATTTCATCACAGTACTCATTTTCTCTGTCATAAAATTCATCTTCGGTATTGATACTGTGTCTTATGGAAACTAAAGTAATCATTGTATCTATATGATTTCTTAGTTTGATGATTTTATCCATATATGTACACTGCTCATCAACACTCGAAGAATGACTGAATTTTTCAATCAGCTCCGAAAACTGTTTCTTTGTCGAATCAACATCGACTCTTTCATATTTGTAGTCATTGAAATTCATAATATTTGTGTGAGATTATCCTAAAATATCTCATCTCTCCTTTCTTTATTTATTTGACTTCATTATACATAATTTAGTAATATATTACAATGTGAAAATACTAAAAAATTATAATTATATATACAAGAATAAGAAAAATATATGGAATTATAATGTTATAATAACTTGCAAAAATGAAACGAATTGTAATATAATATAAAATATATAAATAATTAGGGAAAGGAAGAAAAATGAAAAATGTACTAAAGTTTTTGGTAAATAGAATAGCAATGGGGTTTGTTACATTATGGCTCGTAATCACGATAACTTTTTTCCTGTTGCATCTTTTACCCGGGGATCCTTTTCAAAGTGAAAAAGCAATCCCACCAAAAATCAAAGAAAATTTAATGGCAAAATATCACTTGGATAAGCCTTTAGGAGTACAATATGTGGAGTATTTGAAAAGTGTCGCTAAAGGAGATCTTGGATTATCAATGAAAGTAAGAGGTAGAACTGTCAATGACATTATAGGGGACAGTTTTCCGGTATCCGCAGATTTGGGAGCAAGATCAATAATATTTGCATTACTTGTAGGAATACCTTTAGGAATAGTCGCAGCATTAAAGAGAGGAAAATATCAGGATAAATTGGCAATGATAGTCGCAGTAATAGGGATATCTGTCCCGAGTTTCGTACTTGCGGGACTTATGCAGAAATATTTTGTTGATATTCACAACGGATTTTTAATAGAAAAGGGATTTTTACCTGAAATGTTCAGAATCCGTCTGTCAGGCTGGGATTCTCCCGAGAAAAAAATATTGCCTGTAGTCGCTTTGGGGCTTTATACGGTTGCATTGATAGCGAGACTTTTAAGAGATAAAATGATAGAAGTAATGGGTCAGGATTATATAAGACTGGCTATAGCAAAAGGTGTAAAACCTGTAAACATAGTATTTAAACATGCATTGAGAAATGCCATTTTACCTATAATAACAATAATGGGACCTACTATAGCTGCGGTTTTGACAGGTTCTTTCGTAATAGAAAAAGTATTTACAATACCGGGATTAGGTAAATATTATGTACAGAGTATAAATGACAGAGATTACACTATGGTATTGGGTATAACTGTGTTTTATGCTGCATTTCTGATAGCCATGATGATAATTATGGACATAGTATATGCAATGGTGGACCCTAAAATTAAACTCGGGAAAGGAGATGAGGCGTAAAATGGAAAAAATGCAGTTTGAAGAAAACATACTGAACAATGACGATATTAAAAATATTCCTGCATCGGAATTTGAAATTATAGGACCTGATACGGCTCAGAGTGAAGTAATATACAAACCGAGTTTGACATTCTGGCAGGACGGTTGGAGAAGATTTAAGAAAAATAAACTGGCAATGACATTTTTAGGAATAATGTTTATATTCATATTTTTGGCTATATTCGGACAAAGTCTGACTAAATTTTCATATAGAGATCAGAATTTGTCGGAAAAATTTTTGAGTCCTTTCAAAGGAATAAAAATGGGACACTATATTGGGACTGATAATCTTGGAAGGGATCTGTTCGCAAGACTTTCCCAAGGAATAAGAATTTCAATGGAATTATCAATAATAACAGCGGTAATATGCGTAGTTTTTGGGACAATTTATGGGGCAATTTCGGCATATTTCGGAGGAATTATAGACAGTCTGATGACAAGATTTGTCGAAGTTATAATGACAGTTCCGTCAATGATTTACATTATACTGTTAATGGTAGTAATGGGAAATAGTGTAAAAACTATTATAATAGCGATGTCATTGACAAGATGGCTGAATTATTCACTGCTTGTAAGAGGAGAAGTTTTAAAAATAAAAGAAAATGAATTTGTTCTTGCTTCCCGTTCATTAGGAGGAAATTTTGCTTGGATAACATTAAAACACTTAATTCCTAATACACTAAGTATAATAATAATAAGACTTACGACTGACATACCGAATATTATATTTACGGAAGCATTTTTAAGTTTTATAGGTCTTGGAGTGCCTATTCCACAGGCTTCATTGGGAAATCTGGTGTTTGACGGATTTACAAATATGGACTCGTATCCTTATCTGTTTATCATACCTGCCGTGGTTATCTCATTGATAACACTGGCATTCAATATAGTAGGAGATGCAATGAACGACGCGTTGAACCCTAAATTGAGATCTTAATACGAATTATATCATAGATGACTTTAATCCAATTTAGTCAAAATTGATATAATCAAAATATAAAAAAACGAATAATAAAAAATGGATAAAATTTTTTATAAAATTAAGAATAACTATAAAAAATTATCGAATTTCAAAAATGAAATCGAAAGAATAAAATCGGGAGAAAAATAAATGAACGAAAAAATATTGGAAGTAAAAAATTTAAGTGTCTCTTTCAATACTTATGCAGGAGAAGTAAAAGCACTTAGAAATGTGAGTTTTTCCGTAGCTAAAGGAGAGACGCTGGCAATAGTCGGAGAATCAGGGTCAGGAAAATCTGTTACTGTCCAAACTATTATGAAATTGATACCTATGCCGCCGGGAGAAATAAAAAGCGGAGAAATATTATTTGAAGGGGAAGACCTTGTAAAAGTTTCCGATGAAAAAATGAGACATCTGAGAGGAGGGAAAATAGGGATGATATTTCAGGACCCTATGACTTCCCTAAATCCTACTATAAGAGTTGGAAAACAGATAATGGAAGGTATTTTGATACATAAAAAAGTCAGTAAGGAAGAAGCAAAAAAGCAGGCTATAGAAATGCTTAGAAAAGTAGGAATACCGAAACCGAAAGAAAGATTTTATCAATACCCTCATGAATATTCAGGAGGTATGAGACAAAGAGCGGTTATCGCCATTGCATTGTCTTGTGAACCTGACCTGCTCATATGCGATGAGCCTACGACAGCCCTTGATGTTACGATACAGGCACAAATTCTGGATTTGATAAATGAACTGAAAAAAGAATTGAATGTAGCGGTAATACTTATAACCCATGACTTGGGAGTAGTTGCTGAAACTGCCGACAGAGTAATAGTAATGTACGCAGGAGAAAAACTGGAAGAAGCTCCTGTAAAGGAACTGTTTAAAAATCCTAAACATCCTTATACATGGGGACTGTTAAAATCACTGCCAAGACTGGATATGAAAGAAAATGAAAGACTGGAAGCCATACCCGGGACACCGCCTGATTTGTTAAATCCTCCTGCGGGAGACCCTTTTGCGGCAAGGTCTGAATATGCAATGAAAATAGATTATGAAAAAAAACCTCCTCTAATTGATTTTGGAAACGGACACACTGTAAAATCATGGTTATATGTAGACGGAGCCCCTAAAATAAAATCTCCTTTCGGAAATAAAAATGAAGAGGAGGCTGAATAATGACAAATAACAGACAAAAAAAAATGCAGATGAGAAATCTGAAAAAATATTTTCCCATGAAACAGAAGCAGGTTTTAAAAGCTGTGGATAATGTTACAATGGATATTTATGAAGGAGAAATATTGAGCCTTGTGGGTGAATCAGGTTCAGGAAAAACAACTTTAGGAAGAACGGTAAGCAGACTTTATCACAAGACAGGCGGAGATATACTACTAAATGGGAAACCTGTTGAAAAATACAGCATAAAGGATTTCACAAAAAAAGTTCAAATGATATTTCAGGATCCGCAGGCTTCATTAAATCCGAGAATGACTGTAGGAGATATTATTGCGGAAGGGATAGATATTCATAAACTGGCGTCTTCCAAAAAAGAAAGAATGGAGAGAGTTTACAGTTTGCTTGAGATTGTAGGATTAAACAGGGAGCATGCGAGCAGATTTCCCCATGAGTTTTCAGGAGGGCAAAGACAGAGGATAGGAATAGCAAGAGCATTGGCTGTAGACCCTGAAGTTCTTGTATGTGATGAGCCTATTTCAGCTCTCGATGTATCAATACAGGCACAGGTTGTAAACTTGCTGAAAGACTTGCAGAAACAGAGAAATCTGACCTTATTATTTATTGCTCATGATTTATCAATGGTAAAATATATATCGGACAGAGTGGCAGTAATGTACAGAGGCAAAATAGTGGAACTGGGAGCTCCCGAGGTAGTGTATAACAATCCTGTCCACAGTTATACAAAATCATTAATTTCTGCTGTTCCTATAGCTGACCCTACTTTAAAAAGAAGGGAAAAAATAGATATGGAAGAATCTTATCTCAGAAGTCCGATAGGAGATTTATCAGAGATTGGTTATATTCCTGACAAATCCGAGCTTACAGAATACAAGACAGGACACTTTGTGGAAACTTCTTTCCTTGAAGAGCATAATCTGATATAAGATTGATTAAAAAAGAATATGTATCAAAAAATAGGAGAATAAATTTATATTAATATGAGGACTCACTGTTGTCCTCATATTTTTATTATCGGTTGAAAAAATTTATTTTGAAAATGTTTCACTATACCATTGACTTTTAAGAATAAGTTTAGTATAATGATTTTCGTAAACATTTTACGGAAGTATCGCCTAATGGTAGGGCAGCAGCTTGGAAAGCTGTGGGCGGTTAAACGTCTTGTGGGTTCGAGTCCCTCTACTTCCGCCATTTCTTATAATTCATTTTTTCTTTTCATTTAGAGTTAAATTATGTATTTTATTTATAAAAAAATGATTAATTATGCAAATATTTAAAATTTTTTTTAAAAATTTAGCTATTTTTTTAAATAGGGTTAGAAATTAAAATAAATATCAAGTAGAATACATATGTAAATTTATTAAAAAAAATAGTAGATAAAATTATAAGTAATGAAAGTTAGGAATGTATGAATATCAAAGAAAGAAAACATTTAGATTTTGAAAAAAGGTTAAATCAGATACTTAATCATGGAGATGAAAACGGTATATTTGAAATTGGAGGAAAAGAAACTGCTTACAGTGAAAAATATCATATAAAATTGAAAAAAGAAGATACAGTAAGAGCTTTGTTGGAAAGATATAATTTAGATGAAGATTATAGAATTCTTATTTTGGAAGTATTTGAGAGTGTCAAAGAACTCGTTTTCCTGCCTACTGATACTGAAAATACCATCCAAATAATGTATTGTATAGAAGGACAGGCTGACATAATTTCGGAAAATAATGAGAAATATACCTTAAACAAAGGAAATATTCTGATTTATAGGGAAAATAACAGCAAAAAATATAAATATAAATTCAAAAGTAAAAAATTTAAGAAAATGATGTTTGTTTTTAATATCGATAAACTGGAGTACAGCTTTTTAAGTTCTATCAGCAATAAAGTTTTGTATAACTGGAAAGAGAAAATTTTGAAAATATTTGAGGAAGATGCTTTAATCCACATAGAGCCAAATTCCAAAATAAAGATTATGTTGAACCAGTTCAGGAATATAGATATTAACAATGTAAGCGAATATATATCTTTTAAGACAAAAGTTGTAGAATTTATTGCCTATATTCTTGATTCAAAAATGATTACATCTAAGAAAATAATTATAGATGAAAGAGGAATTATAGATGACGTTAAGGAGATAATAAACGAACATTCGGTTTCCGATATTCCTAATATAAAAGAAATATCTGAAATAACAGGATTGAGCAATTATCAATTACAAAATATTTTTAAACAGATAGAGGGAGTAACTATTTTCCAATACATACAAAAAATAAAAATGAATTATGCCAAGTCTTTATTGGAAACAGAAGCTGAAAAAAATATACTTGATATAGCTAATGAAATAGGATATGACAGTCCAAGCAAATTTTCGCTGGCTTTCAGAAAATTTTTCGGTATTTTGCCAAGTAAATACAAGAAAAATAATAGAAAAAAATAAAATTATAAAATTCTTATTTTAAATTTTATCAAAAATTGAAATATAGGGCATTATTAAGAATATTTATATTACTATGGTTATTCTTATAATGCCCTGATTTATTATATTGATAAAATTTTATTCTATATTAGTAAAAAAAATTACAATAAGAAATGACAAAATTGAAAAAATAATGTATAATATTATGAATAGTCTGTAAAATTTATTCAGATTTTAAAATAGTAACAGGATAGTGTAATGTTCGGATTAAAAGGAAGGACTGTAAAATGAACAAGAAAATCAGAGGAATACTTTTGTTTGTTTTAGGAATATTTTTAATCTATCTTTTAATAAATAAAAATGGAATTCAGGTATCGAGTAAAGGGCAGGAAAACTTTTTGGCAATATTTTTGAATTTTTTCAGTTTACTGTTCGGAAAGATGTCATGGTTCGTAAGTATATTAATAACTTGCTGGGGAATATTTGATTTTTTCACAAGAAACATAAAATTAAAATTTCATAAGTCAAAAATTGCAGCACTGATAATACTGTTTGCAGCAAATTCAATGTTACTCATAAAAGAAACAATAAATTCACCTTTGCCGAATTCTTTTACGGAAGCGGGAAGAAAGCTCCTTGAAACAGGGTTTAATCGTGAAAGTGGAGGACTTGCGGGAGCATTGATTTCAATGCCGTTATACAGGTTTATGCACTTATATATAGTGGGAATAATACTGAAAGTCATTATGATAATATGTGTATTGATATTGCTTAAAGAAATAATAATATTATTATATGAACTTCTGGCAGGACTTATAAAATATTATTCCAGTGAAGATTATAAAAAGAAATTAAGAATACTGAAAGCAAAAAAGCAAGCTGAGAAACAGGAATATATAACTTCAAAAAAACAGCGGAGGGAAGAATTACGCGAAAAACTGATTGAATCAAGAAAGAAAAAATTGAGTTTTGAAATTTCGAGGAAACCCAAAGACGGATTTTTACAGAAAGCTGAAACTTATTCAGAAGCCGAACTTATAGATAAGGAAAAAGAGTGGCTTGAATTACTTGAAAATCAGAAAAACAGAAATAAGGATAAGGAAGAAAATCAGCCGGCTAATCAGGAAAAAACCGACAAAGAAAAAGAAAATATAAAACAGGAAATAGAAAATGAATATTTTAAAATAAATACTTATGAAAGCAAAGAAAAAATAAAAGAAGATAAAAAAATATTTGATAATAATGAAAAACATACAGAAGAAAGTATTTGGAATAATTCATATATAGATAAAACGGCAGATAATGCTGAAAGTTTAGGGAAATCTGTTCAAAATAACAAGGAAACGGACAAACAACCGGAAGAAAATATTTTGGAAAACAAAGAAATCCGAAACAAATCGGGAGAAAAGACGGAAGATTTGTCTGAAAACAATGGTGAGTATGAAGAGCTTCTGAAAAAGTCCATTGAGGAGATATTTAAATCAAAAGCAATGGACCCGAGCAAGAAAAAAGAAATAGAAAAAAGTATTGTGGAAAATGTAGCACATTTAGAGTCTGTATTAAAAGAGTTCGGTATAAATGCCAAAGTTGTAAACTATGAATACGGACCGACTATTACAAGATATGAGGTTACCATACCCAAAGGCGTAAAAGTGAGTAAAGTTACTTCCCTTACTGATGATATTGCTATGAACCTTGCCGCTGAAAGTATAAGGATAGAAGCACCTATTCCCGGTAAAAATACTATAGGAATAGAAACTCCGAATAGGATAAAGGAACCCGTTCATTTTTCCAATATTATAAGAAATCCTCAACTCGAAAAAGGAGCATTAAACGTAATTTTAGGAAAAAACATAGTCGGGCAGGATAGAATAATAGATATAGCCAAGATGCCTCATCTGCTGATAGCGGGACAGACAGGCTCAGGGAAAAGTGTGGCAGTCAATACACTTATATCGACATTGATAACTAAAAAATCCGAAAAGGAAGTAAGGTTTATAATGGTTGACCCTAAAATGGTCGAGCTGATGCCTTATAACGGGATACCTCATCTGCTGATACCGGTCATAATAGACCCGCAACAGGCTGCTATAGCATTAAGATGGGCAGTCAATGAAATGGACAACAGATACAGACTGCTTATGGAAAACGGTGTCAGAAACATTGTAGGATATAATTCTTTGGGATATGTTGAAAAAATGCCATATATAGTAATAATAATAGATGAGCTGGCAGACCTGATGATGGTAGCTGCCGGAAGTGTGGAAGAATCCATAGCCAGAATAGCTCAGAAAGCAAGGGCTATAGGGATACACTTGGTTGTAGCGACTCAAAGACCGTCAACCGACGTCATAACGGGAATGATAAAAGCAAACTTGCCGAGCAGGATATCCTTTGCGTTGAGATCCCAGATAGATTCGAGAACAATACTGGATACACAGGGAGCTGAAAAATTGCTGGGACAAGGGGATATGCTTCTTCTTGAAAACGGTTCTTCAAAACTTGAAAGAATACAGGGAGCTTTTATTTCCGATGATGAAGTAATGAAACTGACGGCAGCACTTAAAGCTAATAAGAAAGTCGTATATCAGGAAGAAATATTGACGGAAACAGCTGAAAAGAGTAAGGATACGGATCCTTTCTTCGAAAATGCAATAGACGTAATAAAACAGGAAGGCAGAGTTTCCATATCATTATTGCAGAGAAAACTGAATGTAGGTTTTAACAGAGCCTCGAGAATTTATGAACAGTTAAAGGAAAACGGCATAATCAGTGATGATAATCAGTTGCTGATTGACGACCTTGATTAATCTGAAAGATAGAGTGTAAAATCATAGTAAATCGTAATAATATGAGTTATAATAATATTAAAAATTTAAAAAAATAATAAAATAAAACAAAAAAATAAAGGAGATTATAATTATGAAATTTTTTGATTTTTTTAAGTTCAGTACAAAACCGACAAGGGATATAGGAATTGATTTAGGTACTGCAAACACTGTTGTTTATGTAAAAGATGAAGGGATATTGATAGATGAACCGACTTACGTCGCAGTAAATATAAAGACAGATGAAGTGGAACATATCGGTACAAAAGCTAAAGAAATAATGGGAAGAACTGCAAAACATACGCAAATTATAAGACCTTTAAAAAATGGAGTTATTTCTGATTATGAAATAACTGAAAAAATGCTTGCAGATTTTTTAAAGAAAATCAGAAAAGATAAATTTCAGAGTGCGAGAGTAATAATATGTGTTCCAAGCGGAGTTACTCAAGTAGAGAGAAGAGCAGTCGTAGAAGTTGTAAAAGATGCAGGAGCAAAAGAAGTATATCTTGTAGAGGAGCCGATAGCTGCGGCAGTAGGTGCAGGGATAGACCTTTTCGAGCCTAAGGGACATTTGATAGTAGATATAGGTGGAGGAACTTCGGAAATAGCGTTTATAGTTTCAGGAGGAGCTGCTACATCAAGGTCTGTGAAAATAGCGGGAGACCATTTAAATGAAGATATAATGGAATATATAAAAGAAAAGCATAATATGCTGATCGGTGAGAGAACTGCCGAAGAGTTAAAAGTAAATACTATAAGCTTGAAAGATAAAAATACTGAATTTGAAATAAGAGGGAGAGAGCTTGGAAGAGGACTTCCTAAAAGCATAAAAGTTATAGCTTCTGAAATAGATAATGCTATCGATAAAAATGTAGATTTGATAATTGACGAGATAAAATTTACAATGGAAGGGATAGAGCCTGAAGTTGCGGCAGATATATATGAAACAGGAATATACCTTTCAGGAGGGGGAGCAGGAATAAGAATTTTGAAAGAAAAAATAGAAGATGAGCTAAAACTTGAGGTTACGGTATGCGATGAATCCATTCATGCTGTTATAAAAGGTATAGCTAAAATATTAGATGATTTTGACGACTATAAAAATGTAATTATATCTCCTACAAATGAATATTAATAAAATAGAACTAAGTCAAAATCTCATCAGGTATCCTGATTTCAGGGAGAGATATGAATATTAATGAAAATTTGGAAGATAGAGTTGAAACAATAGTATTTCTTTCCAAGGAGCAACTGACAATAGAAGAACTTGCAAAATTTTATGAAGTGGAATTGAGTAAAATGGAAGAAATACTTTCAAATCTGAAAGAAAAAAGAAAAACAAGCGGAATAAATGTAAAAATAGAAAACGGCATAATAATGCTCGTGTCAAATCCTCTTTATGGAGAAGATGTGAAAAGATTTTTTAATCCTGAAATGAAAATAAAAAAACTGACCCGTTCAACAATGGAAACTCTTGCAATTATAGCTTATAAAGGGCCTATAACAAAGACGGAAATTGAGCAGATAAGGGGCGTAAATGTCGAAAAGACAATGACTAATTTGCTTGAAAAAAATCTTATTTATATTTCGGGAAAGAAAAAGACAATTGGAACACCTAATCTATATGAAGTAACGGAAGATTTTTACAGCTATTTGAATATAAACGGTAAAGAAGAACTTCCGGGATTTGAGCAATATGAAAAAATAGAGCTGCTGTATAAAATTCAGGAAGAAGATATTGAAAGTGAAAACCCTGAATTTATAAGAGAAAAGCTCGAAAAGAAAATAAAAATAGAGGTAGAAAATGAGACTGAATAAATATATAGCCGATGCGGGTGTATGTTCAAGGAGAAAAGCCGATGAAATGATAAAAGAGGGCAGAGTAACTGTAAATAAAAAAGAGGCTTCGCTGGGAATGGATATATCTCCTGACGATGTGGTAAGAGTAGACGGTGAAAGAATAAGGATTAATACTGTTTATGAATATTATATGCTCAATAAGCCTAAAAGAGTTATCTGCTCAAATGAGGACAGGTTTGGCAGAAGACTGGCGATAGACTATATAAAATCTAAAAAACGTCTTTTTACATATGGTCGTCTTGATTATATGACGGAAGGACTCATTATAATAAGTAATGACGGCGAAGTCTATAATCATGTGATGCACCCGAGAAAGAAACTATATAAAAGCTATATTGCAAAACTAAGCAGAGAAGTCGAAGAAAAGGATATAGAAGCATGGAAACACGGAGTTGTGATTGACGGAAAAAGGACTGCCCCTGCGAAAGTAAAAAAACTTGATAAAAAAGAAGTAAGAATAGCTATTTTTGAAGGTCGAAACAGACAAATAAGAAAAATGGTTGAAATTTTGGGATATACTGTTGATTCGCTGAAAAGAGTAAAAGTAGGAGAGCTTACTTTGGGACATCTACAACCCGGAGATTACAGAGCATTGACCGAAGAAGAAATAAATTATTTGAAAAATCTGTAAAATATTTAAAATAAAAGGTTTGAATAAATAATATTCCGAATAAATTTTGGAGAAAAATAAATGGAAAATGAAAAAATTATATTTTTAATAGATTTTGACATAACTATAAGTAAAAAAGATTCTACAGACGCACTTCTTGAAACTCATAATCCCGAATACAGGAAAAAATTAAGAGAGCAGTATAAAAACGGCTATGTAACTATGAGAGAATTTGTAATATCGGGATTACAATCATTGAATATAACAAAAGATGAATATATAAAAACTTTACAGGATAAAGTAGACATAGATGAGAGTTTTATTGATTTTATAAATAGTGGGGTAAATTTCAGGATAGTAAGTGCAGGAACAAAGCTGAATATTCAGGGAACTCTTTGGAAATATGGGATAAAACTGAATGATGATAAAATTATTTCCAATAATATAAGTTTTGACGGGAATAGAATAAAAATCACAAATCCTTTTTTAGATAAGGAGATGTACTATGGAGTGGATAAGAAAGAAGCTGTAGAAAATTTTCAAAGACAGGGATATAAAGTAATTTTTGTGGGAGATGGACCATCAGACTATCGTGCAGTAGAGGTGGCCGATTTTTCATTTATTAGAAAAAATACAAGAGCTATAAATTTTTGCAAAGAAAATAATATAAAATTTATGGAATTTGAAAGTTTCCATGAGATACTTAAATGGATTTTAGAAAAAAGATAAATTATATTGAATAAATAAACGGAAAACAAAATATAAAATACAATCGAAAATAAATTTATAAAGGTGGAAAAACGGAATGTTAAGCAAAGAAGATGTTTTGAAAATAGCGAAATTATCAAAATTAGAGTTTCAGGAAAGTGAAATTGAAGAATTTAGAATAGATTTAAATAAAATACTGGAACATATGGAAATGCTGAATGATGTCGATACATCAAATGTAGAGCCTTTATTCAATGTTCTAGATTTAAAGGATAAATTGAGAAAAGACGAAGTTTATAATAGCAATATTAAGAAAGAACTATTGAAAAATGCCCCTGATAAGGATGAAGATTTCATTATCGTTCCGAAAATAATAGGCGGAGGCAATGCTGATAATTAAAAAAACAGTATAACTATGTATACATGTATATATTCGGGAATTTTATAATTTTGTATTATAAATTAAAAAGTTTCGGATTATGACTAATAAACTAATTATTTTTAAAGGGAAGGTAAAAAAATGGAGTTATATAAAAAAACAGCGAGTGAAATAGCTGAAATGATTAAAAATAAGGAAATAACTTCTGAAGAAGTTACACAGGAATTTCTAAAAAGAATTGATTTACTCGAAAATAAAATAGGGGCATTTTCAAGTGTTTTAAAAGAAAAGGCATTGGAAACAGCTAAAATATTTGATAACGACAATGACGAAAATAAAAGAAAAAATTATGATAATACTTTACTATTCGGAGTGCCTGTGGCGTTAAAAGATAATATCCTTTCCAAAGGAGATTTGACAACTGCTTCATCACAAATCTTGAAAAACTACGAGGGAATATATGACGCAACTGTAGTGGAAAGGCTTAAAAAAGCGGGAGCTGTAATTATCGGAAAAGCCAATATGGATGAATTTGCAATGGGATCATCCAATGAAAATTCATCAATAAAACCTGCTTCAAATCCATGGGCATTGGATAGGGTGCCGGGAGGCAGCAGCGGAGGTTCGGCAGCAGCAGTAGCGGCACAAATGGTACCGATAGCTTTGGGGACTGATACGGGAGGAAGTATAAGACAGCCTGCGAGCTTGACAGGAACTGTGGGGATAAAACCGACTTACGGAAGAGTATCGAGATACGGACTTATGGCTTTCGGATCATCCCTTGACCAGATAGGAGCGTTGGCAAAATCTACGGAAGATTTGGCAAGAATTATGCAGATAATATCAGGATATGATGAAAAAGATCCTACTACGGCAGAAGTTGAGGTGCCTGATTATCTGAAAAATATAAATAAGGATATAAAAGGATTGAAAATAGGACTTCCTAAAGAATATTTCACGGAAGAACTGGATAAAGATATAAAAGAAGTTGTAAATAATGCTGTGGAACAGCTGAAAAAACTTGGAGCAGAAATAAGAGAAGTATCATTACTGTATACAAAATACGCAATATCTACATATTATATAATCTCATCGGCAGAAGCTGCTTCGAATCTGTCAAGATATGACGGAGTGAGATACGGTATAAGAAAAAATGACGAAAATATAGAAGAAATGTATGTAAAGTCAAGAAGTGAAGGCTTCGGAACAGAAGTAAAGAGAAGAATAATGATAGGTAACTATGTGTTAAGTTCAGGATTTTACGATGCATATTATAAAAAAGCTTCTCAGGTAAGAAGACTGATAAAAGAAGATTTTGAAAAAGTATTAAGTGAAGTCGACATCATACTGACACCTGTTTCACCTACGACGGCTTTCAAAAAAGGAGAAAAGAACGCAGACCCCGTGCAGATGTATTTAGCAGATATTTATACGGTTTCCATAAATATGGCAGGAGTGCCTGCCATTTCGGTACCTGCCGGGTTTGTAAATGGATTGCCTGTAGGGATACAGCTGATTGGAAATTATTTCAGGGAAGATTTATTGTTTAATGTTTCTCATAAGTATGAAGAAGTAAGAGGGAAGATAGAATATCCAAAACTGTAAAGAGGAAAATTAGGGGAAATTAATGTATAAATTAAATTTTAGAGACAGTACAGAAGAAGAAATTAAAAATATAAAATTAAATAAAAAGTTAACAATTGCTACGGTTTTTAGTGGTATTGGAGCAATTGAGCATGCATTAAAACGGATGGACATAGAACACGAAATAGTATTTGCCTGTGATAATGGAGATGTTGATATTTTATCAAAAAAAATTAAAGCTAAAACAGTAGAAGAATTAAAAAAAGAAATTAAATTGTTGGAAAAAGAAAAAATAAATAAAGAAATTTTCGAAGAATATACAACATTAAAAACTGAAATAGAACAGTTAATGGAAGAAAATTTAAATGATAAAAAATCAAAAAAAATACTAAAAGAATATAATGACAAACTATCAATGTTTTATGAAAAAATGAAAACATTGTATGTTCAAAATCAAATAAAAAATCTTTCTTATGAAGAGAAAAAAAATTATATTGATAATCTTTATAAAAAAGAAATTACTAGGAATAAGGTTAGACAAAGTTATTTTGCTAATTATAATATTAAAGAAGAAGATTTCCATTGGAATGTTTCTTTTTTAGACGGAAAGCAGTACAGAGGTAAAGTTGATTTATTTGTTGGTGGTTCTCCTTGTCAAAGTTTTAGCTTGGTTGGGAAACAAAGGGGATTACAGGATACTAGAGGTACTTTATTTTATGAATTTGCAAGACTTGTTGAAGAAATAAAACCAAAAGTATTTATTTATGAAAATGTGAGAGCAGTTTTAGGAAACGATGAAGGAAGAACTTGGGAAATAATGAAACAAGTTTTTTCAGATTTAGGTTATGATTGGAATTATAAGATTTTAAATTCAAAAGATTATGGAATACCACAAAATAGAGAAAGAGTTTTTGTAGTAGGATTTAGAAAAGATTTGAAGTTAAGAAAAAAATTTACATTTCCAAGCCCTGTTAAGTTAGAAAAAACAATGCAAGATTTTTTAATTGAGAATGTTTCGGGAAAATATTATTTACGTGAAAAAGGAGTCAATTTTGTTTTATCAGAAAAAAACTTGACAAAAAGATTTACACAAGTTGACGGAGATATTCAATTATGTCAGAAGAAAAATCAACAATTTAACTGGCATGGAGATTTTAAGTTTGTAGAAGATAGCAAAGTAAAAGAAGAAACAATGCAAGATTTAGAAAAATACTTTTTATCAGAAAAAATTGTGAAATATGTAATGGCAACAGGAACAAAGGGCTTTTGCTCTAAACCTAAAACAGATTTAGAAATAGCAAGACCTCTTTTAAAAACAATGCATAAAATGCATAGGGCTGGAGTAGATAATTACGTTACAACAGAAGGAAGATTAAGAAAATTAACTCCTAGAGAATGTTTAAGATTAATGGGATTTTGTGATAGTTTTAAAATTGTAGTATCAGATACATCAATGTACCAGCAGGCAGGTAACTCAATAGTGGTTGATATTTTAATTGCAATAATGAAAAAAATAATAAATTCATATGATTTTAAAGGAGAATAAAATGGGAAATTTTGTAAATATATTAAATATTAATTTTGAAATAATAGATACATTAGAATATATTACTCTTGCAGATTCTTTTGTAAAAAATAAAATAGGAACAGGACACGGAGAAGCAAAATTATATGTAGGAAATGAAAATGATAGAACATATAATTTTTTTGAAAATATGAGTAATTTAAATTGCTTTTTTTTAAAAAAGGATTTTTGGAATTTTTTAAAAGATGCAGAAGAGGAATACTTAAATCCTCAGCAAGAATATGTAAAAAAAGATGAAATGTCTAATAAATTAAAAATTTTAAAACAGGAATGTATAAATATGAAGGGTGAATTTTTAACGTTTCAATTAAGTAGAGTTGGTGTAAATCCACCAAGAGTTTATATGAATTCTAATTCAAAATATTATGACTTTATGAGAGAAGTTGCATTACCTAATATTTCTTATCTATCTATTTTAAAACTGCAAAATTTATCAGGAAATGATGGGATTTGGTATTATTTTAAAATTTTTATAGACTATAGACCTGATATTGTTGGTTATAAAACTTTGGAGGAAAGTAGACAGGAAGATATAATTAATCATTCATTTGGAATTAGTGTTAAAGAGAAAGAAAAATTAATAAAAGCAAGAATTGGTCAAGGAGAATATAGAAATAAATTACTAGAAGAATGTCCATATTGCCCATTTACAATGGTAAATGACGAGAGATTATTAATTGCTTCACACATAAAACCTTGGGCAAAATCTGATGATAAAGAAAAAATAGATTCTAAAAATGGATTTATGTTTACTCCAACGTATGATAAATTATTTGATAGAGGTTTTATTTCTTTTGAAGATAATAAGACATTAATAGTCTCTCCTTGGCTTTCTCCAATGAATCAAAAACGACTTGGAATTTATAATGGAATGAGATTAGAAAAGTTAAATTTAGACGAAAGAAGAAAAAAATATTTAAAATATCATAGAGAAAATATATTCAAAAGTTAAAAATTCAAATAAAATAAATATTTAATTAGGAAGGAAAAAGTAAAAAAATGAGCATGGAATATGAGACAGTCATCGGACTGGAAGTACACTGCCAATTAAAAACAAAAACAAAAGTATGGTGTTCATGTAATGCCGATTATGATAATGAAGTGCCTAATGTTTCTACTTGTCCCATATGCACAGGTCAGCCGGGAGCATTGCCGAAATTAAATGAAGAAGTTTTAAATTATGCAATAAAAGCTGCATTGGCTTTAAACTGTGAAATCAATGAAGAAAGCCAATTTGACAGAAAAAACTATTTTTATCCCGATTCGCCCAAAAATTATCAGATAACACAGTATTTCAAACCTTATGCGGAAAACGGAACACTGCATATCAGAACAAACAGCGGGAAAGAAACCAAGATAGGAATAGAAAGAATTCAAATAGAGGAAGACACTGCGAAAAGTATACATACAGCCTCTGAAAGCCTATTAAATTATAACAGGGCGTCAGTACCTCTAATTGAGATAATTTCAAAACCTGAAATTAAAAATGCCGAAGAAGCTTATGCCTATTTGAATACACTGAAAGAGCGTCTGAAATATACAAAAATAAGTGATGTAAGTATGGAGCTGGGTTCACTTAGATGTGATGCCAACGTATCTGTAAGGAAAAAAGGGGATTCGGTTTTGGGAACAAGAACGGAAACTAAAAATCTGAATTCATTCAAAGCTGTGGTCAGAGCTATAGAATACGAAACAAACAGGCAGATAGAAGTCATAGAAAATGGTGGAAGAGTTATACAGGAAACAAGGCTCTGGGATGAGGAACAGGGTGTTACAAGACCGATGAGAAGTAAGGAAGAGGCAATGGACTACAGATATTTTCCTGAGCCTGATTTGCCTAAAATTATTATTTCCAATGACAGACTTGAAAAAGTAAAAAAAGAAATGCCCGAATTTGCGGATAAAAAAACTAAAAGATTTATTGAAGAGTATAAACTGAATGAAAAAGAAGCAATAACTCTGGCAACAGAGCCTGAACTTGCTGAATACTATGAGGAAATAGTGAAAAAGTCGGATGAGCCTAAATTATCCGCAAACTGGATGTTGACAGAAATTTTGAGAGTATTAAAAGAAAAAAATATCGGAATAGAGCAATTTTCCGTTTCTTCTGAAAATATTGCAAAGCTTATAAAATTAATCAAATCAAATATCATAAGCTCTAAAATAGCTAAAGAAGTTTTTGAAATATTGCAGGTTGAAAATAAAGACCCTGAAATTATAGTGAAAGAAAAAGGATTAATTCAGATAACCGATAACAGTGAAATCGAAAAAATAGTCGAACAGGTACTGGAAGAAAATCAGCAGTCTGTGGAAGATTATAAAGCAGGTAAAAGCAATGCCCTCAAATATCTTGTAGGACAGGCTATGAAACTTTCCCGAGGGAAAGCCAATCCGCAAATGATAAATGAATTAATTCTGAAAAAATTAAGTTAAATTTTTACAGTTCATTTTTAGACGTATAAATATAAGGCTAAGCTATTAATATATTATAGGAGCAATGTAAAATATGAAAGTGTGGAATAGCTTCAGATTTAGACTGATGTTTATAGTAATAATTATATTTTTAGGATTTCTGTGGATTATTGCCAATCTCTTTTATATCCAGATTATAAAAGGGGATGAATGGCAAAAAGCGGGAGAAATGCAGTATAAAAGTGAGTTTACCGTAAAGTCCAAAAGAGGAAAGATAATAACAAATGACGGAGAAGTATTGGCTTATGACGGGGAAACTTACGATATAGTAATGGACCCTACACTTATAGACCCTGAAAATATAGATAAACTAATGGAATTATTGAAAAGTAACATATCATCTTTTGATGTTTCAAAAGTAAAAAGAGATATTCTTGAAAAAAGCAGACAGAATAAAAAATATCTGAAACTTGAGTATATTTTAGGATATAATGAAAAGAAAAATATTCAGGATGAGCTGTCAAAAGATAAAAGTCTAAAATCGGGAGTATTTTTTGAAACAAATTATACAAGAAATTATATAAAAAACAGTGCCTTTCAGGAGCTGATAGGTTATCTGGACGTGGATAACAAAGGTGTATACGGTATAGAAAAAACATATAATGACCAGCTGACGGGAGTCGACGGAGTTATTGAAGGATTCAGGATACCCCGAAAGTTTACCACCGTTTATTCACTGAAAGAAACTAAGGAGATTGTTCTGGCAAAAAACGGAAATGATTTGTTTCTGACCTTGGACAGTGTCCTTCAGTATACTCTTGATGATGAGCTGAGAAAAACTTTTGAGCAGTACGGTGCAGTTTCGGCTATGGGTATACTTATGGAAGTGGAAACAGGAAAAATTCTGGCGATGTCCTCTTATCCTAAGGCTAAAAATAATGCTGAAGTGAAAAATAGACCGATTACGGATTTATTTGAACCGGGTTCCATATTTAAACCGATTACTGTTGCTACAGGACTGCAACTGGGGGTAATCAACCGAAATACCGTTGTAGCATCTACGGGGCATATAAAAGTAGCTGACAGGGTTGTAAATGACCATGACGGCTCTACTACGGGGAGCCTAACTTTGGAAAATCTTATTGCAAAATCAGGAAATGTGGGAATGGTAAAAATAGCCCAGATGATGAAAACGAGAGACTTTTATTCATACCTTGAAAAAGTGGGATTGGGTAAAAAAACAGGAATAGATACTTATTCTGAAACATCTCAAAAACTTCTGCCTCTGAAAGATATGACCGAAGTCAAAAAATCTAATATTGCTTTCGGACAGGGAATTGCTATGACACAATTACAAATGCTTATGGCATTAAATACCGTCATAAATCACGGTAAGCTTGTAAAACCTTATTTAGTCGACCACATAGAAGATAATGACGGAAATGTAATTCACCAAAATGCCCCTATAGTGTTGGAAAAAGTATTCAGTGAAGAAGTTTCAAAATTGAACAGACATTATATGGAGGCAGTTGTTACTAAAGGAACAGGACAGGGAGCCCAGATATTGGGGTATAATATTGGAGGAAAAACAGGAACAGCCCAAAAATCAGGTTATAAAGGTTATGAAAAAGGAAAATATTTCAGTTCATTTTTTGCATTTTTTCCTGTAGAAAATCCTAAATATGCGATACTGATAACTATAAATGAGCCTCATGGAGCATATTACGGAGCTGCGGTCGCATTACCTCCGGTAAAGTCGGTATTTGAAAAGCTGATTAAATACAAAGGTATAAATCCTCAGGGTGTCATAACGGAGAAAAAACAGCAGTCTGTTATAAATCCTTATCAGAAAAAGGATTTAAAGAGAATTGCCGAAGAATTTGAAAATGAATTAATGCCCGATTTGAAAGGTATCAGTTTGAGAGAACTATTGGCAGTTTATCCTCAGAGAAAATATTCTAAATACAAATTTGTCGGTAGCGGTCAGGTCAAGGAACAGTGGCCTTTACCCGGTACAAGGATTAATAAAGATACTGAAATAAAGATAATTTTGGAATAAAGATAAGATAATATATAAAAACAGCATTGTTTTTAAATAAGTAAAAAGGAAAATAGGGATTAATGTATTATTATCAGATATATGTTGAAAACAGTAAAAATATATATACATACAAATCACGGGATAAGTATGAAATAGGGGAATGGTGCCTCGTAAATTTTGTAAATAGGAATAAAATGGGACTGGTTGTATCTGAAATCGGTGAAGAAGAATTGACGATAGATATTGAAAAGATAAAATTTATTTCAGGTACGGCTCCTGTTCTGTCCATTCCTTTATCCATAATGGAACTCGTAAAATGGGTAAAAGATTATTATCTGAGTGATTATAATAATGTAATAAAAACCGCCTATCCCGGAGTATTGAAATTGAACTACTCAAAAAAGGCTATTTATATAAAAGATCTGGAAATAACCGAAAAATCCGAAAAAGTACAGCTTTCTGAAAAAAACGAAGAAAACAGCAAGTCGGATAGTATTAAAAAATTTAACGAATATATGATGAAAAAAAAAGAGGTAACTCTTCAGACTTTGCAGAAAAATTTTTCGGAAGAACTCATAAATAAAGCAATAAAAAGAAAATCAATCATAATTGAAAAAAAAATAATAACAAAGTCGAAAACAAAACAGAAATCAGATTTGAAAAGTGAAATTTTAAAAGATGATGTTGTTTTGAATGATGAGCAACAGAATGCCGTAAACAGGATAAAAACAGGAGAAAAGCAGTTTTATCTACTGAAAGGGATTACAGGTTCGGGAAAGACTGAAATATATATAAATCTTATAAAAGAAGCTGTAAAAGAAGGATACGGAAGTATATTTCTCGTGCCGGAAATATCTCTTACTACTCAGATGATAGAAAGGCTGGAAAGACAGTTCTCGGATACTGTTGCCATTCTCCACAGTAAACTTTCCGACAGTGAGAAAAGGCAGGAATGGGAATTTATAAGAAATGGAGAAAAAAAGATTGTAATAGGAGCAAGGTCAGCGATATTTGCTCCTGTGGAAAATCTCAAATATATAATAATCGATGAAGAGCATGAAAATACATATAAACAGGATACTAATCCAAGATATCATGTGAAAAATGTGGCTATAAAAAGAGCATTGATAGAGAAAAATGTAAAAGTGATATTAGGTTCCGCCACACCGTCTTTTGAGTCTTATTATCAGGCAAAAAAGGGAGATTTGGAGCTTATTGAACTGAAAGAAAGATTTAATGATGCAAAAATTCCTGAATATGAAGTGATAGATCTGAATGACACGGAAAATAATTTTTCTGAAAATTTTTCGTCAGAACTGCTGAAAGAGATATCAAAAACTCTTGAAAAAAAAGAACAGGTACTCCTTATTTTAAACAGAAAAGCTTTTTCCAACTTGGTAAAATGTAAGGAATGCGGACACATACCTGTCTGTCCGAATTGCAGCATATCTCTCAGTTATTATAAATATGAAAACAAACTGAAATGTAATTACTGCGGATATGAAGAAAGATTTGAAAAAAAATGTGGAAACTGCGGAAGTGATAAGTTTATTCAGATAGGAAGCGGAACGGAAAAAATAGAGGAAGAACTGAAAGAAATATTTTATGACGGAAAAATAGTCAGAATAGATTCTGAAAGTGTAAAAACAAAAAAAGATTACGAAAATATTTACAATGACTTCAAAAATCAGAAATACAATATAATGCTTGGAACACAGATTATCGCTAAAGGCTTTCATTTTCCGAATGTAACTCTTGTAGGAATAGTAAATTCGGATATAATACTGAATTTTCCTGATTTCAGGGCAGGAGAAAAGACATTTCAGCTGTTAGTCCAGTCGGCAGGTAGGGCGGGGAGAGCGGAAAAAGAGGGGAAAGTCATAATACAGACATTTAACGGAGAAAATGAAGTTATCAAAAAAACTGTAGAAAATGACTATGAAGGTTATTTCAAAAAAGAGATGGAAATAAGAAAACTCCTCAATTACCCTCCTTACGGAAGACTGATAATAATAATACTGTCATCGGATGAAGAAACAGGACTGGAAGAAAAAGTGAAAATATTTTATAATAAGATGATGAGCCTGATTAATACAAAAGTAAAATTTGTAAAAAATGAATTTGTTTCGGAACCTTTTAAGGCACCGATATATAGGATAAACAAAAGATACAGATACCAAATATTCATAAAGTTTAACAGAAATAATATTACTAAAATAAAAAATATAATAAAAACGGTAATGGGCAGTTATAATGAAAAAAATATAAGAGTAAGCGTAGATGTGGATCCTATATCTGTATTATAAAATATTAAGTAGAGATAAGATTTATTAACGGAATTCCGAAAAATATTGGATAATAAGCACTAAAAATTTGAATTAAAAAATATATATGGTAAAATATATAGCGAAATAAATATTTATATATGCAGCAGTATAAAAATAATCAGAAAGTATATGTCAAAACATAGTTGCTAGTAATATCATTTAAAGTAAATATTCGTGTATATATAAAAATTAAGCTGTAAATTAAGTGCAAATATATATGATAGAATTAATATAGGAGAAATTTAATAATGAAAATAGTTTTATATGAACATCCTACCCTTAGAACAAAATCCACGGAAGTAGATACTGTGGACGACGAATTGAGAAAAACTCTGGATGAAATGGTAGACATTATGAGAAAAGCCAATGGAGTAGGGCTTGCTGCCAATCAGGTAGATATACCCAAAAGATTTTTTGTACTCGAAGTCGAAAACGAAGTAAAAAAAATAATTAATCCTGAAATACTTGAAACAAGTGAGGAAATCATCGAATATGAAGAAGGATGTCTAAGTATACCCGGAATTTATAAAAAAGTAAACAGACCCGCTGCAATAAAAGTGAGATATTTAGATGAAAACGGTAAAGAAAAAACTGAAAAACTTAGTGAAATGTGGGCAAGAGCATTTCAGCATGAGTTAGATCATCTTGACGGAGTTCTGTTTATAGACAGAATATCAGTTTTGAATAAAAGACTGATTGCAAAAAAGCTGGATTTGATGAAAAAAGAATTTATCAAAGGAAAAAAATACAGGGAAGAGTAAAAATATAAAAATGAATAAGGAGGATATAGTGAAAACAATATTTATGGGAACGCCTGAATTTGCAATTCCGAGCTTGGAAACTGTATATGAAAATACTGATTTAAAATTGATTTTTACTAAAGAGGACAAACCCAATGCAAGAGGAAATAAAATAATATATTCTCCTGTAAAACAGTTCGGAATTGATAAAAATATAGAAATAGTGCAGCCTAAAAGGCTCAAAGATACTGAAATTATAGAAAAAATAAAAGAAATAAATCCTGATTTGATAGTAGTCGTGGCATATGGTAAAATTATACCGAAAGAAATAATAGATATTCCCCGATATGGGATTATAAACGTGCATTCTTCACTTTTGCCTAAATACAGGGGAGCTTCTCCTATTCATTCGGCAATATTGAACGGAGATACTGAAACAGGTGTAAGCATAATGTATATAGAAGAAGAACTTGATGCGGGAGACGTCATATTAAAGGAATATTGTGAAATAACCGAAGATGACACTTTAGGAACATTACATGACAGACTGAAAGAACTTGGAGCCGTCGGACTTGGGAAAGTTCTCGGGATGATTGAAAAAGGAAATGTAAAAGCCGAGAAACAGGATGATACAAAAGCTACTTTTGTAAAACCTATTTCCAAAGAAGAAGCAAAAATTAACTGGACAGACAGTAAAGAAAATATATATAATAAAATAAGGGGATTAAATCCTTTTCCGACAGCATATACTTTTAACGGGAAGAATGAAAACATTAAAATATACAAAGGAGAAAAAATTGAAAAAATATATGACGGAGAATTCGGAGAAATTGTCGAAATCATAAATAAAAAAGGTCCTGTGGTAAAAGTCGGAAATGGTGGGATAATACTTACAGAGGTAAAATTTGAAGGTAAAAAAATCCAAAAAGGGACGGATATTATAAATGGGAGAAAACTGCTTTTAGGGGATAAATTAATGTAACAACTGCTATAAAAGGACTGATATAATATAAACTGATATGAAAAGACTCAATGATAAGTAATATAATCGTCAGAATAAATTTAACTATTTAGGAGGAAACAGATGAAGTTGAAGAAAAGCGATATATCAGATAGAGTAGTCCAGCGACTCACAGATTATTTATCAATTTTAAAGGAAGTAAGAAAATACGAAGAAGGCATAAATTCGATAGAGCTTTCAAAAATAATGGACACCACATCGGCACAAGTCAGAAAAGACTTGTCGACATTTGGGGAATTTGGTGTCAGGGGAAAAGGATACGATATTGAAAAATTAATTGAAATCATCGAAGAAATTTTAGGAATAAACAAAGTAAATGATGTTATCATAGTAGGACACGGAAAAATGGGAGAAATGATAACATCGAACAGCAAAGTATTAGGAAAAGGCTTTAAAATAGTCGGGGTATTTGATAAAGATAGAGAAAAAATCGGGGTAAAAATTTCTGATTTGAAAATGGAAATAAGAGATGTGGACACTGTAGGGGAGTTTATAAAAAATTCTACGGACACAGTTGAAACAGCTATATTGGCAGTTGTAAAGGAACAGGCACAGGTCGCTGCCGAAAAACTTATAAAAGACGGAATAAAAGCTATACTGAATATGACTACATATAAACTGGAATTACCGAAAAATATTGTAGTTGTGGATATGGATATTTCTGCTAAACTTCAGGAGCTGAATTTCTGGAGGCTAAACAGTAACAATAAGGAGGAATAATTTGATAAAAATAGACGGGAAAGGGATCGCCCAGAAAACTCTGGCATATATAGAAAAAGAACATAAATTGCTGAAAGATAAGTATGGAAGAGCAGCAGGTCTTGCTGTAATTATGGCGGGAGATAATCCTGCGTCGGAAATCTATGTGAAAAACAAAATAAAGGCATGTGAAACAGCCGGAATTTATTCACGGACAATAAAACTTGATGAAAACGTAACCGAAAAAGATTTAATAGAAGAAATTGAAAAATTGAATAAAGATGATAAAATAGACGGTATACTGGTGCAGTTGCCGTTACCTGCACAGATAGACGAGCTTAAAATAATAAATGCTATTTCTCCTGAAAAAGATGTGGACGGATTTCATTCCGTAAATCTTGGGAAAATGATAATAGGAGATAAAACAGGATTTTTGCCGTGCACTCCTTACGGGATAATGCAGCTCTTGGATGAATATGGTATAGACCCTGCGGGGAAAGATACTGTAATCATAGGAAGAAGCAATATAGTAGGCAAACCCGCTGCCATTCTTTTCATAGAAAAAAGTGCTACGGTACAGGTGTGTAATACAAAGACTAAAAATATAAAGGAAAAAATCAGAAATGCCGATATTGTTATAGCTGCTGTCGGAGTTCCAAATTTTATAAAGGGAGATGATATAAAAGAAGGAGCAGTTGTAATTGATGTAGGGATAAACAGAGTAAACGGAAAGCTCTGTGGCGATGTGGATTATGAAGAAGTATCCGAAAAAGCGGGTTATATAACTCCTGTACCCGGAGGAGTAGGGCCTATGACAATAGCGAGCCTGATAAAGAATACTTTTAAATCTTATGTCAATAAAGTGGAAAAATAATTCAGGAAAAAGAAATAGTTTTTTCAATAGTATTTTCAAATGGCAATGGAATATTTTTAATTATATAATAAAGAACTAAAAGAATAATCCAAAAAAACGAAAAAATTTAAATAACATTGAGTAACACGAAATTTAAATAATATAAAAAAATAAGGAAACATAAAAATCGGAGGGAGTAACTTCATGAAAGAAAAAATAAAATTTATAAAAGAACTGGCTAAAAGCATGAATGAAAATAAGTTGAATGCGGTTCAGTACGAAGAAAACAACTTTGAAGTACAGATAAGAAAAAAGGAAAAAGAAAAAAGAGCAGTATTTTACGGTGGAGCTCCTGTGAATATGCAGGCAGGGATAAACAACTCGACATCTCAGGAAGAAATCGCAGAGGCAGCTCCGGCAGTTACGGAAGCAGTCGCAGCTACTGAAGAAATAAGTGGAACAAAAATCGAATCACCAATGGTAGGAACATTTTATATAGCTCCGTCGCCTACGTCGGCACCTTTTATCAAAGAGGGAGACAGAGTAACCGAAGGACAGACATTGTGTATCGTGGAAGCGATGAAACTTATGAATGAAGTAAAATCTTCAGTTTCAGGAAAAGTGAAAAAAATATTGGTAAAAGACGGAGATGCGATAAAAAAAGGTCAGGCTTTAGTTATAATAGAATAAAAGGAAGGTGTAATATATTTTGGAAGAACAGAGGATTTGGATAAAAATTATATTATTGATTATATTATTGTTTTTATCTGCTTTTTTCTCGGCAGCAGAGGCTGCATTGACGTCTCTTAAAAGAATACATATAGGAGGAGAAATTAGGGAAAAAGACTCAAAAGAGGCGAAATTATTAAGACTATGGCTGAAAAATCCCAATGAACTTTTGGCAACTCTTTTATTAGGAAAGACGGCTATATACGTATTTCTCGTGTATATATCGGTAATGTTGGCAGAAAGTCATTATAATCTTTTTTTCAGTCATATAAGTAAATCTTTTTATATGTTTTCAGTATATGTTGTTATAGTAATTATAATGCTTTTGATTACTGAAATTACACCGAGAGTATTTGCAAAAAATAATGTATCTAAAATGTCCAGAACATTTATAGTACCGTTAAATACAGTAAGGATTGTCTTAAGACCGATAATTCTGTTTTTTCTTGAAATATCGAAGATAATAATTAAACTATTCGGAATAAAAGCGAAAGAACAGATGTTTGAAATTACTGAGGAAGATATAAAGACTTTTGTAAAAGAGGGTACCGAAGTAGGAGTAATCGAAGAGGGCGAAGAAGAGATGATACACAGTATTTTCGAATTTTCAGATACTACGGTCAAGGAAATACTTACACCGAGAACAATGGTTTTTGCTCTTGATATGGAAAAGACATTGGGAGAAGTTTGGGATGAGGTGGTTGAGCAGGGATTTTCAAGAATACCTGTATATAATGAAACCATAGATAAAATAGTCGGGATAGTCTATATGAAAGATTTGATAAAATATGATAAAGTGAAAAATTCCGATTTGAAGATTAAAGAGCTTATGAAAGAAACTTATTTTGTACCGACAACAAAAACATTGGTAGAGTTACTCGAAGAATTTAAAAGAAAACAGTCTCACATGGCAATAATAATTGATGAATACGGAGGTACTTTGGGGATAGTAACTATCGAAGATTTACTTGAAGAAATTGTAGGAGAAATCAGGGATGAATTTGATCAGGAGGAAGAGAACATTCAGCAGATAAAGGAAACCATTTATGACATAAAGGGTGATACGGTAATAGAAGAGTTGAATGAGGAGCTTGAGACAGATATTCCTATTTCCGAAGAATACGATACAGTTTCGGGTTATGTTCAGGATGAGCTGGGAAAAGTTGCCGAAGTAGGAGATCAGGTAAAAGGAAACGGATTTATTTTGAAGGTAATGGAAGTTGATAATAAAAGAATAGAGAAAATAAGGGTAGTAATTACCGAAAAAAATAATGAAAGGGAAACAGATAATGGAGACGATTAGGCCGCGAGTGAGAGTTGCAGGGATTTTAATAGAAAATGATGAAATACTTTTGATAGAACATACGAAAAATGATAAAAAATATTGGCTTGTACCCGGAGGAGGAGTAGACTGGGGAGAAAGTACAGCCGAATCTCTTATCAGGGAGTACAAGGAAGAAACAAATCTGGATATAGAAGTCGAGAGTTTTCTTTTTCTTTCAGAAACAATAGCTCCCGATAAAAAAAAACATGTAATAAATTTATATTTTAAGATTAAGAGAAAAAATTTTTCAGAAATAAGTTTAAAACTGGGAAATGAAGAAATGCTCACTGATTTGAGATTTTTTAAAAAAGAGGAAATAAAAAATATAAAATTGTATCCAAATATAAAAGAACAGATAATACAATTATTAAATAAAGAAAAAATAGTCCCGTATTTAGGTCTGTTATGGGATAAATAGGAGGAAAAAATGACAGCTGAAGAAAAAAAAGAAGTGGAAGGATTAGTAAGAACTATTCCTGATTTTCCTGAAAAAGGTATTATATTTAGAGATATTACAACTGCATTAAAAGATAAAAAGGGACTTCATATTGTTATAAAAGATTTTACTGAAAGATATAAAGACAAAGGAATCGACTATGTTTTAGGAGCAGATGCGAGAGGGTTTATTTTCGGTGCTGCTATCGCTTATAACATTGGAGCGGGCTTTGTTCCTGCAAGAAAGGTAGGAAAACTTCCTGCTGAAACTGTAAAAGTCGAATACGAGCTTGAGTACGGGAAAAACAGTATAGAAATTCATAAAGATTCTTTTAAAAAAGGAGACAGAGTTTTGATTGTCGATGATTTGCTTGCGACAGGGGGAACTGCTGCCGCTATGGTAAAATTAGTGGAAATGCTGGGAGCGAGCATATATGAACTGGCTTTTATGATTGAACTTGAAGGTTTGAAAGGGAGAGATGTTTTATCCGGTCATAATGTCTATTCTCAATTACAATACTAAATTACGACAGGGACTGTCTCAAATGATGACTTTATCATAGTCTTCATATTTCCTATGCCTATATTGCAAGGTTTAGGAAAGGAAAGTGAAAATGCTTTTCCGCTTTTTTGAGTCAGTCTTTTTATTTAATAAATGCTGATGACTTTAACTGATTTGTCTTTAGGAAACGGAGAAAAGATATGGAAGAAAAAAAATTATTACAGAAACTGATTGACAGAATAAAGGAAAATAATCTGGAAGTCGATATAAACAAAATAACGGAGGCTTATACATTAGCTGCGGAATCTCACGTAGGGCAGAAAAGAAGAAGCGGAGAGGACTATATTTTACATCCTGTGGAAGTGGCTGAAATACTCGTCGATATGAAAATGGATACGGATACCGTAGTTGCAGGAATTCTCCATGATGTAGTCGAGGATACACTGATTACGCTCCCTGATATAGAGTATTCTTTCGGAAAAGATGTGAGCAAATTAGTTGACGGAGTTACAAAACTCCGAAATTTGCCGAGAACTGACAGTAAAAAAATAGAGAATATCAGAAAAATGGTTGTGGCAATGTCCGAAGATATAAGGGTCGTAATTATAAAATTAGCGGACAGGCTTCATAATATGCGTACTCTGAAATATATGACTCCTGAAAAACAGCAGATAAAGTCTAAGGAAACTCTTGAAATATATGCTCCTATTGCCCACAGGATAGGTATGGCAAGGATAAAATGGGAGCTGGAAGATATAAGTTTTAGATTTTTGTATCCTAAAGACTATAAGGAAATAAGTGATTTAGTAAATTCAAAAAGGGAAGAACGGGAAAGATACACGGCGAATATTATTAAAAAAATAAAGGAAGAACTGAAAAAACACAATGTAAAATCTGAAGTAACAGGTAGACCGAAGCATTTATACAGTATTTACAGAAAAATGTACGAAAAGGAAAAGAAATTTGCCGATTTGAATGACCTTATCGCGATGAGAATAATAGTGGATAAAGAAGAAGAGTGCTATAATGTCCTTGGAATAATTCATAATCTTTTCGAGCCTGTTTCGGGAAGATTTAAGGATTATATAGCTGTTCCCAAGTCAAACGGTTATCAGTCGATACATACTACTGTAAAAGGGCCTAATGACCAGAATGTGGAAATACAGATAAGAACTTTTGAAATGCATAGAATAGCCGAAGACGGGGTTGCTGCCCACTGGAAATACAAAGAAAAGAAATCTAAAGTAAAAAATGAACAATATTATGCGGCGGTGAAAAAAATAATCGAGACAAATTCGGAAAACCCTGAAAAATTTGCTCAGACAATCACAGGAAATGTACTGAACCAGACGATATTTGTATTTACTCCCAAGGGAGATGTAATGGAGTTGGCAAACGGCTCGACTGCCCTTGATTTTGCTTTTCAGGTGCATACTCAGATAGGCTACAGAACTATAGGAGCAAAAGTCAATGACAGAATAGTCCAGTTAGACCAAGTACTTGAAAATGGAGATAAAGTCGAAGTTCTGACTTCGAAAAATACAAAAGGCCCTGGAAAAGACTGGATTAATATGGTAAATAACCACGGTTCAAAAATAAAAATAAGAAAGTGGTTTAAGGATAAGGAATTTGAAGAAAAGACTAAAGAGGGGGAACAGCTTCTTGAAAGGGAATTTGATAAACTCGGGATAAAATTGAAAGACCTTGAAGAAGACGAGAGAGTGTTCCTGTATATGAAAAAATTTAATATAGCTACAATGGAGCTGCTGTTTTATAAATTTGCAGTGGGAGATTTGTCCCTTGACGGATTTTTAAATAAATTTGAAACAAAGGAAGAAAAAAATCTGGAACAGGTTCTTGAGGAGGAAACTGAAAAAGGGAACAGACGTAAGGAAAAAAGCTATGGCGGAGTGAGAATATCAGGTACGGAAAATACTATGTACCGTTTTGCCAAATGCTGTAATCCTTTGCCGGGAGATGAAATAAGAGGATATGTTACGAGAGGTAGAGGGATTGCCATACACAGAGCCGACTGCGATAATTTTCATTCGTTAATGGAGCATGAACCTGATAGGGAAATCGAAGTTTTCTGGGATGAAGAGGCTACAAATTCGATGACCAAATATCAGTTCAATTTTACTGTAAAAGCGATAGAGAGAAACGGAATGCTGCTCGACATCATAAGAATACTGAACGAATATAAAATGGAACTGATAAATGTCAATACAAATCACGTAAAAGAAAATATGAACAGATATGTGCTGCTTCATTTCGGAATTATGATTAGAAAAAGGGAAGATTTTGAAAGGCTTGCCAATAACCTTATGTCCATGAAAGATATAGTTGACATAATGAGGAAATAAATAAGCAGTTCAAAAAATTATGAAATTAATAAAATCGGATAAAAAATAAATCCGGAAAAGAAATTTGAAAAAGAAATTCGGAGGAAAAAGGAAATTATGAGTAAATTTGAAAATCCCGTGAGATACACAATGGAAGCTACTGACGGAAATGCGAGGGCAGGAATAATAGAAACTCCTCACGGGGTAATAAAGACACCTGTTTTTATGCCGGTAGGTACACAGGCTACAGTAAAAACAATGACAAAAGAAGAGCTTGAAAAAATAAATGCGCAAATAATTCTTGGAAATACTTATCATCTCTATCTAAGACCGGGAGATGAGCTGATTGATGATTTTGGCGGACTGCATAAATTTATGAACTGGGACAGACCTATATTGACTGATAGTGGAGGATTTCAGGTGTTCAGTCTGGGAGATTTGAGAAAGATAAAAGAAGAGGGAGTCCATTTCAGGTCTCATATAGACGGCTCAAAACATTTCCTTTCTCCTGAAAAGTCGATATCCATACAAAATAATCTCGGGAGTGATATAATGATGGTACTTGATGAGTGTCCTCACGGGATGTCGTCGAGGGAATATATGATACCTTCTGTAGAAAGAACTTCGAGATGGGCAAAAAGATGTATAGAAGCCAATAAAAATAAAGACAGACAAGGATTATTCGCCATAGTTCAGGGAGGAATATACGAGGATTTGAGAGATAAAAGTTTGGAAGAGCTGTACAAAATGGACGATGATTTTGCAGGTTATGCTATAGGAGGACTGGCAGTGGGAGAGCCGAGGGAAGATATGTACAGAATATTGAAATACATTACTCCTAAAGTTTCTGAAAATAAGCCGAGATATTTAATGGGTGTAGGAGAACCTTTGGATATGCTGGAAGCTGTAGAACATGGGATAGATATGATGGACTGTGTCCAGCCTACAAGGATAGGTCGGCATGGAACGGTATTTACAAAATATGGCAGACTTGTAATAAAAAATGCTGTATATTCAAAAGATGAAAGACCTTTAGATGAATGCGACTGTTATGTATGTAAAAATTATACGAGGGGCTATATAAGACATTTGTTTAAAGCGGAAGAAATTTTGGGACAGAGACTTACCACTTATCATAATTTATATTTTCTTTTGAAATTAATGGAAGACGCGAGAAACGCTATTTTAGAAAAAAGATTTAAGGAATTCAAGGAAGAATTTATAAAAAACTACACTATGGGAAAAGACAGTAAATGGATAAAGCCTAAATCTATATGAATAGAGGAAATTATGGACAAATTGGATAATTTTTTGAAATATTCTATCCTTTTCTTATATTACAGTGAACTGTTTTCCGAGAGACAAAAAAAATATTTGGAACTCTATCTTGAGGAAAATGAGTCATTGAGTGAGATTGCTGAAAAATATGAAATCACGAGACAAGCAGTTTTTGACAATATAAAAAGAGGATTTAAACAGTTGGATGAATATGAGGAAAAATTGGGAATGTTTGAAAAAGAAAAAAAACTGAAAAGAAAACTGGAAAATTTAAGAGATGATTTTACAAGAGAAAATTTAGAAAAAATAATAGAAGATTTTGATTATAATGAGGTGCTTTAATGTTTAATAACTTAGGAGACAGATTTAAGGATATATTTAAAAAAGTAAGCGGTCAGGGGAAATTGACCGAAGCAAATATGAAAGAAGCTTTGAGAGAAGTCAGACTGGCATTACTGGAAGCGGATGTAAATTATACGGTTGCAAAGAATTTTGTTGCAAAAATAAGGGATAAGGCTCTTGGAGAAAACGTAATAAAAGGAGTCAATCCTACCCAGCAATTTATCAAAATAGTAAATGATGAGCTTGTGGAAGTTCTGGGGGGAACAAATGTACTCATAGCTAAAGCTGCCAAAGCTCCGACTGTAATAATGCTTTCAGGGTTACAGGGGGCTGGAAAGACAACTTTTGCAGGGAAACTGTCAAAATATCTGAAATCCAAAGGGGAAAGTCCTTTTCTTATCGGAGCTGACGTATACAGACCTGCGGCAAAAAAGCAGCTGAAAGTTTTGGCAGAACAGATAAAAGTTCCTTCTTTTACTATTGATGAAAGCACTGATGTAATAGAAATCTGTGAAAAAGGGATAGAAGAAGCAAAATCGGCTCACGCAACTTATGTAATAATAGATACTGCGGGACGTCTGCATATTGATGAACAGCTTATGGAAGAGCTTCAAAATATAAAAACAACTTTCAGTCCTCATGAGATACTCCTCGTTGTAGACGGTATGACAGGTCAGGACGCAGTAAATGTTGCAAAAACTTTTAATGAACAGTTGGATATAACGGGTGTTGTTCTGACAAAACTCGACGGAGATACTCGAGGAGGGGCTGCCCTTTCCGTAAAGGAAGTGGCAGGAAAGCCCATTAAATTTATAAGTGAAGGAGAAAAACTTGATGATATAGCACCGTTTCATCCTGACAGACTTGCTTCGAGAATACTCGGAATGGGAGATGTAGTTTCCCTTGTGGAAAAAGCTCAGGAAGCTATCGATGAAAATGAAGCTAAAAAAATGGAAGAAAAATTTAGAAAAAATCAGTTTGATTTTGAAGATTTTTTGAAAC